>JAJZDM010000051.1 GCA_021806005.1 Acidobacteriota bacterium | reverse complement strand
TCTCAGATCGCTGCTTCCTCGGTCGCGGAACCACCCCCTGTTTGCAAAGACCCCCGACTGGACCCCAGGGAGAGCGCTCCCGGCCCGGCGACAATTAAGAATGACCCTGCCTCTGCAGGTAGCCGCAGTCTCCTCGATTGTCCCGGGCTCCAAGATCCCCGCATCAGTTGACAGTCAGACCTCATCTTGTCTTCACGGCATTAAATCTCTTGTTATCTGCTCTTTCCGGCTTTTAATCCCCACGCAGGGAAGGCTTCGCTTATGGATCACCTCCGCAGCGGCCTCCTGCATCGCCCGCTCTCCAGGCTGCCTCCCTTGCGCGGCTGGAGCCTCTCTCCCACCTCCAACCGCAGGCCAGCAGGATCGTTCCGCAGAAGGACCAGAACCGGCCACGAACCCTCCGTTTAATATGGCTGCCGGTTCACTCCGGACCCTGCAGCCCTCTCTGTGATCCCAGGATCCGGATCTGGCAGTGAAATTGCTCTATCCGTAGCAACACAGGATACCCGAATGGTTCCAACCACCTCTCCAGCCAACTCTCTACCGAGATCCCAACCGCTGCCTGCCCAACTCAAGGGAGGAGCCGTGTGGAGTTGGCTTCCTTATCTCGTGCTGAGCCTGCCGATCATAGCCCTCTACTACAAGGTCGTCGGAGAGCTTGTGCTCAACTGGTACACCGATCCCGACTTTTCGCATGGCTTTCTGATCGTCCCCTTCTCCGCGCTGCTGCTGTGGCAGAGGCGGGAGACCCTGCGCAGAACCCCCATCCGGCAGACCTGGGCGGGCATCTGGCTGGTGCTGGCAGCCGTCCTCTTTCTGCTTCTGGGCGAGTACGGGGCGGAGATCTTTCTCTCCCGCGTCTCTCTGGTGATGCTTCTCGGGGGCGTGGTCTGGACACTTCTCGGCGGGGCGATCCTGCGCGAGGTTCGTTTCGCTCTGCTGGTGCTCCTGCTGGCGATTCCCATTCCCTCGGTCATCTTCAATCAGCTCACCTTCCCGCTACAGCTTCTGGCGTCCAGACTGGCCAGCGGGCTGCTACCCCTCTTCGGCGTACCGGTGCTGCGCGACGGCAACGTGATTCAACTCCCCGCGCTACAACTCGAGGTCGCTGAAGCCTGTAGCGGTATTCGCTCCCTGATGAGTCTGTTCGCCGTGGCAATCTTGTATGGATACTTCCTGGAACACAGCACCTGGCGTCGCGTTCTTCTGGCTCTGGGCAGCATCCCCATCGCCGTGGTCGCCAACGCGGCCCGCATCGTCGGTACCGGTCTCTGCGTTCAGTATTGGAACCCTGACAAGGCCGTAGGCTTCTTCCATGAGTTCTCAGGCTGGCTCATGTTCCTGGTCTCTCTCACCTGCCTCTATCTGCTGCACAGCCTCATTCGTCTTGTAACTCCCGCAGCCCGGCCTGCGGCAAACGAGGTTCTATGAGTTCCCCCCGCTATTGGGTCCTCCTGCTGCTGCTGGCCTCCGTATGGACAACCCTCCATCTGCGCGCAGCCGTGGACCGGGTGCCTCCCAGCAAAGATCTCGCTCTGCTTCCCCAGACCATCGGAAGATGGAAGGGACAGGACGTTCCCATCCAACCGGACATCCTCTCCGTTCTGGGCGACGGCCGCTTTCTGGATCGCAACTACACGGATCCGGCACCCACCAGCCAGCCTGCTGAGCCGCCCATCTCTCTCTTCATCGGCTACTTCCCCACCCAGCGTACGGGGCAGTCCATCCACTCGCCGCAGAACTGCCTTCCTGGCGCGGGCTGGACCTTCCTCTTTTCCAAAACCATCCCTCTCGATCCTGCTGGACTCCAGCACTACCCGGTGGGCGAGTATCTCATCACCGACGGAACCAGCAAGGAACTCGTCCTCTACTGGTATCTGGCTCAGGGCCGAAGCATCGCCAACGATTATCTCGCCAAGGCCTACATGATGCTGGACGCCGTTCGTTTCAACCGCACTGACGGAGCTCTCATCCGGGTGATCACCCCGCTGGAGCCCAACGAAACTCTCACCACAGCCGAGCGCCGTGACATTCGGTTTGCCGATCGCCTCGTCCCTCTGCTGCCACAGTTCATCCCCAACTGACTCGCCCGGAGGAGATCTCCGAGCGAGTGGATGTTGGATTGCTCAAGCCTATTCGCCAGACTGCCCACTGCGTCCTGCTCATCGCCGGTTCGCAGCCAGTCGATGAAGGCTCACGTTCTGCAGGAAAGAAAGAAGGATAACGATGCTTAAAAGACAGGGAACGTTTCACCCCGCCGCGCTACTGGCCGTTCTTATCAGCGCAACCGTGCTGCAAGGTTGCGTGCGCGATCCCAACGTCAAGAAGGCCCGGTACCTCAAGAGCGGGGAGCACTACGCCGCGGAGGGCAAGCAGCAGGAGGCGATCATCCAGTTCGCCAACGCCATCAAGATCGATCCCAACTACGCCGCGGCGCACTACGATCTTGCCAAGGCCTACATGAAGCTGGACGCCTTTGCCGGAGCCTTTACCGAACTCCAGCATACCGTCGCTCTGGACCCGCACAACATCCAGGCGCGGATGGATATTGGAGATCTCCTTCTGGCAGCGCACCAGTACGCGGCCAGCAAGGACCAGGCCAACGCCATCCTCGCGCTCCAGCCCAACAATGCCAACGCTATGGTGCTGCTCTCCAACATCGCTCTTGGGCAGGGCAACACCGCCGAGGCTCTCCAGCAGGTAAAGCGCGCTCTGACCATAGATCCCAACAACTCCAACTTCCACGCGGCTCTCGGCCTCATCGAACTTCGTGACCCCACTCAGCGGCAAGCTGCTGAGGACGAACTGCAGAAGGCGATTGCTCTGGATCCCAGGAACGCCGCCGCGCATAGCGTTCTCTCCGGAGTGCTGGCCCAGCAAGGTGACATGCAGGGTGCCGAACAGCAGTCCCGGACCGCGGTTCATCTCGCTCCCACCAACATCCGTTTCCGTCTCGCGCTGGCAGCGATCGAGATCCACAACGGCAACCAGGCCGCCGCCGAGGCCACCCTGCAACAGGGCACGGAACTGCTCTCTGACAATCAGCAGGGTGCCGATCTTTTATGGAACTACTACTCCGATACCCATCAAGTGGACAAGGCATCCTCGGTCTACGCCGCTCTGGTGGCCAGGCATCCCGGTAGCGTTCCGCTCAAGGTCACCTACGCACACATCCTCATTCAGCAGCAGAAGTTTGCCCAGGCCAGATCCATCGCGGATCAACTCATGAAGTCCAGCTCCAACAACCCTGACGTCGCGATTCTCAACGCCATGCTTCTGCTGCAGGCAGGCCAGGCCGAAAATGCCTTCCTCGCTCTCCAGAAGGAGGAGACCAACTGGCCGGACAACGTCTCCATCAAGATCTGGCTTGGACAGGCCGCTCTGGCCAAGGGGGATCTCCCCGATGCCGAGCAGAGCTTCCAGGCGGCTGCGCGTCTCCAACCCGGCAACATAGCCGCCGAAACAGGCCTGGCCACGGTTGCCAATCAGCTTGGTGACTTCAATCTGCTCACGCAGGTCGCAACAAACACGCTCGCCGTCTACCCCAACTCTTCACAGGCCTATCTCTGGAAGGCCATGGCCGAGGCTCATCAGCAGCAGACCGATGAGGCCGCCGCCGACCTCCAGACCGCCATCGCCAAGGACCCGGCCAACGTCCCGGCCATCCAGGAGCTTGGGGCTCTGCGCATGAGCCAGAACAAGATTCCTGAGGGCGAGAAGTTGCTGGAGCAGGCGCTCACCGCTGATCCCAACGACGTAGCCGCGCTGGGCATTCTGGTTGGTTACGATGTGCATCAGAACCAGATCCCCCAGGCTCTCGCCCTGGTTCAGCAGCAGATCGCCAAAGCCCCCTCCAACAGCCAGATGTATGACCTCCTCTCGGAGGTACAGATGACCGCCAAGGATGCCTCCGGCGCAGCCGCCTCCGCACAGAAGGCCATGCAGCTCAATCCCTCCGATGGCGCGGCCATCTCGAACTACACCCGTGCGGAGGTATCCCAGGGCAATCCCCAGGCCGCTCTTGCCTCCTGGAAGAACTGGACGGCCGCGCATCCCGACCAGGCTCATGGCTACACCGTCCTGGGGGCTCTGGAAGAGGCGCTGGCTAACCCCGACGCCGCCGAAGCCTACTACAAGAAGGCTCTGGCCATTGACTCCAATCAACCCACCGCCGCCAACAACCTCGCCTATCTCATGATGCAGCGCGGTCAGGCCATCGATGTGGCGCTCTCTCTCGCCGAGATCGCCCATCGCGGCATGCCCAACTCTCCAGCCACCTCCGACACCCTTGCCTGGGCCTACTACCTCAAGGGCACCTACGGTTCGGCACGCGATCTCCTCGAGACCGCCGTCAAGACCGACCCGGACGACGCCTCCATCCAGTACCACCTGGGTATGATCGACAGCAAACTGGGGAATAAGG
Organism: Acidobacteriota bacterium; assembly: GCA_021806005.1. Lineage (GTDB taxonomy): Bacteria > Acidobacteriota > Terriglobia > Terriglobales > Acidobacteriaceae > Granulicella. The sequence continues at coordinate 21,810 of JAJZDM010000051.1, read as the reverse complement.
CTGATGCGCTGGCCCATCTGAAGAAGGCATCCACCCTGGCGCCCGACACCCAGATCGGCAAGAGTGCCGATCTGGCGCTGCACGCCATCGGCTGAAGTCTGGCCTCTGCGTGCACGCCCACCGGGGACGAGCGGGGATCCATCCCCCCCTCGTCCCCTCACCCTTTTGGGGTGGCAGACCGGCTCCGCTCTGCGATCGGGGAGAGCGGGATCCTCCGCCGCCAGATTCCATATGAACGAATCTTCATTCGGCACTCAATCTGAAGCGGCTATCAAAACAAAGAGAATTACGTCCCACAGGTTAGCCGTTGGTTTGTCTCCGGATCGTCATCTTTTTCTGGTTCAGCTTATCCAAGGCATACAGAACAGGTGATTCCCGCTATCCTGATCATTAAGGACTGATCACAAATGACTACGGCTTATCTAAACCGCATCGCCACGGCAGTGCCACGGCACGATGTGCATGACGCTTTCGTCGTCTTCGCCGAGCAGATGCTCAACGATCCGCGGCTACGCGCGATCTTCCGCAGGATGGCAAGCCGTTCCGAGATTGCTCATCGCTACTCTTTCCTCGATCCCAACAGCACCTCCGGCCACTTCTCCGCCCATGATGCCAATGCGTTCTATCGCCTGGGCAACTTTCCCAGCACCGCACGGCGAATGGAGTTGTTTGAGCAGTGCGCCCCGCAACTCATGAAACAGGCTGTCGACCGGCTGGCCCTCAGTGATGAGGAGCGCTCCGGCATTACGCATGTGCTGGTGACCTGCTGTACGGGGCTCTATGCTCCGGGGCTGGACTTTGAGATCGTCGACCACCTCGGCCTCTCCCCCAGCGTGGAGCGGACGATGATCGGCTTCATGGGATGCTATGCCGCCATCAATGCGCTCAAGCTCGCGAGACACATCGTGCGATCCCACCCTGAGGCCGGCGTTCTCATGCTGAACCTGGAACTGTGTTCCCTGCACCTGCAGGAGACGCAGGATCTGGAGCAGGTGCTCTCCTTTCTGGTCTTCGCCGATGGCGCCGCGGCCAGCCTCATCACCGCGCGCGAGCAAGGTTTCGGGATGGACAGCTTCCGCGCCGTGATGGTGCCGGAGACGCGCAATCTGATCACATGGAAGATTCGCGGTCTGGGCTTCGACATGCTGCTCTCCGGGCAGGTACCCGTCGAACTGGGACGCGCCCTCCACGAGGGTGGGCTGCGCGCGGATAGCCCGGGCATCGATCTTTGGGCCGTGCACCCAGGTGGCCGCTCGGTCCTGGATGCGGTCGAGCGCGGACTGGAACTCCCTCCCCACGCGCTGGCCGCATCGCGCAACGTGCTCTCCAGCTTCGGGAACATGTCGTCGGCTACCGTGATGTTTGTGCTGCAGGAGATGATGCGACAGGCAAGACCCGGCCAGCAGGGCTGCGCCATGTCGTTTGGTCCGGGACTGACAGCGGAGACCATGCGCTTTCATGCCGTCTAGTGCGGAGATCAACTTCAGCCGCCGTGTCTCTCCGCGAGAGCTGCCGGAGTGGATGGACGGCGACTGCACCTACGAGCAGTTCCGCGATTGCCTGCTTAGCCTGCAGAGGGTCAATCGCTGGTTCCTTGGTTACCGGCCGACACTCACCTGGCTCAACCGCCTGCCCCGGGGGCAGCGCCAACCAATCCACATCGTGGACGTGGGCAGCGGCGGTGGCGACCTTCTTCGCCAGATCGCATCCTGGGCATCCCGCCGTGGCACCGCTGTGCAGCTTACCGGCGTCGATCTGAACCCGTTTGCGGCCCGTGCCGCTGAGGAGTTCACACCGGCGCAGCTCGGAATCACCTGGGTGACCGGCGACGCGATGGCTCATCGGCCGAACACCCCCATGCACGTCATCGTCAGCTCTCTCATGACGCATCATCTGGAGGACGAGGAGATCGTCGCCCTGCTTCGCTGGATGGAGGCGACCGCTACCTCCGGCTGGTTCATCAACGATCTCGAACGCTCGCCGTTGAGCAGCCGCCTGTTTGGCTGGTTACCCTGGCATCCGTTCGTGCGCCATGACGGTCCGGTCTCCTTCCGCCGCGCCTTCCGCAGGGATGACTGGGAACGCCTGCTCGCGGCGGCTGAGATTCCGCAGCGGGCGGTCACGATCGAGCGCTGGAGGCCGGGACGGCTGTGCGTGGGACGCTGGAAGTGAGTGGCCGCGGCCAGCGTCCGCATCTTCTTCCGCATCTTCGACGGCGTCTCTGCGTCCAACCATAGAAGAAACAAACCATGTCCACATCCACGCTGCTTGCGCCCAAAACATCCGGCTCCAGGTTCAAGGTCATCCTCTGGACCTCGCTCGGCCTCATTACGCTCTTTGTCTTCATCACCTCGGAGGTGATGCTGGTCACGGACTATCCGATGTACCACGCCTACCGCCTGCAGGTCATCGCGGACCGCCACCTCCTCATTCCGCACACCCTCTCCGGGCTGGTGGCTCTGCTGGCCGGCCCGGTACAGTTCTCCACGCGCTTTCGTCAGCGTCACCTCACCATCCATCGCCTGCTCGGGCGCTTCTACGTTCTCTCCGTCTTCATCGGCTCCTTCACCGGTATCGCGCTTGCAGCCGGACGGCCGGGCCTTCCCGGAACATCCATGCAGGCGGCTGCGTGGATGGTATGCACCACCGCAGCGTTCATCACCGCGCGCAACCGCCAGATCAAGGTCCATCGCCAGTGGATGGCTCGCTCCTATGCCGTCACCTTCACCTTCGTCTCCAGCCGCATCCTCAATCTCTGGCCGGCGTACTGGAGCCACCTCGGCGATGTCCTGGCCGCCGTCGGCGTCATCGCCTTCACGCTGGCCTCGCTGCTGATCGTGGACCTTGGCCTGAACTGGCATGAACTCACTACCCGCCGGGAAAACTCGCCGGCCGGCGAAAGGTAACCCTCGGCGGTGCTGGCCGCTGTCCTCCCCCTGCGTCTATCGCGCGAAGCTGGCGCCATCCAGGTCAGAGATCACCACCGGACCTGATCCCCCAAGCTGCCCTACGATCCTCACCACCGCCGGCTCCGCACCCTCCTCGATCCACACCATCACATCCTTTGGCTGCAGGCCCAGCAGGCGGGCGAGGATTCCCACCAGGCCGCCCAGCACCGGATGAATGCGGAAGACCATCGCTCTCCGGCGCTGACCATCCATCTGAAACGCCTGCTCACTGTCAGGCGAGATCAGGAGCTGAACCAGCCGGCCACCCCCCACAGGCGCCACCATCTCCACGCGAAACGGCGCCGTATGGGGCGGAACGTTCAACAGCAGCGTTCCCACAAACCCGTTCGCTACATCCTTCGGCAGATCCATATGCCGGGTTTCCACGCTGCTCCCGCCGTTCGCCTCCGCGCTGCGGCTGGTAAGCTCACCGGTCGCGGCGTTCACGGTAAAGTCCACCGGCCGCGCGAAGAAGGGCCCGCGTTCAATGTGCTGGTCACGCACCAACTGGAAGACACCCTGCTGCCGGTAAGTCGTCGTCTCATCGTCGATGGAGCCGTCGCCAAAGTGAAAGATCATGCGCATCGTCACCTCGTCTCCCTTTGTCGACTGGGAGAACTCGACCCGCGCAAGGGTCTGTCTCGTCTCGGAGCGCGCCACCATCCACCGCTGCATCGGCTGCTGGAGATGCCGCACCGGAATCTGCTCCGCTGGAGATGCGGAAACCAACCCAAGCGCCATCAGGGCGCACGCTGCCTTCATCTCGGGGCTTGCCTTCTTGCTATGCATCGTTCTACTCCTTTGGACGTCTCACTGCAGCGGGAGCTTCAATAGGGAAAAATGACGATTCGTTCATTATCACGTTCCAAACCACCTCGCCGGGCGTCTATTGGGGATAAGCAAACTGGCAACGGGCTGATCGAACATCCTGATGCATGAGGAGCATTGATTTGCAGGACGAGATTGTCATCCTGGGGGGTGGAGTAGCGGGCTGCGCTGCGGCGATTGCGCTGGCCCGCAACGGCCGGACCGTAAGGCTGATCGAGCGTGAGCCCACGCCGCGACACAAGGTCTGTGGAGAGTTTCTGAGCGGGGAAGCCCTCGAGGATCTCGATGCCCTGGAGATCGACGTCGTGGCGCTCGGCGCGGTGCCCATTGCCAACGTTCGCCTGGCGGCGGCCAGGCGGGCTGCAGAGGCGCCCCTGCCCTTCCCCGCCAAGTCGCTCACGCGCAAGACGCTGGACACGGCGCTCCTCGCGGAGGCCAAAGCCGCCGGAGTCCGTGTCGAGTGCGGCCGCAGCGTGGAGTCACTCACCCGCACCCCGGCCGGCAACTGGCAGGCGCGGCTCGATAACGGCGTCGTCCGTGAAGCCTCCACCGCCTTCCTCGCCACTGGAAAGCACGACATGCGCAGCTTTCCACGCCCCGACGACCCGCAGCGCTGGGTGGCGTTCAAGATGTACTACCGGCTTTCGCCCAACCAGGCCGCCGATCTGGACAACGCCTCTGAGCTGATGCTCTATCCCGGGGGCTACGGCGGCATCCAGCCCGTGGAAGGCGGCATCGCCAACCTCTGCTGGGTGGTGCAGCAGAAGTACTTGGCGCGCGCCGGCAACCGCTGGGACAAGTTCCTCCTCCAGATGCAGAAGGACTGTCCGCATCTGGCCATGCGGCTGGAGGGTGCTGAACCTCTGCTCGCCAAGCCGATCACCGTCGCCCGCATTCCCTACGGCTTCGTTCGTTCCACAACCGAGGATGGACTGTACTGCATCGGCGACCAGGCCGCCGTTATCCCTTCCTTCACCGGAGACGGCATATCGGTCGCCTTGCACACCGCTCGCTGCGCCGTGGCCGCCTTCCTCGCGGACGAACCCGCGCCGCTCTTCCAGGCCCGCCTGCGCACCTCCCTGCTGCCCCAGATGCGCCTCGCAGAGTTCGCGGCGGACGGCATCAACAACACCCTTGGGCGCGCCGTGCTGCCGTTCTGCCTCCGTGTCTGGCCGGGTGTCATGCGGGTAACCGCCCGACTGACCCGCGTCGCCGCCGCACAGGCGCCGGCAGCCTCTCAGGCAGTCTGCGTCTAAACCTCTCGACTCTGGCAACTCACTCGGGCCAACAGGCCCGGATACCCCGGCCTGTTGGCCCGCGGCTTGGAACATCTCGTCTCGTCAATACGCGATTTGAGACTGCTCGTCTTACCCTGGATCGCCTTCTACCCCGGTGCTGACCCAGCCGTAGCCTCCCGCCCATCCGGAGATCTCCGTCCCCATCCTGATCCGTCCTCTCGGGCGGCAGCGAGGAACCTGCCATCCTCGCCCTCTTCCACCTCTCACCGGATGAAGCTGATGCGGTCCCCACTCCGGGCCCCCGGCAAGCTGCTCGCAGATGAAACTCGCGTCACAGTGGCAAACAAATCGAAGCGAGCTGTGCAAAGAGCTGCACACTCCAGCTTCATTTCGCTCCTATCTCATTGATTAAACAAACGATGCGGTTGGCAATTCAGTTGCTTTTCTCTGTGCATCCCCTATTCCGCCACTGGGAGAGACCACTACGCGCTCAAGGTGCCGTGCAGGCTCTCTCTTCTGATCCGGACGCGGGGAAGCCATCAGAAAGGTACCTGTATGAAGCCTCTCGTCAACTTCGTCTCGGACAACTCACCGTTTTTCTTTGTTTGTGGGGTTGTGCTCAGCATCGCCAGCAGCCTCCTGGCCTCCACAGCCGCTTACCTGCATATCTGAACCGGAGAGCGGCAGAGTCGGCCACGTCCGCCTCTGCTGCCCGGGAGCATCTACGCCGAACTCATCGGCACGGAGTCATGTGGGCTGGATTCATCCGACCAGCCCGCATGACGGACACCTGTTCACAGGAACAGTCTCCGTTGGGCCAGCGCTCTGTTGCGTCGGCACCGCTGCAGGTCGGGTCCCCCGGTAAAACGCCCACTCGCGCTCGGGATGCGGGCAGAGGAACTCGGCCGCCAGACGGATCTTTCTCCAGCACCTCTTCGGTTGCCGGGCGAGTGCGAAGCTGCAGCATGCCGTGGCGTCTTCTCTGTACTTCGGCGGCCTCACCTGAACCTGCAGAAAATATGCCTCAGGCCGTCAGCGGACGGACGTGCCGCGTCCCGCCGTTCTGGCGAAGCGAAGGCGGACCGATCCTGTGGCTGGCATCAGTATCCTTGGGTGTGTTTGCCAGCACCTTTGCAATCTCCTCCGGCGCCACTGGCTTGGACAGCAGATACCCCTGCATGCCGTCGCATCCCAGCCGGCTCAGGATCAACCGCTGTTCCTCCTGCTCCACGCCCTCGGCCACCACCTCCATCTTCATGCTGTGGCCCACCGCGATAATGGCCTTCACAATCGGATAGCTGCTGGCCGTATCGCACAGCCGGTCGACAAAGGTGCGGTCGATCTTCACCGTCGAGATCGGCAACCGGTGCAGATGTTGCAGGGACGAGTATCCTATCCCGAAGTCATCCACGGTAAACCTCACGCCCGTGGCCGAGAGATCCTTCATCTTGGGAAGAATCTCTTCGATGTTCAGGACCGCTCGTTCGGTGACCTCCATCTCCAAACACGCCGGATCGATCCTCCACTTGGCCAGAGATTTTGCGGTCTCGGCGACAAACTCCTTGCGTTTCAACTGCGAGGGCGAGATATTCACCGCAACCCGCAGTGGCGTATCGGTCACGCTCCTCCACTGGTCCATCTGCCGGCATACCGCCTCCACCACGCAGCGCCCCACCGGACAGATCATGCCGTTATCTTCAGCACGTGCGATCACCCGGTCCGGATGGATAAATCCACGGATACCATCCTGCAGCCGCAGAAACGCCTCCACGCCGCGCAGCCCGCCGTGCGGCGCGTATTGGAGCTGATAGTGCAACAGCGGTCCATCTCCAGCAAGCATCCCGCGCAGCGACGCATCCAGGGCCTCGCTGTCATCAGCCGTGCTGGACGCATCCGGGTCCGCCACCACAAAGCGGTTGCCTCCGGCGCGTTTGGCCCGGTACATGGCCGCATCTGCCGCCCGCCACACCTCGTCCATATTTCTACCGTGGTCCGGATAGATGGCGATCCCCAGGCTGGCGCGCGGCTCAATCGTGTATCCACCAATCACTGCGGGCTTGTTCAGCGCCTGCAGGAGCATCTTGCCGACCAGGCTGGCAGATTCCGCACTGCTGATCTCGCCCAGCACAATCGCAAACTCGTCGCCGCCCATCCGCGCCACAGTGTCCATCCCGCGCAGCCGGCTGGTCAGCAGCCCGGCGACATGCTTCAGATGTTCGTCCCCAATGGCGTGGCCGTACCAGTCATTCACCTTTTTGAAGTGGTCCAGATCCACGCAGATCACCGCTGTCCGGTGCTTGAGCCTCTGCGCTGAGGTCATCGCCTGCGTCATCCGGTCCGCCAGCAGCGTACGATTCGGCAGCCCCGTCAACGCATCATGATGCGCCATCTGAACCAGCTCCGCGTTCACGTGCCAGCGCTCCGTAACGTCCTCGGCGATCACCAGCTTGCAGCGTCGCCCAAGGTGCTGCACCTCGTTGGACCGCACCGCCACATTCATCTGCGTGCCATCTCTGCGCAGATGGCGTTGCACCGCGTTGTCCGCATGGAGCTTGTCCCCATGGATCGCCGGGCCTCTTCCCTCCCCCGTCTCCTGCCCGGACAGCACAATGTCCTGCAGCTTGAGCTGCAGAAACGCCTCGCGGCTATACCCATACTGCGCCAGCGCGCTCTCGTTGGCATCCAGAAACTGAAGCGTGGCGGCGTCATAGATCCAGATCGCCAGGGGATTGCCGTTAAACAAAATACTTACTGCTGAGATGGGAGTCTCAGGGGTGGCCGCGCCAGGTTCTTGCGGGACGTCAGATCGCATACAGAGTTCCTTGAACTGCAATACATTGAACCGGGTATCCGTTCGCTATGCGAGAAACGCCCTTCGCATACAAACCCTGAGACACCTTGGAATGCACCCCGTTTGAAGACCAGAGAACCATCAGGTGCGGGAGATCAAATCGTGCAAGGGCCGCAAAAGAGGGCACCCGGCCAACCAAGCTGTACAAGCTTCGCTGCCCTGGCCCCTTCAACAACAAGACGACGTGTGCCTAGCTTACCTCTAAAATCAAGGATCCGGCGCACGTCCTGAAGCTTTTTTTGTAGCCGCACGCCCGCCACCACGCAACCAGCGGCTTGCAGCCTCAACAGCCCCTAACTTGTTGCATCAAAGTAAATAGATCCGTGCCGGCACAGGTTACCGCAGGCACCTGCAGGGACGATGATGAAGATCCCGTCATTCCACCGGAAGGCTGGTTCCCTGTCCGGAGACTCGCACGTCGCTCCACCAGGCGCAATCGTTGTAGCGCACCTGCAGCAAAACCCCTCCGCTACGGCTGCGCGGTTGTGTATCCGAATCTTGCCCACCCTCCATCTTCATCCCCGCTCCCCGTGCAGACTCCGGTGCGGACTCCGAATCCGGGACGCAGGGGCGCTCAACGGATCTCGAAGCGCAAAAACGCCTCGCTGAAGGCGCACTGAGCCGTGAACTTCTGGAGTTCCGGAAACTCCTTCACCGCAGGCAGCAGCGGCCGAGCGCCCTGGAAGCGAAAACGCTGAACCACATAATGCGTCACCCCCAGCGAGCCAAGCTCCTCCTTGAGCCGGCAAAGATCCTCCAAGGACAGCAGCGCCGGATGCCACGTAGTACGCACCTCATACTCCACGCCGCTGCCGAGCAGGTGGCGCAAGCTCGCCAGCGCGCGTTCCCCGCTTTGCTGCACGCCGGTAATGCGGGCATAGTCCGCAAAGGGTGCCTTCACATCCAGACCCACCCAGTCGAGCGAGGGCAGCAGTTGCCGCAGAGGTTCCGGGTTCATGCCGGCCGTGTGCAGGCCAACACGGAACCCGAGCCTGCGAACCTCCCCGACAGCTTCCAGCAGGACAGGCTGCAACGTAGGCTCCCCGCCGGAGAACACCACCGCATCCAGTAGACCGCGACGGCTGGAGAGAAACGCCAGAACGGAGTCCCATGCAACCGGCACAGGGCTCTGCCCAGGCGCCCGCGTCGGGCGCAACCCGGGATTATGGCAGTACGGACAATCCCAGGCACAACCCTGGCAGAACACAGTAGCGGCAAGCTGGCCCGGCCAGTCGCAGGTGGAGAGGCGCGTCAGCCCTCCCACCCTCAGCTCAGTCGGTCTCTGCTTCAACAAAGCACTTCCGTTCGTGGTACTCACCCTGCTTGCCGCGGTTGAATGAGCTGACAGGGCGGAAGTAGCCCATCACCCGGGTCCAGACCTCGCAGGGCTGGCGTTCTTCGTCACGCAGTTCACAGACTGCCGGTTCGTTCATCGGGGTCGTCATCGCTGCCATGGAACCTCCTGTTTCGGATTGGAACGGTTAAGCGTGGATCGCCTGTTGTTTGCGAGCAACCAGGTCAGCGTCGCACCGGGGACAGAAGACATGCTCGCCAGAGAGATAGCCGTGCTTTGGGCAGATGGAAAACGTCGGCGTAATCGTGATGTACGGCAGGCGGAAGTTTTCCAGCGCGCGGCGAACCAGCTTCTTGCACGCCTCGGCTGATGAAACTCGCTCGCCCATGTAGAGGTGCAGCACCGTTCCGCCGGTGTACTTCTGTTGCAGCTCCTGCTGCATCTCCAGAGCCTCGAAGGGATCGTCGGTGTAACTGACCGGCAACTGGCTGGAGTTCGTGTAGTAGGGCTGATCGGACGTTCCGGCCTGCAGAATATCGGGAAAACGCCTCCGATCTTCGCGCGCAAAGCGGTAGGTGGTGCCTTCAGCCGGCGTGGCCTCCAGGTTGTACATGTGGCCGGTCTCCTCCTGGAATCTCACGATCCGCAAGCGCACGTGATCCAGGAAGCGCAGCGCCATGGCCCGTCCGCGCTCGCTCGTGATGCCATCCGCATCTGAGCTGAAGTTGCGAATCATCTCATGGATGCCGTTCACGCCGATGGTGGAGAAGAAGTTGCGCAGCGTGCCCAGATAGCGCTTCGTGTAGGGAAACAGGCCGTTGTCGATATGGCGCTGGATCTCCTTGCGCTTGATCTCCAGGCTGGCGCGGGCGATCTCCAACAACTCGTCCAGACGCCGCAACAGCCCCGCTTCGTCGCCACGATGCAGGTACCCGAGCCGCGCGCAGTTGAGGGTCACCACGCCCACCGAGCCCGTCTGCTCCGCCGAACCGAACAGGCCGTTGCCGCGCTTGAGCAGTTCGCTCAGGTCCAGTTGCAGACGGCAGCACATCGAGCGCACCATGTTGGGCTTCAGGTCAGAGTTGACGAAGTTCTGAAAGTAAGGCAAACCATACTTGGCCGTCATCTCAAAGAGCAGATCGGTGTTTTCACTCTCCCACGGAAAATCCGGCGTGATGTTGTACGTCGGGATCGGGAAGGTAAAGACGCGGCCCTTGGCGTCACCCGCCGTCATCACCTCGATGTAGGCGCTGTTGATCATGTCCATCTCCGGCTGCAGGTCGCCATAGGTGAAGGGCATGGTTTCGCCGCCAAGGATGGGCTGCTGGCTGCGCAGCTCCTCCGGACAGGTCCAGTCAAAGGTCAGGTTGGTAAAGGGCGTCTGCGTTCCCCAGCGCGAGGGCACGTTCAGGTTGTAGATCAGCTCCTGGATGCTCTGGCGCACCTCCGTGTAGCTCAGCCTGTCCTTGCGCACAAAGGGAGCCATGTAGGTGTCAAAGGAGCTGAACGCCTGCGCCCCCGCCCACTCGTTCTGCAGCGTGCCCAGGAAGTTGACGATCTGGCCGACGGCGCTGGAAAGATGCTTCGGCGGCCCCGCTTCCACCTTGCCCGGAACGCCGTTGAGTCCCTCCGTCAGCAGCGTGCGCAACGACCAGCCTGCGCAGTAGCCGGCCAGCATATCCAGATCATGGATGTGCAGGTCCCCCTCGCGGTGGGCGCGGCCGATCTCGGGCGGGTAGACGTGCGAGAGCCAGTAGTTGGCCACCACCTTGCCGGAGACGTTCAGAATCAGCCCGCCCAGCGAGTAGCCCTGGTTCGCGTTGGCGTTCACCCGCCAGTCGGCGCGGTCCAGATACTCGTTGATCGAGGACGCCACATCCACCAGCGTGCGCTGGTCGCGGCGCAGGCGCGAGCGCTGCTCGCGGTAGACGATATAAGCGCGCGCCGTGGTGAAGTGATTGGCCGAGATCAGCACCTGCTCCACCACGTCCTGAATCTGCTCGATGTGCGGCGAGCGATTGTGGAAGCGGTGGGCGATCACCTTCAGCGCCTGAATGGTAAGCAGTTGCGCCTCTTCGGCGTCGAAGGCTCCGCTGGCCTTGCCGGCGCGCTCGATCGCAGAGCGGATCTTCTCCCCATCGAAAGGGACGGTTGCATGACTGCGTTTTATGACGGAACAGGGCGGCTGAACAACCGTGTTGGACATCGAAGCTCCTCAAACGGATCAGCGATGTCACTGGTAGGACGCTGTGCAAGGGAAGAGTGGCGGAGCGCCAATGAGACCTGGCAAGCGACCCGCCGGTACACCCCGCCCGTGGACGTTAAAATCATTACGGCAGGTCTCCTGGCTCGCGAGTCGCCGCCGCCATCCAGCCTTCCCACCCCTGCGGGGCAGTGGCATCTGCAGATGACGGCTCGTCGCTTACAGTTGCGGGGGCAGCGTTGGCATCCACCAACTTCCCTCTTAGCCCCAGATATTGGGTGTCTGGGGAACCATAACGCTACTGAATGTATCCCCCTCCAACTTCCATGTCAAGAAATTCAGGCAGGCGATTTGTGCAAATCCGCCTCACCTTGCGCACGCATGCGCCCCCACGCTCTCGCCGCCATCGTTGACCTTCCTGAGGCAGGGCACTATATTGGGGATACTTTCTGGTGTCTGACCCCTTGGGCCAGGCTTAAAAGGGAATCCGGTGAGAGACCGGAACTGCCCCGCAGCGGTAAGCAGGAACGAAAGCTCCAAAAACGCACTGGTTCAGCCATGAACTGGGAAGCAGGAGCAAGTAGGGGGCCTGCAAGTCCGAAGACCTGCCGGAAGGCGCGCCTGAAACAGGCGTGAAATGCACACGCCTCCGAGGGGAAGGCCGGGTGTCGCGGGTCTCATCACCGCTGCATTCTCTCGCTCTGCTTCCGTGAAGCCGAAGAGGCGCCTGTCTGTGTCGGGGCAGGAGTGCGGGCCTATGCCGTACAAGGCCTGCATCTCTCACCGTCCATGGAGGCGTCTTCGTCTCTTCTCGATGGGGTGCGTGTGCCTGACAAGGGATAGACATCACGGGCAAAGTCCTACACGTGCAGAGGAGTAAGAAATGAGTCTGACAGCCGCAAGAAACCTTGGATTCCCGCGCATGGGCCAACAGCGCGAACTGAAGTTCGCCCTGGAGCGCTTCTGGAGCGGAGAGATGGATGAGACAACGCTGCTTGAGGCCGCCCGGGAGTTGCGTGCCCGGCACTGGAAGTTACAGACCGATGCTGGAATCTCTCTGCCGCCTTCGAACGACTTCTCACTCTACGATCACGTGCTCGATATGGCCGTGACGGTCGGAGCCATTCCCAGCCGCTTCAACAGTGTCGAAGGGCCGGTCAGTCTCGCCACCTACTTCGCCATGGCGCGCGGCGCAAAGGACACCGCCGCTTTGGAGATGACCAAGTGGTTCGATACGAACTATCACTACGTCGTTCCCGAGTTCGAGCCGGAGCACCTATACTCTCTGCGCTCCACCAAGGTGGTCGATGAGTATCTCGAGGCCAGGGCACTGGGTATCGAGACCCGCCCGGTCCTGCTCGGGCCGGTCTCATTCGTGTTGCTCGGCAAGCCCACCAGCCCTGGCGTGACCCGCGCGCAGGTCTTGCAGCAGATACTGCCGATCTACAAGCAGTTGCTCCAGCGCCTGGCTGCGGCAGGTGCGGATTGGGTCCAGATCGACGAGCCCTGTCTGTGTCTCGATCTCGACGCGGCGACGGAGTCCCGGTATCGCGATGCCTACGCAGAGTTGCGCGCCACGGCTTCGCTCCCAAAGCTCCTGCTCGCCAGCTACTTTGGCGGCCTTGGCCCCAACCTCGACCTGGCGCTCTCCCTCGGCGTCGCAGGCATTCATCTCGATCTGGTTCGCGCTCCGGAACAACTCGAGGTCTTTCTGGCCCGGCAGGTTCCCGGCATCCGGGTCTCCCTTGGCCTGGTCGATGGACGCAACGTATGGCGAACCGATCTCACTTGGGCCAGGCAGAGAGTCGACGCCGCTGTTCAGGCGCTGGGGGCGGAGCGCATCGAGATTGCGCCCTCCTGCTCGCTGCTGCATTCTCCGTTTGACCTCAACGCGGAGACAAAACTCGACGCGGAGATTCGGAGCTGGATGGCCTTTGCCCTGCAAAAGCTGGAAGAGATTGCAATCCTCTCCAGGGCAGGCAACGGCGACGACGGAACAGAAAAGGAACTCGCGGAGAACCAGCGCATCTTGGAGTCACGCCGCAGCTCCACGCGCATTCATCAAGCCACTGTGAAGCAGCGGATGGCGACCATCGACGACTCCATGCTGCATCGCAGGAGCGCCTATCCTGAGCGCCATCGGCAGCAATCTGAGTCTCTCTCTCTTCCGAAGTTTCCTACCACCACCATCGGATCGTTCCCGCAGACGGCAGAAGTGCGCAGGATGCGTTCGGCCTATCGCGCCGGGAAGATCGACCCCAGAACCTATGAGGAGTTTCTGCAGGAAGAGACCCGGCGCTGCATCCTCTTCCAGGAGGAGGTTGGGCTCGATGTGCTGGTGCATGGAGAGTTCGAGCGCAACGACATGGTGGAGTTCTTCGGCGAGCAACTCGACGGATTCGTCTTCAGCGAAAACGGCTGGGTGCAGAGCTACGGCTCGCGCTGCGTGAAGCCACCCATCATCTTTGGCGACGTATCCCGTCCCCAGCCGATGACGGTGCGTTGGGCGCAGTACGCACAGTCCCTGACGCAGAAGCCGGTCAAGGGGATGCTCACCGGGCCGGTCACCATCCTGCAGTGGTCCTTTGTGCGCGACGATCAGCCACGGTCCGAAACCTGCCGGCAGATCGCCCTGGCGATTCGCGATGAGGTCGCAGATCTGGAAGCGGCGGGAATCCGGATCATCCAGATCGACGAGCCGGCCATTCGCGAGGGGCTTCCGCTGCGCCGTGCGGACTGGCCGCAGTATCTGCAGTGGAGCGTAGACGCCTTCCGGCTCGCCTCCTCGGGGGTTGAGGATCGCACCCAGATTCACACCCATATGTGCTACTCCGAGTTCAACGACATCATGGAAGCCATCGTACGCATGGACGCGGACGTGATCTCGATCGAATGTTCGCGCTCCCGCATGGAGTTGCTCGATGCCTTCCATCGCGTTCGCTATCCCAACGAGATCGGGCCGGGCGTCTATGACATCCACTCGCCGCGCATCCCGCAGGATGAAGAGATCGCCGACCTGCTGCACAGGGCTCTGGAAGTACTCACACCCGGGCAGCTCTGGGTGAATCCCGATTGCGGACTCAAAACCAGGGGATGGCCGGAGGTGAAAGAGGCGCTGACAAAGATGGTGGAAGCCGCGGTAAAACTGCGCGTCTCCGCCGCATGATCCCTGGCCCGGGAGAACGTTGAATCCTTCTGGGCAGGACATCCCCGAATCCTGCACCGCGGCGCTGATTGCAACAGCGATCATCGCCGCGGTGAGGATCGGCGGGAACCAGAGAACCCGGGCTGAAATGGCCTGCAGGATACCCACCTGCCATCTCTCAGCCGCACCGATCTCTTGGCGCGTCTCGCCACAATCCGTACAGGCACGCACTGCCTCGCTCAACTCATACGCCTGCATGCGCGCAGGAAAGCTCTCGAAGTTGCCCAGGTTGCGGCAGCCCTTGCCCCGCCACCCAGATCATGGTTCCGTCTTCGACCGCAGCCGAACGACAAGATCCCTCTGGAATACCGGATCCAGCTCTGACGATCGAAGCGCCGCGGCATACTCCAACCTTGCCGCGGCTGTATTCCCTGATGCGGCCAACGCATTCCCCAAAACCGCATGGGCCTCGGGGTTATTCGGGTCAAGCGCCACCGCCAGACGACCCTCCCGCATGGCCAGCGCGTTGTTCTGCTCTGCCGCGGCATCCTCCGCGGCGTGAACCTCTTCCACCGCTGCCGCCTCGTGCAGGTCAAACCGCCCCTGGTACACATACACCCCGTGATCGATCACGGCGGCAGGTCGCACCGCGGCGAATCGAGCATAAGGGTTGTTCTTCCCGGGAATATCCGCGCCGGCAACTACGCCATCACTGATCAGAAGCGTACCGGAGACACTCGGGTCATTCGCACCAAAGCGCATGGTTGGGAGCCCTGTCCACAACGCAGAACCGGTCGGCAGCACATGGCAGCGGACACCATAGTCTCTAAAATCGACCGGGCCCTGTGCAAAGTAGGCGAAGTAGCACGGTTCGTTCGCATGGCTCTCCGTATACCGCTTCACGTCCTTCAGTTGCTGGCCCCAGTCCACATTTGAGTCTGAGAGGTAGAGGTGCGTCCTGGATGGCCCTCCCCATGCCTCATTCGCATAGGCCATCAACCCGGGCCGCGCCATCTCTGTGGTCAACACCTGCCACAACAGAAGGGCGCCAAAGGCATACGCATACTTCGGCTTCCTTGCAATCAGATATGCCGCACAGCCCGCAACCAGGATGTACAGCAACGGCAACATGGGGAACAGATGCCTGTACCCGATCCCCATGGCGGACGACGAAGACAACACAAACAGAAACAGTGAAGGAATGCCAAGGAAAGCGATCTCCCTGCGAGCCTTCCATTCGCGGCCGGATGCCACCACCACCGTCACCCCGAGAAGCATCAGGAAAGGAAGCGTGCTTTTGATCAGCAGAGCCGCCGGGAAGTACCAGTGTGGCGCTCCAGCGTAGGTTCGGCCGAACAGGTAGCTCGGAAGCGAACTGGAAGAGATCTCCGTGTCTGCCAGCCCGTAAAGGTAGGCCTCCGGCAGCAGATGGAGCCGATTCACCGTCGCCATCACCCACCGCACCAACGGGGACCCAAGCCGCTGCAGATAAACCTGGCTCGTCGGGTCCAGCCGCAGTGGAGCGGGTCGGGCAGCATAGCGCAGATGGTAGAGAACCCAGATCCATGCCACCCCGATCAGGGAAGCGACCGCCAACGTCAGGGTGATCTGTCGTGCCGACGCCATCTCCGTTCCTCGGCTCGGCCTGCACCAAAGCAGATCGGCCAGCGCAATCATGCCCAGTACAAGGGGAAGAAAGACCCCGGTGAACTTGGCCGTCATCGCCAGCGCCACGGCGACTCCAACCAGAATCATTCTGCCTGTGGAAGGCCGTTTGACGTAGCGATAAAACGCAAACACGGCCGCCAGCATCGTCAGCGATGCCCCGACATCGGTCGTGACAAAGGCGCCTTGAGCAAGGAAGTTCGGATCAAAACAGAAGAGCAGAAGAGCGAACAGCGCGGCGTTCGAGCCAAACATCTCTTTGGCGCAAAAGTAGATCGTCACCGCCAGCAGCAGCGTGAGCAGCGATGCCATCATACGTGCGGGAATCAACGTTCGATCTATACCGTTGCCCGCCAGAAAGCGCTGTCCCAGCACGAAGCCTTCTTTTTTGAACTCCCCGCCCGTATACGCCGGCATCTTGATCTCCCGATGCAAAAGTGGAAGAGCATCCCACATCTTGATCAGCGGCGGAACCTCCGGGTTGTAGCCGAAATCCCCGCGCTCCCAGGACAGCCATCCTGAATACAGGTGTTGGGACTCGTCCCAGCTCACCGAATCCCGCTTCGCGCTGGAGACGCAACTTCCCAGCAGCAGGAGAACAGCCGCAATCGCAGCGAGAACGTGTGTCCAGGATGGAGAGCCCATCGGTGCGATCCGATGCTTTGAAACAATCGCCATGATGGCATACCCCCCGGACAACGGAGTGGCGGACGGCGAGCGCCGGTCCGAACCCACGCAGTCTAACAGAACCATTCGCAGCTCAGATACCGAACCCCGGACCATCGCATCGGTGTTTGGCCCAAAGCACGCGGCCTGCATCGCCCCTGGAGATGCGGGTTTGCAGGCTGCCGAAGCAGAACGCCGGAGCAGGATGCCCGCCATACCAGGCAGGTCGCACGGTCCCCACCCCTGCTTTTGACACGCATCCACCCTCTGCGTCCGCCTCCTGGTCCCATCCCCAGCCCCAAATTGCCTCACCCCGGGGCCTTACCCTCCATCAGGACTTTTTCTGCGCAAAGATCTCCCGCAAGGTATCCCCGGCGGCAGAGAGATTGGCCAACTGCATCTCGGCATACTCGCGCGCCAGGATCACGCCGTCAGCCCCAGCCCCAAAGGCCGCCTCCAGGGAGGCGCGTACAGTGGCCGGCGTCGTCTCCTTCACCGCGGCATCGCCCTTCAGCAACGTAGGCACGTTGATGTCGATGCCGGGATAGATCTGAACCTCGCCCGCGACACCCTCCAATGCCTGCCGGGTCTGGCGCGCCACGTAATCGGCGGAGAGCCCGGTGCTGGCCAACTGATCGTAGGGCGCCTCGTTATAGCCCATGATCTTGTAGTAAAACTCCAGAAACTCCGGCGGCGTCGCGTCCCGAAACACCGTTGCACTCAGCCGCTCCAGATACTTTGCCATACGCGCCCCGCCGGCAGTATTGTAAGTAGCCAGCTTGAGAAAGTCGGCAAAGTTCCTACGCTTCGTGTAGTCCTCTTCGGCGCGATAGAAGGGGCTGAAGGTCATGGATTGCATCAGGTGGAAGCCGAAGGGTTTGGCCGGAGCAATCGCCTTCGCCATCCCATACAAATGCGCTTGAACCTCCTGAAAGCTATCCGTCCACAATGACTCCCAGCTCAGGATCTCGGGATACCTCAGCAGCAGCCGCCAAAAGGCGATAAAGTAGCCATCGTTGGGGCGCTGGTTGCGCGCCGCTGCCTGGAAAAGCTGCTCCAGTTCGCGATAACCGGCCTGCGCGCGCGCCACGGAGATGCCCAGCGATTGCGCCTTGGCCTGGCAAAAGCCGCAGAAGCAACTGGGCGTGGTGACGCCGCCAATCATGTTGTCAAACGGCCCCATGCGCTCCGAACCCCAGGCGATTCCGTCGATCTCACTGGGATACCCCAGCAGCAGGCTCTCCACCTTTCCGCTCAAAAAAGCCCGGTAGTCCGGATGATTGAAGCACGGCCGATTGGTCCTGCGACCGTACACATCGACCTCGGAGACCTCGGCATAGTTTGGAATCGTGTCATTCAGCGTGGGACCGGCGTTGTTCAAATCCCAGGCAAAGAAGCTCATCCCTCGCGCCTTGGCCTTGGACGCCACGGCTTCAATCACGTTGAAGTCACCATACACGTTGCAGCGAAAGTCTTTCAGAATGGTGTTCTGAAAGTACCTTCGGTCATAGTCATAAAACGCACCCCCGGCGATCGTATTGCCGGGCTTGCCGTGGTCGGGCAATGGAATCGATCCGTTCTTCTCCAGTCGCTGCTCGCCGTAGGAGAACGTATAGGCCCAGACGGTGTTCACACCGCCTTTCTCCTGGATGTTGTCCAGTACCGCTTCGATGCCTTCATCCACCCAGCTGAATCCCCTGACCTGAATACCCACCAGATCCTTGCGATTCTTCACCGGAACTCGACTCACCGGTGGGGCGGGCACAGCCTGCGCAGCTGCGGCTTGCGAGAAGAACGCTCCACAGGCTGCACCAAGACGGAGAAACTCGCGACGATCAAAGCTGGACATCTCCACAATCTCCTGGATTTTCTCTGGCTATCTTAACTTCCAGCGCCGCTGGTTCCAGTCTTGCATCCGCACTCCCGACGACACACTCGAAGACGATCCATCAAAGCATGCAGACAACAATCCCGAGACATCGGATAGTGCCTTCCATCTGCGTCGCCAGGAACCAGCCAGCACTAGCAACCCGATTTTACCGCTCGTACTGTCAACGCCTGGCCTTGGCTCACTGAGCCGCCCGCTGCTGCTTGCTCGACCAGTCCGCAAGAATAGCGCCGCAAGCGCGCTTGACCCCTTTTGCGATGGATTCGAACCTCACCGGCGGCGCGACGACATCACCGGAGCGCGTGGATGCCTGCAACTGGTTGTCGCGATAGAAGCCGGCTTGGACATGATTCAGCGTAATAATGTAGTCGGCTGCCTGCTGATTCACTGTGACCTGCACAGCCGGACACTCTTCCCCAAAGTCCTTGGACATCTCAGCCGCCTGGTTGTGAAGTTGTGCACCCCAGCTGTGTGCCGCGTTTTGAGCATCCAGGAAGACACGAGGAGGTGCGGCAGAAACCGGTTGCGCCTGCGGAGCTGCCTTGGCGCTCTTCTGCACCATCGCGGCGATCACCCTGTCGGACACACCCGCAGTCTTCAGTGCCACCAGACCATCGGGTGAGACATCGAAGTCTCCAGGCGAGTTGTTCATGCTGGAAAGAATGACGCCGTCCGAGAGGCCGGCCTTGGACAGCTTCACAATGGAATCGTTTGTGAGTACCGCCTGCGCCACCAGCGCAGGCACAAACAGCAGGAGGACAGATGCCAGTACAAAGATCTTCTTCACAGAATCTCCGCAGCAGTAAAGCCAGGTGAACACGGCGGAGAAAGATCCACCGTTCCGTGCCGTAATTGACGCAGACCGTACTGTTTCGGGACATTTGCAGGCCCAGGACGCAGCAGGCAAGACTTTTGGTTACGCGATATATCGGCCAATCCGGGACTGATTTACATAGCCCGCTGATGGATAGCTGGGCTCTGATGTCGCTCGGAAAGGCGGCGCGGCCTCGCAGCGGGCCAGGCTGCTCTCACTCTTGCCTGAGCTCCGTCTTCTGAGCAAACCGGGTGCGGTCTTCGCATTCCGGAAGGCGCAGAGCGTTCTCAAGGACCCGGCATATCTCAACGCAGATGATTGCGGCGGGTAATGTTATCCCACGGCCTTGCACCAACTGCTCCGCAGTTCACGGCGTCGCGGGACACCTGCACAGAAGATGCCTCAGGGAAGCCTGGGGTGTTCCGTTGGAAGCTGGACGGCAACCACACCCTGCCCTTCCCGCACTGTATAAAAGCGGTCAGCCGCCAGGTTCGTCAGCGTCTCCTTGCCCCCATTCGGCCACAGGATCTCAGCCCGATCCAGAGTTCCATGGCTGCCGAGTCCGAAGTGCAGGCGCAGATCGTTTTGCGACAGGTAGCTTCCGCCGCTGTGCACCTCGCCAAGCTGCACCAGATCGCCCGCCACCGCCCGGACTCGCGCATTCAGCGCCAGCCGATTGCACTGCACACCCTCCAGTTGAAAGCTGATCCAATGATTCCTCGGCCCACCTGCAGGACGGAGAATCATCGGCTGGCCCACCAGATTCTCCACCACCGCTTCCATTCTCCCGTCGTTGAAGAGATCACCGAAGGCGACCCCGCGACTCACCTGAGGAACCTGCATCGCCTCTCCAACCCTCCAGCTGATGTTCTTGAACGTTCCGTCGCGTTGATTCAGAAACAGTCGCTTCGGTTCAAGAAACCTTGAAGCCGTAGGCGCGTGATCGACCTGCGGATACACATGGCCGTTGGCCTGGAAAAAGTCAACCCAGCCGCTGTTGGCAAAGTCCACAAAGGCGTCGCCCCAGCCCACATACCCCTGGGTACCCCTGGCAAGGCCGGAACCGATGGACATATCCGTGAAGTTCATCCCGCCATCGTTGCGGTAGAGAGCCGTGTACTCAATGTCAAAGTGCGAGACGGCAATCGACATGCGCCCGGTATGCAGGTAGTCACCCACAGCAACGCCCATGTTCGCCTGCTCCACACCGTCTTCGTTCACGGCCACGCCAGCCAGCAGGGCCACGTCTTCAAACTGGCCGTTGCCGTCGTTCTGATAGAGATAGTTCTCTCCACCGTCGTTGGCCACAAACAGGTCGAGTTTGCCGTCATCGTTAAAATCTGACCACACGGCGGTGAGGCCGTGGCGGCGGCCCGAACCTGCCACGCCCGCCTGCGTGGAAACATCCGTAAATGTTCCGTCGCGATTATTGCGGTAAAGATTGTCGGGTAATCCGGGCAGCCCGCGCGGTCCGCACTGCACGTCAAATCCAAGGTATTGGCAGGGCTTGCGCCCGGGGCCCGTGGTGGGCAGGTTGTGCAGGTCAAAATCTACATAATGCGATACGAATAAGTCCAACCAGCCATCGCCATCATAGTCCCCGAACGCCGCGCCCGCGGCCCACCCGGTATCAGCGCCAAGCCCGCTCGCCTTTGTCACATCGGTAAAGGTACCATCACCGTTGTTGCGGTAGAGCACCACACCGTTCAGGCACGTCACCAGCAGGTCTGGCCAGCCGTCGTTGTTATAGTCCCCAACCGCAACGCCCATCGCCCAGCCGGGATAGCCCACTCCCGCCTTGTCGGTAACATCCGTAAAGGTCCCATCGCGATTGTTGTGGAAGAGCGCGCTGCGCGCTTTGTTGCCGTGCAGGGCCATGTCCACGCTCTGGGCGTTGGTGAAGTAGATGTCCAGCCAGCCATCGCGGTCGTAGTCAATCAACGCCACGCCGCCGCTCATCGACTCCGGGATGAACTTCGCCTCCGGGCTGGAACGGTGGTCAAATCCAATGCCGGTCAACTTCGTAATGTCCACCAACTGCGGATAGTTCGGCAGCGGGCCGGTCTCCTTTCTCTCAGCCGCCGCTTTTTTGCGCTCGGCGGGAGACAAGGGAGTCGCCGACCCCATCTGTCCCTGGACCGATCCCGGTCGGGGCCACAGCAAGAGAAACCCCGCCAACCTCAACAGAAACTCCCGCCGCGACCTCCCCAACCGCGCGCTGCCGCGCGTTCCAACCTTAGGTGTCATCCGGATCCTCCGCCTGCCTCCCC
>JAJZDM010000002.1 GCA_021806005.1 Acidobacteriota bacterium | reverse complement strand
GTTGGCCCTTCTGGGGGCGTAGTGTGTCCGGAGGCCGGAAATGGCCTTCAGATGCACACTGAACGGCAGCAAAAGGCAATAATTTCGCGCATTTTGAGCGGCTGATCGGCGATTTTCGAGACCCACCCCCAGATTTCAGTGTGATTCGAATTTCGACCGCCTTGATCAGAGCTTCCTGAGATCGTTCAGACCAACTATGTAACCGCCATGATCCGCCTCGACGAAACGACCGCCGGGCAGATCGATCAGTACGCCGCATTTCTCCACGCGCCAGCCGACGATGTGGTGGACAAGGCGCTCACCTATGTTTTCGCCAAGGACCGCGACTTCCAGGACTTCCTGCGTACCCCTGAAGCCGCCCGCGCTCCGCGCAGCCTACGCGTCCGCCGCTACGGGCGGGACGGCAATGGCGCCGAGCCTGCCAAAGGCGCTGCGAAGGCCAGCAGAGCCGCCGAGGTTAGCCATGATGCGCGCTCACGCAGCACGAATGGAGCGGTCTGATGCCCGTTCGGTGCTTCGCACCGGGTTTATCTCGACAATCCACCCCTGAAAGGGTTGCGTTTGGAACCATTCCGGTTCCATTTGGAAACGTGCTGAAAGACAGCAGCTTACGCGCAAAGCCCATTTTGAGCGGTTCCATTTGCAACCGTAGGCGCGTACGCAAAAAGGAGATGAAAAATGCCAGCACAAACATTGCAGATCGAAACACACCTGAAGCCGGTCAAGGGGCGCGAGACCCGCTCGCAAAGTATTGCGACTCGTTTCACTCGCGCGGAAGAACAGACATTACTGAGACGCGCAGAAGCCAGTGGTCAGAATCTCCGCGAGTGGGCGCGGGATGTGCTGCTCCGGGCCGAAACGCAAGAGCGGAAATCGGAGATGGAGATGCATATCTTCACCGAATTGGTCGGCATTCAGATGCTCCTGATGGGCACGCTCGAACCGCTGCTGCGCAGCGCGAACCTGCCCGCTGAACAGGTCGATCAACTCTTCCGCCAGGTGCAGACAACCAAGGCTGCGAAGGCGCAGGAACTCCTTGCCCGGCGCAGCCAGAAGCAGGAGAGATAGCCATGCCAGCCGTTCAACAGTGGGGACGAAAAGAATCTCTGATCTGGCCGCCGCGCGGTCACATCTATACGCTCGGAGCGTTCTTCCTGGCGCTGGTTGCAGCGGGCTTTTTCGTATGGGTCCGGTTTCAGTTTGGCCTCACGCCGCTCCAACGCTATTACCTCCCGTACTACCTGCGCAGTGAAACGGCCAGCCTCACCCGCCAGGCGAGCCAGTACCATATGCTCATCGTCACCGACGGCGAATCAAAGAGCCGGATCGCTCTCGACGCGGACGTGCAGCCGGGGTCCACACCGCAGTTCGGTGGTAAACCGTTGCCGATGATGCTGACGCCTCAGGCTGCCCAGCACGGAACCTACTACCTCGCTCGCGAACCGATGCACAGCTACCAGAACAAGGCACTCCATGCGTGGCTCGCGCACTGGATCTACAGCGATGCTTCACTCTTCGATCTCTTTCGGACGCAGCTTCTCTTTGGACTGCTTGCGTTCCTTCTGCAGCTTCCGCTCTCGATTCGCAAGGACATCGCCCGGACCCGGATGCTGCGGTACGGGCGGCGGCTCAAAGGACCGATTATCGTCAGTGCCAAAGAATTCACCAGGGCCATCGCCGGCGACGGAATCGGCATCACGACGAACGATTCCAAGGAGCCGCTGCGCATTCCGCGCAACGCCGAGAACAAGCACTTTCTGATCGTGGGCGATACCGGCACCGGCAAGTCGAGCATCATCCGGCAACTGCTTTACCAGGTCGATGCGCGCGGCGACGCAGCCATTGTCTACGACCCGGCCTGCGAGTTCGTGAAGCAGTTTTATAACCAGCGCCGCGGCGACATCGTGCTCAACCCTCTCGACGCCCGTATGCCGTACTGGAATCCGTCGAAAGAGCTTCGCCGCAAGGCTGAAGCCAAGGCGCTGGCCGTCTCGCTCTACCAGCCGGAAGGCGTAACGAACCGTTTCTTTGCCGAAGCGCCGCAAAAGATTTTCGCCCACCTGTTGAGCTACCTGCCGACGCCGGAGGACCTTGTCCAATGGATGTCCGATCCCGATGAAATCGACCGCCGCGTCAAGGGAACCGAGTATTGGGCGCTGATCGATCCGAAGGCGCCGCAGCAACGTACCGGCGTTCTCGGCTCTCTCAATATGAGTGCCGACAGCTTCCGGCTTCTGCCCAAGGAAGACGAGACGACATCTGCCTGGACGGCAACGAAATGGGCCGAGACGCGGCGCGGATGGATCTTCATTACCTCGCGTCCGACAATGCGCGAGGCGCTGCGTCCGCTCATCAGTCTGTGGATCGACACGCTCGTGCTGCGCCTGCTCAATGAGCCCACACCGGACCACAAGCCGGTCTGGTTTGTGATCGACGAGCTGGCCAGCTTGCAACGGTTGCCGCAGCTCCATACAGCGATCACCGAGAATCGGAAATCGCAGAATCCGGTCATTCTCGGTTTCCAGGGAAGGAGCCAGATGGAGGCTCGCTACGGCGACGATGCCGAGGCCATGCTCTCGCAGCCGGCAACGAAAATCTTCTTGCGCACCACCGAACCCCGCGCCGCCAAATGGGTCAGCGAGGCCATCGGCGAGGTTGAGATCGAGCGACTGCGCGAGACGCACTACGACGGCACGCGCCAGGGCCACAACTTCATGCTCGACCGGCAGACCGAGCCGCTCGTTCTGCCTTCGGAGATCTCCGGACTCGACGATCTGCGCGGCTTCCTGAAATACGGCAACCACGTTGCGCGCTTCACATTCCCGTTCATCGAACTTGAGGAAAAGAACCCCGGCTACGATGAGCGCAAAATGGACGATCTGATCGTTCCGAAAACGCCGATACCGATCGCCCCGGAATCTGTTCAAGGCAATCTTCTATTCCCTGAATACGCACAACAGCCAGTCGGAAACCAGATGGAGTAAACGCCCATGCTGACCATCTCGAAGCCCCTCTCTGCCGGTCAGGCACAGAACTACCACGCCAGGGAGTTCACGTCGAAGGAACAGAACTACTGGTCGCAGCGCGGCGTGATTCAAGGCGAGTGGCAAGGGCAGCTCGCTACGCGCTTCGGTCTTGCTGGAGCTGTCTCCGCTGAGGATTTTGCACGGCTAAGTCAGGGCCAGAATCCGCAGACCGGCGAGCAGATCGTGCGCCAGCGCGCCTCCTATGAATACACGGATGAGAATGGTAAGACTGTTAAAACAATGGAACACCGTGCCGGGTGGGACGCGACCTTCTCCGCGCCGAAGTCTGTCTCTCTGACCGCGCTTGTCGGCGGCGATGAGAACGTCCGCATTGCCCACCGCGTCGCCGTCAAGGTGGCCCTCGAACAACTTGAGATGTACACGCAGGCGCGCATCGGCGGGAACCAGCCTCCCGAGAGTACAGCCAGGTTTATCGCTGCCAAGTTCGAACACGATACCGCGCGGCCCGTCGATGGATACGTCGCTCCGCAACTTCATACGCACGCCGTCATCTTCAATGTCACGGAGCGTGAAAGCGGCCAGTTCCGCGCCGTGCAGCCGCAGAGCCTTTTCGCCTCGCAGCAGTTCGCCACTGCCGTCTACCAGTCGGAGTTGACTTATCATCTGCGCCAGCTTGGCTACGAAATCACGACCGGCCGCAGCGGCGCGCCGGAGATTAAAGGCTATACGCAGGAGTATCTCGACGCATCGAGTCCGCGCAGCCAGCAGATACGGGAATACCTGGAAAGGACTGGCCGAACGGGGTTCGAGGCAGCAGAGATTGCCGCGCATTCGACCCGCGACAAGAAGGCGATTCACTCGGAGAGTGAGATTATGGCTGCGCACCGCAAGCTCGCCGCCGACTTCGGCAATCAGGCAGAAGCCGTCGTCCAGGCGGCACGGGAACGACTCCTGCATCAGCAGCAACCGGCGCAAACCGTTGACCGTGTGCGCGAGTCTCTGACCTTCGCCCGCGACAAGAACTTCGAGCGCGAGGCAGTAGTCGATGAGCACGCCTTGATCCGCGACAGCCTCCGCCGCGGCATGGGCGAGGTCCGGTATTCCGAGGTCAGGAACAATCTAAACGCTCGCCTCGCCTCCGGGGAATTTCAGGTCGTTGACCGGCAGAAGAACTCTCCGGCGCGTCAGTTCACAACCGCCAAAACCATCGCCGCAGAGCAGGAGATCGTCCAGCGCGTCGGCGAAGGACGAAACCAGTTTCATCCGGTTCTCTCTCGCCAGCAGGCAATCGCCGTGGCCGACCAATATAGTCATTTGAATCGCGCTCAGAAAAGCGTAGTCGAGGATGTTCTGAGTTCACCGGACCGCATTCAGGGGATTCAAGGCTACGCGGGCGCGGGCAAGACGACAGTGCTTTCCGTGATTCGTAGCGTAGCGGAAACCGAGGGCTATTCTGTACACGGCTTTGCTCCGACCTCCCGCGCCGCCCGCCAACTCAATGATGCTGGCGTTGCTTCGGAAACCTTGCAGAAATTCCTTGCGCGGCCCATTGAGCGCACAGAGCCGTCCCAACGGAACTTCTACTTCGTCGATGAATCGAGCTTGGCGAGCACCAACCAGATGCGCGATTTTCTCTCGCGCCTTGGACCACAGGACCGCGTGCTCTTGATCGGTGACACGCGCCAGCACCAGGGTGTCGAGGCGGGCCGCCCGTTCGAGCAGTTGCAGGAGGCTGGAATGCGCACCGCCCGGCTCGACGAAATTGTCCGCCAGAAAGACCCGGAGTTGAAATCCGCCGTCGAACTGCTCGCCAAAGGCCAGGTCTCAGCCGCGCTCGAATCGCTCCAGCAGCAAGGGCGTGTCCGGGAGTTTCCGAATGCGGAGGAGCGCATTCGTACCATCGCCAAAGCCTATGCCGAGTCGCCTGAAAAGACCTTGATCGTCTCGCCCGACAACGCTTCGCGCCGCGAGTTGAACGTCGCCGTGCGTGAAGAACTGAAGGCTAACGGCATCGTTGCGCCCGACGACCGAAACTTCAGAGTTCTTGTTCAGCGCCAGGACATGACCGGCGCCGAACGGACCTGGGCCAGTCACTACGAGGTTGGCGACATCGTCCGGTTCACACGCGGCAGCAAGACCAACGGGATCGAGCCTGGCAGCTACGGCACGGTCGCCGCCATCAACACCGCCGCCAACCTGCTTTCCGTCGAAAAGGCCACCGGCGAAATTGCCACCTACGATCCGCGCCGCCTTACTGGCGTCAGCGTCTACCGCGAGATCGACCGCGAGTTTTCCTTGGGCGACCGCATCCAGTTCACCGCGCCGGACAAGGCGCTTGGCGTCGCTAACCGCGACCTGGCCGTGATCGATTCGATTGCGCCCGATGGCCGCGTTTCGGCCCGCCTCGAATCGGGGCGCGAGATCAACTTCGATCCCGCCGTGCACCGGCATTTCGACCACGGCTACGCCGTCACCAGCCACAGCGCCCAGGGCCTCACCGCCGAGCGCGTTCTCGTGAACGCCGATACCGGCGTCCACCCGGACCTGCTCAATTCGCGCTTCGGCTACGTCTCCGTCTCCCGCGCCAGCCACGAAGCGACCATCTTTACCGACAACCTCGCCAAGCTCAATCCACAACTCAGCGCCGATGTCTCCAAAACTTCCGCGCTGGAGATCAGCCAAGCGCCGTCCATCGCCTCGGAAATCGGAATTGGGATGGGAATGTGATCGATGCAACCGATAGAATAGAGGCGTCATTTGCCTCCGCTGCCCGCGCTCGCCGCGCGGCTTGGAACATGGAGGAAGCTCAATGACCGACCTGACAATCATGCCCGAGAACTACGAAAATATCCGCTCTGGAATCGTCGAACTGCTCAAGGCAGCCCGATCCGCCGCCGCCAGGAACGTCAATTCGATCATGACGGCAACCTACTGGGAGATTGGGCGCAGGATTGTTCAAACTGAGCAGCAGGGCGAGTCAAGGGCTGACTATGGCGAGCAGTTGATCGAACGCCTCGCGGTCGATCTGACAAAACAGTTCGGTCGAGGTTTTGGAAATGCGAGTCTCTGGAGAATGCGAGCCTTTTTTCTTGCATGGCCGGAAGACCGAATTCTCGCAACAGTGTTGCGAGAATCTTCCAACTCTTCCGCTATCAATGCGATAAGGGAAAGAGGGCCGAGCGTCGATCAACTCGCAGCCTGCTTTTCCTTACCGTGGTCTGCCTATATTCGCCTCCTTGCCGTGAAAAAGCCGGAAGCCCGGAACTTTTATGAAGCGGAAGCCCTGCGCGCAGGCTGGACCGTCCGCCAGCTTGACCGCCAGATCACAGTTCTACGAACGTATCGCTCTTTCTAAAAACAAAGCCGCCATGCTGGAGAAGGCGCAAGCCCCTGAACCGTCTGATGAGGTCACGCCCGAGGAGGCCATCAAAGACCCGTTCGTTCTCGAATTTCTGGACCTCAAAGACGAGTATTCGGAATCGGATATGGAGGAGGCGCTCATCCAGCATCTCGCAGACTTTCTGCTGGAGTTGGGCGACGATTTTGCCTTTGTCGGCCGTCAGCGACGGCTCCGCCTCGACGATAATTGGTTCCGCGTCGATCTGGTTTTCTTCCACCGCCGTTTGCGCTGTTTGCTACTGGCCGACCTGAAGATTGGTAAGTTCAGCTACGCCGACGCCGGCCAAATGCACCTGTACTTGAACTACGCCCGCGAGCACTGGACCAAACCCGGCGAGAACCCGCCCGTCGGCCTGATCCTCTGCGCCGAGAAGGGCGCAGCCGAAGCGCATTACGCCCTCGACAACCTGCCCAACAAGATTCTCGCCGCCGAGTACCAGACCGTTCTGCCAGACGAAAAGCTGATAGCCAGCGAATTGGAGCGAACCCGCCGTGAACTGGAACAGCGCAAGTTGGCCGCAGGCAGTAGCGAATAATATCTCACAATGTTCGTTGCCCCGGATTTCCACCCTTGACGGCAGCTTGGGCTGCCGCCCCTCATTTATCATGGTGAGCGACGTGGACTCTTTGATTCTGAAGGTCTTAGGTTTGTACCCTCTCCGTTTTATTGACGGAATAGAGGGCGCAACTTATTGTTTTTCTGTGCCTTACATGACAAATGGAACTGACGCCCTATCACGCCCGGTATTTTGCTCACGAACTGACCAAACGGTCCAGTTCGGCGTCGATTGATAGTCTCACGTCGGCCCTGGCAGATGCCCAGGTTGACCTCAATCCCCACCAAGTCGAAGCCGCGCTTTTTGCGTTCCGCTCCCCTCTTTCCCGCGGCGCAATTCTCGCAGATGAGGTCGGTCTCGGAAAAACGATTGAGGCCGGAATCCTGCTCTCGCAGCGATGGGCTGAGCGCCGCCGTCGGCTGCTTGTCATCTGTCCGGCGAATCTCCGCAAGCAATGGGCGCAAGAGCTTTCCGACAAGTTCTTTTTGCAATCGGCGATTCTCGAAACCAAGACCTTCAACGAGGAAATCAAACGCGGAAACCTGAATCCCTTTGAGCAAGAAAAGGTCGTGCTGTGCTCATACCAATTCGCGCGGACGAAGGACGCCTACATCAGGCAAACCCCGTGGGATCTTGTAGTGATTGACGAAGCGCATCGGCTTCGAAACGTCTACAAGACAAGCAACAAAATCGCGAATGCGATCAAGCTTGCGATTGCCGGACGCCCGAAGACTCTGCTCACGGCAACACCGCTTCAGAATTCGCTGCTTGAACTGTACGGCTTGGTCAGCATCATCGACGAATTCACGTTCGGCGATCTGCGGAGCTTTCGCAGTCAATTCGCGCGAGTGAATACGCCGGATGATTACCGGGCTCTTCGCGACCGCATTCGGCCCGTCTGCCAGCGAACCCTTCGCCGTCAGGTTCTCCCGTACATCAGCTACACCAATCGCCACGCGCTCGTTCAGGAGTTCATTCCCAACGATGACGAGCAGAGGCTTTACGTCCTCGTATCGGAATACCTGCAATCGCCGCGCCTATACGCACTACCAGCCAGCCAACGGCAACTGATGACGCTGATCTTGCGAAAGCTGCTGGCGTCTTCTACCTACGCCATTTCTGACACCCTGCTTGGCCTCGCAAACAAGTTGGATGCCGTCGAAAAAGCGCAAGCCGCTCTCGATGCCCCGCCTCCAGAAGAACTGGGAGAAAACTTCGAGTCCCTGCCTGAGATCGAAGAAGAATGGCTGGAAGACGAACCCGACGAGGACGCCGGCAATGCGAGCAACGCTCAACAGTTGTCACCCGAGCAGCGGGAGGAGCTGCGCGCGGAGCGAGAGAAGCTCCGCCAATTCCATGAACTCGCAAAGAGCATCCAGAGGAATTCTAAAGGCGAAGTGCTTCTGGGCGCCCTACGCAAGGGATTTGAGGCCGCAAACCGCGCGCGCGAACAACATCAGAACGGGGCGATGCAACAGAAGGCGATTATCTTCACGGAGTCTCGCCGTACTCAGGAATACCTACTCCGTTTGCTGGAGACCTCCGAATTTGCTGGGAAGATCGTTCTGTTCAACGGAACAAACAGTGACCCCAAGAGCACTGAAATCTATCGTCGCTGGTTGGAGCGCCACAAAGGAACGGACCGTGTTACCGGATCGCCTACAGCCGATAAGCGCGCTGCACTAGTCGAGTATTTCCGCGACGAAGCCAGCATCATGATTGCCACGGAGGCCGCAGCGGAGGGCATCAATCTCCAGTTCTGCAATCTTGTCGTCAACTACGACATGCCCTGGAATCCGCAGCGCATTGAACAGCGCATTGGCCGCTGTCACCGGTACGGCCAGAAGTATGACGTTGTCGTCGTCAATTTCTTGAACAAAGCAAACGCGGCCGACGTTCGCATTTACCAGATTCTTGCCCAGAAATTCCAACTCTTCGACGGTGTCTTTGGCGCGTCGGATGAAGTGCTCGGGGCCGTTCAGTCCGGGGTTGATTTCGAGAAGCGCATCGTCTCCATCTACCAGCGGTGCCGGACGCCAGAGCAAATCGAACTGGAATTCGACGCGTTGCAAAAGGAATTGGAATCGGAAGTCGCCGAGGCCCGTTCTCTTGCACAGGAACAACTGCTCAACAACTTCGATCAAGAAGTCATCGAGAAGGTTCGCATCGAGGCCGCCAACTCTCGCAACCGATTCGAGGAAATGCTTTGGAAAGCAACGCGGTTCTTTTTAGAGCCATACGCGCGATTCGACGGCAGCGGGTACAGCTTCGTGCTTGAGCGAAATCCGTTTCCCGATGAGGTCATACACCCAGGCCCGTATCGCATGGGCCGCAACGTCGAGGACGCCAACACCTACCGCGTCGGCCATCAGCTCGCGCAGCGCGTGCTCGACCGTTGCCTTCAGCTCGACACGCCAGCCGTTGAACTCGTCTTCAATCTCACCAAGAGCGGAAAGCGGCTCTCGATCCTCGAACCGCTCATCGGCCAGTCGGGATGGCTCATCTGCTCCAAGTTCATGGTGGAGTCCTTTGAGTCCGAAGAGCGCATTCTCTTTGCCGGTGTGCAAGACGACGGCAAGGTGCTCGACCCAACTGCCTGCATCCGGCTCTTCGATCTTCCCGCCGAGGTCGGACAGCCTGTACTTCCGGTGCCTGTTCCGGCGCTGGAGGATCAACTCAAGGCGCATAAGGACCGAATCCTCGAAGAGATCGGACTCCGCAATAGCCGCTGGCTCGATCAGGAAGTCGCTAAGCTCGACCGCTGGAGCGAGGACCTGAAATTAGGGTTGGAGCAGGAGATCAAAGATCTCGACCAGCAAATCCGGGAGACGAAGCGCGCGTCGTCCGCGGCTGCCACGCTTGAAGACAAGCTCGTTCACCAACGCGCACTCAAGGCACTGCAAGCTACGCGCAATCAAAAGCGTAAGGACCTCTTTATCGCCCAGGATGAGGTCGAGTCTCGCCGCGATGTTCTCATCGCAGACATCGAGGCTCGCATGACCAAAGATCAAAAGGAAGAAACCCTGTTTCGAATTCGCTGGAGCTTGAAATGACCGCAATCGCCGAACCCACAATTATCTGCCCGAAGTGCAAGACTGAAATTCCGCTCACTGAGTCACTAGCAGCACCGTTGCTTGAAGCGACGCGGAGGCAGTATGAGAGAAAGCTGTCGCAGAAGGACAAGGAGATTGAGCAGCGTGAGGAGGCGTTGCGCGATAAGGAGAAGAAAGTCGCCGACGCGAAGCGCAAGCTAGACCAGCAGGTTGCCGAACAGGTTGCTGAGCAATTGAAGGCAGAACGGTCACGGATTGCAGCAGAGGAATCTAAGAAAGCGAAGCTTCTCAGCGCCGCAGAGATTGAAGCTAAGAGCCGTGAAGTCGAAGGACTCAAAGAAGTTCTCGCGGAAAACAATAAAAAATTGGCTGAAGCGCAAAAGGCTCAGGCCGAACTCCTCAAGAAGCAGCGCGAGCTGGACGACGCTAAGCGGGAACTTGATCTGACCGTTGAAAAGCGCGTTCAGGAGAACCTAACTGAAGTGCGTACCCAAGCCAAGCGGGAGGCGGAGGAGGCGGAACGGCTCAAAGTAGCCGAGAGAGACCAGAAGATAGCCTCTATGCAGCGCACAATCGAAGAGCTTCAAAGAAAGGCTGAGCAGGGATCTCAGCAGCTCCAGGGAGAGGTTCAGGAGCTTGAACTGGAAAGCCTGCTTCGCGCGAAGTTCCCGTATGACACGATTGAGCCAGTGCCCAAAGGCGAGTTCGGCGGCGATACGATTCAGAGAGTCGTCAGTCCAGCCGGAGTGATGGCCGGAACCATTCTATGGGAAGCAAAGCGCACCAAAAACTGGAGCAACGGCTGGCTGGCCAAACTGCGCGAAGACCAGCGGACCGCAAAGGCTGAACTCTCCATTCTCATCTCCCAAGCCCTCCCTGAGGGGGTAGAGACCTTCGATGTGATCGACGGGGTATGGGTCGCGCACCCGCGCGTCATCGTTCCGGTCGCAACCGTGCTGCGCAACACGCTCCTCGAAGTCAGCACCGCTCGCCTTGTCAACGAAGGGCAACAAACGAAGGCCGAAATGGTCTACCAGTACCTCACCGGGCCACGCTTCCGCCAGCGTGTCGAAGCCATCGTCGAAGCATTTTCAGGTATGCAGGAAGACCTCGACAAAGAACGAAAGGCCATCATGAAACAGTGGGCAAAGCGTTCGGAACAGATTGAGCGCGTGATGAGCGCTACGGTCGGAATGTACGGGGACTTGCAAGGAATTGCCGGCAAGTCTATTCAAGAAATTGAAGGACTGGAATTCCCAGCGCTGAGCGCTCCGCCCAGTGACGGACCGTTTTAACTCCGGTTCCGAGCTTTAAGGAATTCTGCAAGGGGAAAACAATGATTGAAAGAATTGCAATTGCAAAAGTGGCGACCTTCGGCGATGAACCAGAAGTAGTAGACGGGCTTTCTCAATTCAACTACTTCTATGGCCCCAATGCTTCGGGGAAAACGACGCTGTCGCGCCTTATCGCGGACCCTAAAGCCCCTCAGTTCTCGGCCTGTGATCTAAAGTGGCGCTCCGCGACTCCTTTGGAAGTGCATGTGTACAACCGTGACTTCATAGCTAAGAATTTCAATGTTCCGTCTGCAGAAATCAAAGGAATCTTCACCCTTGGCGAAAAGCACGCCGACACAATGAATGAGATCGCAGGTAAGAAAGAAGAAATCCGTCTCTTTACCGAGAAGATCGACAATGCCACGGCAACCCTCCAGGGTCCGGACGGCACTGGTGGAAAGATGGGTGAACTCGCAACGTTAGAGGCGCAGGTCAAAGAGACTATCTGGCTTCAAAAGATTGAGCATGAAGAGCGGTTCAAAGGTCCTTTAAGAGGATTCCTGAATAGCAAGGAAAAATTCAAGGAGAAGGTTTTTCAAGAAAGAACCCGAAATTCGTCCAGCGTCCTGACGCTTGCGGAATTGGAGACAAAGACCAAGACTCTGTTTGGTTCCGACCCAACGGAAGAAACTGCCGTAAGCCTTATCGATGGTGCCGCGCTCATTTCACACGAATCGAATCCCATCCTTTCCAAACGCGTCATCGGTAAAGAAGATGTCGATATTGCAGCCATGATCAAAAAGCTCAACAACAGCGACTGGGTGCGAACGGGCAAAACCTACTACGACGCCAACGGAGGGGTCTGTCCGTTTTGCCAGCAGGCCACGTCGGAGGGGTTCGCACGCAGCTTGAACGAATACTTCGACGAGACATTCATCGCCGATAGCAAGGCTGTGGACGCCTTGGTCAGTGATTACGGTACAGATGCTGACCGAATTCAGCAGCAGCTTTCGACAATTATCGCGGCCCCGTCGCAGTACTTGGATGTCGAGAAGCTTAAGGCCGAAAAGGAGCTTCTCGATTCTCGCATTGCAAGCAACAAGCAGCGCCTTGCTCAGAAGAAGAAGGAGCCAAGCCAGGTTATCGACCTCGATTCCGTTGCCAACGTAATGACCTCTATCTCCGGCTTGATTGATAATGCGAACCAAGCAATCACGAAGCATAATCTGATGGTCAAGAACCTAGTTCGCGAACGGACCTCGCTAATCAATCAGGTATGGAAGTACATCATCGAGGTCGGCCTCAAATCTGCTCTCGCCGATTATGATACAAAAAAATCGAATCTCAACAAGGCGATTAAAGGAATTCAGGATACGATCAACGTTGCAACAGAAGAACTGAAGCAAAAGCAGGAGAAATTGCGTGAACTGGAAAAGAGCATCACGAGTATCAAGCCGACCATCGACGCCATCAATTCCATCCTTAAGTCCTACGGATTTCTGAGCTTTTCATTGGCGCTCGCAGATAATGGCACGCACTACAAAATCATCCGGCAAAATGGGGAAGATGCTCGGCACTCTCTGAGCGAAGGTGAAAAGACTTTCATCACGTTCCTCTATTTCTACCATCTCCTCAAGGGCAGCAATTCGGAGTCAGGCATCACGTCCAATCGTGTGGTCGTTTGTGATGACCCGGTTTCAAGCCTCGACAGCGACATCCTCTATATCGTGAGCAGCCTGATCAGAGGCATCATCGACGAGGTAAGGAGCAATTCGGGACAGATCAAGCAACTCTTCGTGTTGACGCACAACGTGTACTTCCACAAAGAGGTCACGTACAACTCCAGACGTCAGGACGTGGCCATGAACGAGGAGACGTTCTGGGTGCTTCGCAAGTCCGATCCATTTTCACGGATTGAGAAGCACACAACGAATCCCATCAAAACGTCTTACGAATTGCTTTGGGCAGAGGTGAGGAATCCCAATCGATCCAAGCTGACCATCCAGAACACGTTACGACGGATATTGGAGAACTACTTCAAAATGCTTGGCGGATTGAATCTCGACGATCTGTGCGCCAAGTTCGAGGGTCGAGACAAACTGATTGCCAACTCTCTTGTCCGCTGGATGCACGGTGGCTCCCACCTTGCAAACGATGATCTTTACCAGACGGTAGACGATGGGGAGGTGGAAGGATACTTGCGGGTCTTTCGGGCAATTTTCGAGAAGTCTGACCATCTTGCGCACTACAAGATGATGATGCGCGACTCTTATGCCGAGCCCGCAGCGGAGACAGAGGCGGCATGAGCAAGAAGCAGAAATTGGAATTGACGTGGATTGGCAAGGAGAACCGGCCGAAGCTGGAGCCGCGCATCTTGCTGGAAGACCCGGAGAAGAGCTATCACGCCAGGCAGCGCGTGACGGAGAACGACATCTTCGATAACCGGCTGATCTTCGGCGACAACCTGCTCGCGCTCAAGGCGCTGGAGCAGGAGTTCGCCGGCAAGGTGAAGTGCGTCTTTATCGATCCACCGTACAATACGGGCTCGGCATTTGCGCATTACGATGATGGCATCGAGCATTCAATATGGCTTTCCTTAATGCGTGATCGCCTTGAGCTTATCCGCCGCCTTCTTTCCGACGATGGCTCGCTCTGGATCACGATTGATGACAATGAGGCACATTATCTGAAGGTCTTGTGCGATGAAATCTTCGGTAGACAGAATTTTGTGGCGACAGTCATTTGGCAAAAATTATTCACGGTCAAGAACTCCGCAAAGTATCTATCGGACATGCACGAATATGTACTCATTTACTCAAAGGTGAAGGAATCGTGGGATAGAAGACTTCTCCCGCGCAGTCAAGAATTGGATGATTCATATGCCAACCCCGACAATGATCCGAGAGGCCCTTGGACGACAAATGCCGTCCAGGCAAGGAACTTCTATAGTCAGGGGACGTATGAAATCAAGTCCCCATCGGGGCAAGTGTTCACACCGCCATCTGGCACATTCTGGAGAGTATCTAAGAAGACCTTTAAAGAACTTGAACAGGATCAGCGCATTTGGTGGGGCAAAGACGGCGACGCGATTCCTCGAATTAAGAAGTTTCTTTCAGAAGCTAAGCAAGGCGTGGTTCCAGCTACTCTGTGGCTGCACAATGATGTCGGAACGAACGCTGAGGCGAAGGTCGAAATTCGATCGCTGTTTGCGAACCTTCCTGAGACTGACCTCTTCATGACTCCAAAGCCTGAACGACTGATTCGGAAGATACTTGAAATTGGATCATCGCCAGGCGATTTGGTTCTTGATTCGTTTGCGGGTTCAGGCACAACTGGCGCTGTTGCCCACAAAATGGGACGCCGTTGGATCATGGTCGAACTGGGTGAGCACTGCCATACACACATCATTCCTCGCCTGAAGAAAGTCATTGACGGCGAAGACCCCGGCGGCATCACCAAGGCCGTGGGCTGGAAGGGTGGCGGCGGCTTCCGCTACTACCGGCTTGCGCCCTCGCTGCTCGAAAAGGACCGCTACGGCAACCTCGTCATCAGCAAGCAGTACAACGCGGCGATGCTGGCCGAGGCCATGTGCAAGCTGATGGGCTTTACCTATGCGCCCAGCGAAACTGTCTACTGGCAGCAGGGCCACTCGACGGAGAATGACTTCATTTACGTGACCACACAGACGCTGACGCGCGACCATCTGGCGGCGCTGAGCGAGGAGGTGGGTGCGAAGCGCAGCCTGCTGATCTGCTGCTCGGCCTTTCGCGGACGGGCGGATGCTTATCGCAACCTGACCCTCAAAAAGATTCCGCTGGCCGTGCTGCACAAGTGCGAGTGGGGCCACGACGACTACAGCCTGAACGTAGCCAACCTGCCCAAGGCCCCCACGGAGCCGGCGCCAGATACCCCGCCTGCTCCTATGCAGGAACCGAAGCAGGCGCGAAGAAGGCGAGCGCGCAGCGAAGCCATGCCGAGCCTCTTTGGCAACGACGGAGGTGCGAAATGAGCGCGCCGCAACAGGTGTGGGCCATTGCCAACCGGCTAAGTCTGCGGCCGCCGCAGCGCGAGTCGCTGGAGATTCTGGACCGGGTATGCGACCTGATTCCGCTGGCCAAGGATACAGATGTGAAGCAGGCGCTTGAGGCAATTCGCTCCGCGTTTCCGTCAGTGACGGACTTTGAGCGCGACTTTGTCTCGCTCTGCTTTGCGCTGGCCACGGGCGTAGGCAAAACTCGGCTGATGGGCGCGTTTGTTGCTTACCTGAACCAGGCATGGGGCATCCGGCACTTCTTCGTGCTTGCCCCAAACCTGACGATCTATAACAAGCTGATTGCCGACTTCACGCCGGGATCGCCGAAGTACGTCTTCCATGGTCTCTCGGATTTTGCCATCAATCCGCCGGAGATCATTACCGGCGACAACTACGAAAGCGGACGCGGCATCCGCTCCGCCGATCTCTTCGGAGAGACCGGCGTTCACATCAACATCTTCAACATCTCGAAGATCAACGCCGAGGTGCGCAGCGGCAAGGAGCCGCGCATCAAGCGGCTGAGCGAGTACATCGGCGAGAGCTACTTCGAGTATCTGTCGAAGCTGGACGACCTGGTGCTGCTGATGGATGAGAGCCATCGCTATCGGGGCAAGGCCGGAATGCGGGCGATCAACGAGTTGAAGCCGATTCTCGGCCTTGAGCTGACGGCCACGCCGCAGACCGAAAATGGGAACCGGACAACAGACTTTAAGAATGTCATCTACAGCTATCCGCTGTCATCCGCCTTGCGTGACGGATTCGTCAAGGAGCCTTCTGTCGCCACGCGGGAAAACTTCCGCGCCGAGAACTACGACGAGGGCGCGCTGGAAACGCTGAAGCTCCAGGATGGCATTCGCATCCATGAGCACACGAAAGTGCAGCTCGACATCTATTCCCGCGATTCCGGCAGGCCGCTGGTGAAGCCCTTCATGCTGGTTGTGGCGAAGGATACAGGCCACGCCGGCGACTTGCTGAAGAAGATCGAGGCGTCAGACTTCTTTGAAGGCCGCTACAAAGGGCGCGTTATCACTGTTCATTCAAACCAGAGCGGCGAAGAGAAAGATGAGACCGTTCAGCAATTGCTCAGCGTCGAAGATCCCCAGAACCCGACAGAGATCGTGATCCACGTGAACATGCTGAAGGAAGGCTGGGACGTAACCAACCTTTATACGATTGTGCCCTTGCGGGCAGCGAACTCAAAGACGCTGGTTGAGCAGTCCATCGGGCGAGGTCTCCGATTGCCTTACGGGAAGCGAACCGGTGTAGCCGATGTAGACCGGCTGACGATAGTCTCGCATGACAAGTTTCAGGAGATTGTCGATCATGCGAATGATCCGAATTCCATTATCAAGACAGGCGTCGTTATCGGGCGTGACATTCCCGATACTCCAACGCAAGCTGTGACCATTGCGCCGACTCTTCACGCAATCCTTGGTATTGCTCCGCCCACCCCCACGTCTACCACCGAGCAGGTAGCTCCCGCCATTCAAAAGCCGCTCTTCGCCACCGAGCCAGAACGAAAGGTTGCCGAGACGACGCTTCAGGTGATTCATCGGGAGTTCGAGCGGCTCCGCCGTTCAACGGACCTGAAGACACCGGAGGTTCAGCAAAAGATCGTTGCCAAGGTGATGGAGGAGATTCAACCTATTCAGGGCGAACTGGCGGGCATCGTCCAACAAGTCGATGTACAAGCAGTGGTAGACAAGACGACCAATGCCTATGTCGAACGTACCATCGACATTCCGCTAATCACCGTTGTCCCGACTGGCGAGGTGACCGTCGGGTTCCAGGACTTCGATCTCGATTGCAGCAGTGTTCATTATCCTCCGGTCGCCAAGGATCTTCTGATCCAACGCCTCACTGACAACCAGCGGTTCAGGATCGTCAGTGGCGATGGAGTTGTCCATGAGCCGCAATTGGAGAACTATATCGTCCGTGGGTTAATCGATATGGACGATATCAGCTATGACGACCATGCGCAGTTGCTCTATAAACTCGCAGGCCAGCTCGTTCGGCACATCGCATCTTACCTTTCCGACGAGGATGACGTTCGCAACGTGTTGCAGTATCACCAGAACGAGCTTGTTCGGCTGGTTCACACGCAGATGAACCAACACTACGTCGAAACAGCAACTGAGTACGTGGTCACGCCATCGAAGGGCTTTCAGCGCCTCAGTTCGAGCAGCGCCGAAATTGAGACAGGAAAGGGCGCGCGGAACTTCCGGCAGCCGGTGGAGGATAAGCTGTATATCCGCAGTCTTGTTTTCAACGGATTTACGAAGTGCCTGTATCCGGCGGTGAAGTTTGATTCCGATCCAGAGAGGCGCTTTGCGACGATTCTCGAAGACGATAAGGACGTAGTGAAATGGCTGAAGCCTCCGAAGGATTTGCTGAAAATCCAGTACGCCGAAGAAGACAATTACAACCCCGATTTCATCGTTGAGACAATGAGCGGAAGATTCCTCTGCGAAATCAAGCGTGCCAGCGAGGTTAATGACTCCAAAGTTCTAAAGAAAGCCAAAGCTGCGATCCAGTGGTGCGAGCGCGCAACCAGCGTCAGCGATAAGCCGTGGCAATACGCTCTACTGCCACACGACGCCATCCAGACCAACAGAACTTTTTTCGGTCTCGTCCTGCAGCATTGATAGCTGAAAACACTGACGAACGTGTGCTATGCAGTTTCGATAACAGGCTTTGCAGGAAGAACATGCCCCGCCAACCTTATCGCGGTAAGCGAAGTAGCTTCTCCGAGAAACTGCCCCTGTCTACCATCGGGATAATAACGATACCCGTGTGCATACCCTTTTTGTTCCTGGTTCGATGGGTCAGAGCCAAGGGCGACGGTATAGATCTGACCGGGCGAATCTTCAGTCAAGAACATATGAACATGGGCTAGGAGAATGCCCCCCGTTACTTCGGCTGCGAGAAAATGAGCTTTCCAGCCATCTGGCCGTACTCCTGGTTGAAGCATCTCTCGTAACAGGGGATGCTGACGCATACTCATGAACTCATTCACGCGCCGAATCGGTTCCGTGGTGTCTTCGTCAATGAAGGACCGGATGCGCGAAAAGATTGCCTCATGACCTGAATAGGACGGAAACTGTGTCAGAAAGTAATGAAACCCGATCTTCGCAATACCGCGGTAGTACCGCTCTCCGACCTGAAATTTCACCGTAGGCGTTTCGATAATATGACTCATCAATTTCGGTTCTGAAAAGCTTATACCCGGCGAATGATTCCTCAGCAGTTTCTCAACCCATGCCCGTTCGTGCGGATAGCACGACAACCGCGCTTCAAATGGTTTCGCAACTGCTATCCACTCGAATTCAGTACGGAGTTGCTCTGCTGTCATCGACTCCTTCAGCGGGATGTGGTGGACCTTTCCCGTTTCTGTCTCTACGAAAATCAATTCGCACATCTGAGTCACGACGCCATTGCGGATTTCTAAATTCACTTCAACACCAACCTCGCGGTCGAATGTAAAGAACTCCAACCTCTTTCCACCAGCACTGCCTCGCACAAAGGGATTCACCTTTGTGTGATGGGCCCTCCCAGTCACGCCATAGAACTCGCGCATAAATCCTTCAGGACCGCATCGAGCCACCTGTTCATCCAGCAAGCCCAGGCGTTGGCTGTTACATACAGAGCAGACCGGAGCCTGGAGACGAGGCGCATCCTTAAATTCACCAAAGGCCGCCGGGATTACGTGTTCGTGTGTGTCACCATCGGCGTCGCAATAGAGACACTTGGCCATTTTTCCATTATCGCGCACGGGAAGTCCCCTGAAGCCCAAATTTGTTTCCACGTTTTCCGGTGTGTGGGAGGATGACTCCTCCCTCATTCCAGCCGCCGAATCGTGCCGGCGTCTTCCACCACCCTCCTCAGCGGGGTCGTTCCTCCCCGCAACGCCCGCCCCTAGACTCCGTGCGACGCAGCCTTTGGCTGGTTCAATTCCTCGACATTCGTTTCCCTGCGAACTCTAGGCTCCGTTCGGCTCCTTCTGTCAACCCCGCTTGTGCAGCTCCGCGCGGCAAAGAACGCCGTGCTCGCTTCCGCGCCCCTTGCGGGCTTTGGGGGTTGACAGCGCCTCTCTGCGCCCGTTTCGCAGCAATGAAACGAATGTCTTTTTTTGGCCCACCAGGGCCGAAAAACGGCAAAGCCACACTCCGAAGGAGCCGAAGATCATGACCTACGCCAGCAACAGCAGCACCAACTCCGCGCCGCACAGCAACAATGCGGCGCTTCGCAGTGAATCTCCCTACCAGCAGCGCACGACACAGCGCGAAAACCCCGCGCAGCAACTCATCAAGCAAGCCGTCGAGTTCCTGCTCCAGCAGCTTGAGGCAGGCAAGAGCCAGACGTTGACCGCGTATCTCGCGGCGATGGCCCGCTTCCACAATTACAGCTTTGGCAACATTCTCGCCATCGCGCGGCAGCGCCCGACCGCAACCCGTGTTGCGGGCATCCGCACGTGGAACGAGTTAGGCCGGTTTGTGAAGAAGGGCGAAAAGGGCATCCAGATTCTCGCCCCGATCATCGGCCACCGGCGCAGGAAGGACGCAGTCGAGCAGGAGCAGGACGCGAACAGCCAAGCCAAGCCCGCGCCGATGCTCATCGGCTTCCGCGCCGTCTACGTTTTCGATGTGGAGCAGACCGAAGGCGTTGACCTGCCGGAGTTCGACCACAGCGTCAGCGGCGAAGTCGGCGCACACCGCGACCGGCTGGTTTCGTTCCTCAACGCGCAGAACATCAAGCTGGAGTTCAACGAGAAGATTGCCCCGGCGCTTGGCGTCAGCTACGGCGGGCGCATTGCGCTACTGCCCGGCCAGTCGAAGGCCGAGGAGTTCACGACGCTGGTTCACGAAACGGCGCACGAACTTTTGCACAAGACAGAGCGGCGCACAATGACCACCGCGACCGTGCGCGAGACCGAAGCCGAGGCCGTGGCCTTCATCGTCGGCCAGGCCGTGGGTTTGGAGATGGGCACCGCCAGCAGCGATTACATCCAGATGTACGCGGGCAACGCGGCGCTTTTGACCGAAAGCCTCGAAGTCATCCAACGCACCTCCGCCGTGATCCTCGGAGCCATTCTCGCCGAGGACACGGCCAGCGAGACAAACTCACTGGCGGAGGTGGCGTAATGAAAACCATTCTCCAGATTCTTGCGGCGGCGGGCGGGTTCCGCCGCGATCTCTATCTGCGCATCGAGAACCCGCCTTATATGCGGCTTGTCATCGAGGCCACGCCGGAGCCGGGTCCGCTTGGCGCTCCGGCCATCTCCATCGCGCATTACGGCGAACAGAACGGCGACCTGATGCGTGACCCGGAGATGTGTTTCGAGTTGACCAACCCGTTGCGTTTAAGCTGGACGATGACCCCGTACTACTTTCGCAACGATTACCTCGGCGTCGAGCAGCTCTCGCGCACGCGCGACGCTCAGAACTACATCTTCTATCCCGACCTGTTTCATCAGCACGAGAGCTTTGCTCGCACATGGGACCGCAACCTGCGCGCGCAGGGATTCCTTGAGGCATTTGAGCGCAGCCGCTAACCCGCCAATCACCGGGCGGGTTCATGCTCACCCGCCCACGCCTTCACGCACCACAACCTCACAAGGAGAATCTGAAATGACGAACACCATGCAATCCGAATATCGCAACCTGCCGCTCGACGCGCTTACCGAGTCGCCGAACAATCCGCGCAAGAATTTTGACGAGGCCGGTCTGAACGAATTGGCCGAGTCAATCAAGGCGCAGGGCATTCTTGCGCCGCTTGTGGTCCGGCCCGTCGATCATCACTTCGAAATCGTTGCCGGTGCCCGCCGCTATCGCGCGGCGCAACGCGCCGGACTCGAAACCGCGCCCGTGCGCATCGTCGAGTTGACCGACGCTCAGGCGCTCGAAACCAGCATCGTCGAGAACCTCCAGCGCCGCGATGTTCACCCGCTCGACGAGGCACAAGGCTTCGCTGCATTGATGCGTCTTGAAGAGCCGAAGTACACCATCGAAATGATTTCGGCTAAATGCGGTAAAAGCCCTGTTTACGTCACCGCCCGCCTTCGCTTGACCGAGCTTGCAGCGCCCGTCGCCGAAACCTTTGCCAAGGATGAAATCGGCGTCGGCCATGCTCTCTTGCTGGCCAAGCTGCAACCGGCGCAGCAGGAAGAAGCCCTCGCCGCTTGCTATCAGGAGCAGTACACCAACGGCGCTGGCAAGCCGAAGCGCATCCTGCTCCCGGTCCGCCATCTGCAACAGTGGATTGAACACAATATCTTGTTGGAGCTTGCCACAGCGCCGTTCTCGAAAGAGAACGCCGCGCTTGTGCCCGAGGCTGGTTCCTGTGTTGATTGCCCCAAGCGCACCGGCCACAATGTCCTGCTCTTCGAGGGGATCGCGCCTCAACATGATTCCTGCTCGGACCCGAAATGCTGGGCAATGAAGGTTGATGCGCACGTCAAGCAGGCCATCGCCGCCAAACCGAGACTTGTTCAGATCAGCACGGCATACGGCGCGGCGAAGGCCGACAGCCCCGTTTTGCCGCGCAATAAATACGTCGAGGTCCGCACCGACAAACCCGCCAACCAGAAGCAGCGCGACTGGCCGGAGTACAAGACCTGCAAGTTCACCACTGAGGCCATCGTCACCGAAGGCAGCGAAAAGGGCGAACTGCGGCGCATCTGCGCGAATCTCGATTGCCTGATTCACCACGCACGCAAGCAGCGGCCCGCGAGCGATGCGGCATTCAAGGCCGAGCAGGAGAAGCGCCGCCGCGAGGAGGCCATCGCGCAGACAACTGGCCTTCGCGTCCTCAAGGCCATCGGCGATGCGGTTCCGATCCGGCTGATGAAGCGCGACCTGCTCTTTACCGCCGAGCGCCTTGCCGCCGCATTGGACGAGCGCCGCATTGCAATCCTGCTGCGGCTTCACAGCGTCGGCAAAGCCAACGGCGCCGCCGACGCTCCAGCCAAGCTGTTTGCATCCTTTCTGCGCAAGGCTGACGAGGGAACGCTCGGCCGGGTTTTGGTTGAAGTCGCCGTTCTACAGTCGGCCCATTCGACGACCGATGCCGCCAAGGCCCTCCACGAAGCCGCCGAGTTCTACAAGGTGGACGTGGCCGCGATCACGTCCAAGGTCAAGCAGGAGTTCGCGGCGAAAGAGAAGGTCAAGGAGACGAAGAAAGCCGCGCCCAAACCGGCAGCCAAAGCCGCCAAGAGGGCGGCTGCCGCATAGCCCTCATCCAACCAAGACCCATCGCGGAGCCGGCAAACGGCTCCGCATTTTTCTGCCCGGTGCCCGTTCTCCCACCCTCATTCGCGCTCCCGTCTCTGCGGGAGGCCATTTTTCCCCGCCCGACGGGCA
The DNA here is from genome assembly GCA_021806005.1 of Acidobacteriota bacterium. Taxonomy (GTDB): domain Bacteria; phylum Acidobacteriota; class Terriglobia; order Terriglobales; family Acidobacteriaceae; genus Granulicella. The sequence continues at coordinate 90,541 of JAJZDM010000002.1, read as the reverse complement.
AGTGCGCCACTCCGTTGCGCACTCTGCGGTAACATACAGGAGTGCCAAACGCTATCTATTGTCGGGACGGCCATTACATTGGTGTGGTTCCAGAGCGTATCCACGGCGGGTTCTTTCCGGGACGCCTGCGAGACATGATGGAAGAGCGATTTGTCGAAGAGCTGATGAATCTCTCCCACTGCAAAAGATGTGGTAAAGAAGTTATCACCGAGTGTTTGCACTGCCAGGCGCCAATCGAGGAGGATGATTTCGGGGGTAGCAGACCAGCGTATTGCAGCGCTTGCGGCAGGCCCTTTCCCTGGACAGAAAACGATCAAAAAAATGATGACGGAGAGCCTGATTTCTTCGGCCCGATTGAGAAGTGAACGATGGATAGGAAAGAGTATCTGAAATGCCTGTTCGGAAACACAACTGCACTGCAAGAGGCTATGCGGGAAAGTCTCGCGAGTGCAACCGGGGAACATGCGCATATCGGCAAGTACGCTAGCTTTAAGACCTACATGCGGAAATACAACGTGCTTGTCAAAGAAGCCGCCCCGCTCTTGCCGAATACAGCTCTCCTCGACGCATTCAAACTTGACTCGATTAAAAGCAGCGGTGAGTACACGTGGCCAAAACAGAAGGAATTGTTTGACAGTGTTTTAGCAAATGTCGCCATGCTGCGGGCCGTTTTGGAAAACGCAATAGGGTATGCCGAAGATGAGACACAGAAGCTCAAATACTTCATTCAAGCCAATCTGAGGCGTGCCATCTTCACAGAACCACTGAAAGAACTCGAGGTGCAGAACGGCGTTGAAACGCTGTTGGTGGGCAGGGGGATGGCAAAGGGGATCGACTACGACAGGGAAACGGGCCGAGTAAAGACATCCGGCAAGGAGTCTGTGCCAGATTTCATCTTCCCCAACCTGAAGTTGTGTATGGAAGTTAAGCTCTCGAAGTCAAAGGACGATCTCCGGAACATCGTGGACGGCATCAACGCCGACATTCGCGCTTACAGCACTCAATATGAGCGCCAGCTTCACGTGGTGTACGACCTGTCAACTATTCGCGATGAGGACGAGTTTAGGAAGGACATTGAAAGCGCGGTTGGGGTTTCTGTCATCATCGTGAAGCATTGACCTAGGCGCCACCTAAGAGCGAAAAGATAGGGCTTCATCATTATTTCGCGCGTTGCCGACGCGGTCGCTGACGGGCCAGAGATCGATACGTTCCGGCGCAGCGGCACGCAGCAGTTCAGCGGAAGGTTCGCTTCCACCCAGCGCATCAAGCCAGTGGGCGTAGTCTTTGCGTTCGACAATGACAGGCATGCGGTTGTGGATCACCGTCAGCCGCCGGCTTGTCTCAGCGATGATGACGGGCATAACGCGCCGCGTTGCAGCACGCTCTTGATATGAACTCCGTCAATCGCGCGGCTCTGGCTCGTGTGTACGAGGGATGAATAGCCAGCATCAGCAGGAACGTGCATGTCTAGGGAAAGGGATACCGCAAGATGAAAGTGACCGCCACAGCAAGCAAAAGCAACAAAGCGATTGCGCCGAGAATGATCCACATCCGGCGTTGCCGGCGATGCTTCTGACGCAGTGCTAGAAGCCGCGCCATGCACTGCGGGCAACTTGCTGCGTGATCGACCCTGGCGTCCGTCAGCGCGATCCGGGAAGACCGCCGCGCCAGCATCCGAAGGAAATCCTTGTCTGGACATGGGCCTGCCGGGACAACGTCACCAGCCAGCACTCGTCTCTCGTGCTGCTGTGCAATTGTCTTTTCAAGGCGATCCTGGGAACGTGAAGACTGTCTCCAGTTCAATCGCATTAATGCAGATCTCCAGACCGGGGGAGGCAGTTGTGCAACGACTCAATCTCCCGAAAGTATGCACGACGGACGGCGGTGTGGTCCATCGCTAATTGTTTTGCAATTTCCCGCCACGAGTACCCAAGCCAGCGCCATTTGAGAACTGTTGATGCGAACGGCGAAAGGCGCTTAAGGAGTTCATTTACATATGCCCTTTGCTCCGCATCCGGCTGGGCGACAAGAAAGTGTTCAAGATCAACAAGAAGCCCGGATGGAAGCTCGCGTCCGTTCTTCGCCGCAAGCTGTCTTGCCCGACGGCGAATGACGCTTTTGATTCGCGCCGTCAGCCTGTCGGCCGATCGTTCCGGGTGGCGCGCAATGTAGTGGGACGCGTTTTCGATTGCGTGGTCCATCAGGTCGTGCGCTGCGTCGCCGTCGTTCAAATAGGTCCAGGCACAGAGAGAAGCGTACGGCCCGGACGCCTGTCCAGCGGCTTCCAACTTTTCATCGGAAACGGCGTTCCCGGTCGGATAGACAGAACTCCACTTCAATTCCTGCCCAACACGATCAGTAGGTGGCATACGCGAGCGCCTGCCCGAGGGGAGATTGTCACCAGATGCTGTCAGTATAGACGGCGGCTTCGGGAGTCTGCCTAAAGATTTTCTTGTTTGCCTGCCCCAAATCAGCTTTTGAGATGCCTTTAGTAAGTGTAAGCGAGTGTAAGCGCGCCTTTGGGGAGGCGGGGAGGATGATGAGGGAACCTTCGACTTTGAGGAGGTGAGAGATGGTTTGTCGCCCGGAAGGAGGTACTCCGTTTGATCGGGGTCAAAACGACCGCGAAATCGCGCATTCCGCAGACATGGAAACCGAGATCCTTCGTATTGCGACAGACACGGACCAGCGCAGCCAGCTGAATAGTTGGCTGCACAATCAGGAAGCCGCGAACGAATCGATCCAATCTGCAATTGCACTCATTCATGGAAAATGGAAGATCGGCATTCTGACCCGCCTGAAGCACGGACCGCTTCGCTTGAGCCAGCTTCGCAGGATGCTGCCTGGCGCGTCGAAGAAGATGCTGACACAGCATCTGCGCGAAATGGAAGAAGACGGCCTTATCGTTCGCTCCGACCGAAGCACCAAAGTGCGGCGCGTGGAATATTCATTGTCGGAGTCACTTGGTCTTCCTGCGCTGCGTTTGATCGACACGTTGGCGCAGTGGGGCAGACAACACAAATCGGCTTCATCCGCAAAGGAAAGCCCAACAAAATTGCCCGAAAATGATGAGCGGGGTGAAGTTTGGATCGGTAATGGGTAATGTCAATATAGTTCCACCATGGAACTATATTGACAACGGGGGACGATTTGCCGCATACTCGGCTTATGCCGCGAACTCGTATGGACGAGCTGTACGCCCTCGCCGAGGAGCATGACGGATTGCTCCCGTCGAAGGAGGCCCGCGCCCTGGGGATCAAGGATTCCGTGCTGGTTCGGCTGGCACAACGGGGCCGGCTGGAGCGGATGAGCCGCGGGGTATACCGGATCGCACACTATCCGGCGGACCGATTCGCCCAGTACAGAGAGGCGATTCTGTGGGCGCGCGCCAGCCAAGGACCGGAACACGCCGCCCTCTCGCATGAGACGGCGCTCGTGCTCTACGGGATCTCCGACGTGAACCCGCCGCAGGTGCACCTCACCGTCCCGCTCTCGGCGCGCTTGCGAAGGGAGCGTCCGAAGTGGATTAAGATTCATCGCGCCGACCTTGCCAAAGATGAAATCCACTTCCATGAGGGACTGCCCGTTACCGCCGTCGAGCGTTCCATCATGGATGTTCTTTCAACATCGCACCGAACGGAGATCGCCCGACAGGCTATCGCCGAGGCTCTCCGCGAGGGGATGATTGATGCGGCTAAGGCCGGCGCACTGCGGAAGCAGGTCAATCGAGCGATTCATGCTCTTACAAGTACGACGAGCAAAAGCAAGGTGGCTGCCGATGAATCCTCCCCCCGTTGAACGGCTTGAAAAGACGCTGGCGCGAGTCGCCAAAGAACAAGGTGTGGCACAGGAGCGTCTGCGCAGGTGGGTTTCCTTTCTGGCGCTGTGTGGAGTTCTGGAGCGCGCGGTAATCGAAGGCGTCCTAGACAACTACTGCCTCAAAGGCGGCGTTGCCATGGAACTGCGCTTTGCTGAGGGCGCACGCGCGACGAAGGATATGGACATCGGCGTTGCGGGAGAACGAGCGGAACGGCTCCGGGCCTTTGGTAACGCACTGGCGCTGGGCTTCGATGAGTTCACCTTTCAGTTGAAGGGCAAGCCGCTGAACATGGACAATGCGGACGCGGTTCGCCTTGAACTCGCTGTCCGCTACCGGACCCGCGCCTGGCAAACAATCGATATTGATCTCGGACCTGCAGGACATGGCGCGGTCGATCTTGTGGAGCCGGCCGTTCGTGGCCTTACGGCAATGGGCCTGCGCGTGCCGTCGCCGGTTCGCTGCCTGAATCTGAGTGAGCAGGTTGCGCAAAAACTGCACGCCTGCACGGGACCGCACTCGAAAGACCGCGCCCGCGACGTACTCGACATTCTGTTGATCGAGTTGTTGGGCAGGCTGGACATGGTCGCCGTGCGCGCGGCTTCCATCGAGGTCTTCTCCCAACGGGCCACCCATGACTTTCCGCCAGCAATCCAGATTCCGGCTGAATGGAAACCCGAACTGGAGGGCATGGCCAGAGAGCTTGGCTATCCGGCAACGTCGGCGGGAGAAATTGAAAGCAGATTTCGCGCCTTCGTCAACGGCTTGGCTCGAATTGCTTGATTTACGGGATTGGATACGATTTACCCCACCCTTCGGTCTGTTTGCCGGGTCACGAACCCGTCGGGAGTGATCGAGATATGGGATATTTCGACGTTCTGAACGGAACCAGTAAAATGGCCGCATGTTAAGTCTTCCGGTGTTGGATATGGGCAACTTGACGGGAATTATCGGCGCAATCACTGGACCCGCCGGGTGCGTAATCGGCTGGATCAGCTACCGGCGCTCACAACAAATCAAGAGACTCGACCTTCGCCTCGAACTCCGCAAGCAAACGTCCAGCGTTCGCGCCGACATCGAGGCGCTTCCTGCTCTCTTGAAACGGGCGAATTCATCCCGCATCGCGGTCAGTGCCGCCATGGGCATTGGGCAGCAATCGAGTGCCAGCTTAATTTGGAAACGCGAGCTGGAAAACGACCTCAAAACGGTGCAGGCTCTGGCGGGGGAGCTGCCCGACGCTATGGAAACGTATCGGCATTCAAAGCCTCCGGAGCTCGAAGACAAGTTGGTGGATGTCCATGCCCTCGCGGCGAGGGTGACGCAGCTTCGCAACAAATACGAGACGGCATTGGCTTCCGATGACATGGATCGTGACCGCATCAGGACGAATGCGGGCCGCAGGTTCGGCCAGTAAGGCCGACTCACCCTTTCTGCGGTGCAGGGGAAGGGAGCGGATCCCAGGAGTGGAACCATTGGCCGGATCACCCGAGCGGAGAATTGAGAAAGTGAAGTCGGCTGTTCGGAGTTCGAGTGGGCTTGATTCGAGATCTAAGGTACCCCGAGGATGCACGGAAAGAGCTGACTGCTCTTTGCAACGGGTTAGCCTACGACGCAGCTGTTGCGGTAGCCGGGGCTGTTCTGTCGAAGATTCCTTTACCCAACGCAATGCCTGACTTTGCAGTCCCCGTCAGATGCGGCGGACCTGAGCAGGACCAAGCTGTGCGACGGGATGCGCCAAACCTATTTGCTCGGTTCTCGCTGATTTCGATGATTAGTCGCTTTGAGATCCACGCGCAAAATCTGCTGCGTCAGCGACGAGTCCTTGAACACTTGAAAGGTCCAAACCAGAGAATGGATGGCCCAAATTTCTGGAGAATACTGACTAGCGTGCAGGCAGAGAGCCGATCAGGGCCTGTAAAGATGTGCGATGGATTGGTCGTAGTCAAGCCCTCTGCTGCTCTGAAGGAAAAGATGGAATGGCTCGAAGGGCTATACCGCGTTCGTAACTGCCTCGCCCATCGGTTGGGCCGGGTCCAGATAATTGACGTTAAACCATCCGGCGTTCCGCTTGACCAAACAAAGGACACTGACACGTTGAAGGCGGTTTGGCTGCAACCTCGTGCACTGGTGAATGGCAAGGAGGTCCAGCTTCCATATACCACCACTGAAGCAGCTCAAGTAGCGATTGACTTTAGGCCGTTTGTTCGCGAGTGGAAGATCGGAGAGCAAATTGATGTGAACCCGCCTGACTGTGAGGCTATTGCCATGAGCCTCTCTATACTGGGCCAACAATTGCAAACGGACTTCGAGAGCGAGATGAATGCATTGCTCGGAATACCGGCTCCTACTCGCGCCGTCGGTGGCACATAAACAATCACAGAGGCGCTAACCTAGTCGGCCAACCCAAAGGTGACGACCTGTTCTGCAACCGCTGTGTTGACCGATTCGACATTCGGCCGTCGGCCAGTGGTCAAATTCGGCAACCGACCTCGCCAAATAGTTGCCGAAAGACCTGAAAATCCGATCCACAATCCGATCCACAAAATGCGTGGATTTGTACGACTTCGGTGGCTTTAGGCGTTCCCCACGGGCTTGTAAGTCGTTGAAAATACTAGCAAGAGTGGACTGTCACGGCAGAGGTCGCGGGTTCGAGCCCCGTCGTCCCCGCCACTAAACTACGGATAATGAATAGTTTATGGCACAGTGACAGATTAAGTTTGAGCCCGCGAGGGCGCACAAAGGGTGCTGAGAGTTCTCAGCACCCTTTGTGCTGCTGGTACGCCCCGCAGGGATGGGAAGCGCAGAGCGCTGGTTTTGCCAGGATTCGCAGCAGGGGCTATAAAGCTTTCCTTCCCGCAAAGAATCGCCCGGCCATCAAAGATGGCCTGACTCTGCGCACGCGGCGTGCGGTTTTAATCCGGTCGCCCATGGTCCCAGACGCACCGACCCATTCTGAAAGAGCCGCGCTGAACTCGGCACACATGGGCCATCATCTCTTGCTACTGAACAGGCTGCATGATCCTCAACAAGGGATGTCCGTTGACGTTCTCCAAGGGGAAGTAAACAAGGTGCGACTTTGGATCGACGGAGACCGTATGAGCATGCGGCATCTGAATCTGACCAAGCTGGCGAAGGTCGCGATGGTCCTCTTCGAACACTGTCACTGTACCCGACTCCGCGGAGACGTAGAGGAGTCTCAACCCGGCATCGAATGCGAGCACGTCAGGATCTTCACCCACCTGATGCACGGCGAGAAGCTTCATCGCCTTCAGATCGAACACCGCGAGCGAGTGATTCTCTTCCCCCGCAATGAAAGCCAGCCGATTGGCCTGGTCAAGAGCGATGCCGTGAGGATTCTCAAGGCCCGGCAGCTTGTATCGACCCACAATCCTCATGGCCGCGGGGTCGATCGCAACCAACTCGTCCACTCCATGGACCGCCACCAGGATGCGGCCTGAACCGGCGTCGCAGACCGTGTTCCCGGCGCCGCCTCCAAGCGGTATCTTCGCGATCAGCTTGTTCGTTGCGGCGTCGATGACCGCATCTTCTCCACCATGCTCGTCAGAGACAAACAACCTTCTAGTGGCCGGAGAGTATGCAAGCCCGTCAGGATAGTTGATCGGCCCCGCCGTGGCGATTGTCTTCAGAGTAGCCATGTCTACTACAGCGACCTTGTGGTCGCCGGCCGCAGAAGCGTAGACGCGGGCAAGCTCCGGCACTGCAAGGACGCCGTGGACACGGCTGAATCCGTCGAGGTTGGCGACAACCGCGCGCTTTCCTGTGTCAAAGACCACCAGTTGATCGGCATTCATGTGAGACAGGTACAGTCGCCCGTGTTCCGCGTCGAGACTCTGGTAGTCGAAGCGGACCGCGGGTCCTGGCATCGGAATATCCGCAACCGTCGTCAGCACCGGTCTCCCCGCTCCAGTTTGTGCCTTGGTCAGGCTCCCACCCAGGAGTAGGAGCAACGCCAGAACTCCACAGGTCCATTGCGCGATGTTATTCGGCTTGTTCATCGGGGTCTCTCTTTCATCGGGAAGACGCTCGCCCGGCGGATAGGTTCGTGCTGCCAGTCGCCATCCCAGCACTACTTCTCCCCATAAGGATTGTCAGAGCCTCGATGGGCTGCGAGCCACTCCTCCCAGGTTAGGCCTCCAGTAATGCCCTGGACCGGGATAAGCGTTCTGAACCCCTTCAACTGTCCCAGTGACGGTATACGGAGCTTCGACTTTCCTCTCGCACTGAGCCACGATTTTGCCATCGTAAACAGCGGCAGCGTCTCGGGTCCGTGAATATCTGGCGAACGGCCCTGGGGCGCCTGGAGGGAGATGAGAGCGAGTTGCCTCGCAGCGAAGTCCAAATCTACAGACTGAAATGTGATCTTCGGCACCAGCAGGAAAGGACCGACAACCAGATCGGACAAGATCATGGCCACAAACGGATGAAACTGCGAGATGCGGACGATCGTGTGCAGGCACCCGCTCTCCTTGAGAACGGCCTCATTACGAACCTTCACTTTGTAGTAGGGGCTGTAATTCGCAGCCCTTTCTATGCCGCAGATGCTCACATACACCAGATGGACATTCCCTGCCGCGCGCGACGCTGCCACCAGATTGTCCAGAGCATCCGCATCGTCCTGAGGGTTCTGAACATTGGACGCGCAATGAACCACAACATCTTCCCCTCCGAGTGCGCCTGCAACCTGTTTCATGTCCAGAAGATCGCATCTCTTCCAACCGCCTTGAAACCCTGCAGGAGCGGCCTTTCGGCTTGTCCCGGTAACACTGGCGCCCTCACTTGCGGCGTGTTCCGCTACCCTCAGACCTAGCGGTCCGTTTGCTCCAGTGATCAATACCCGCGTCTTGGCCATCGTATTCTGTATCCTTTCTGCTAATGCTTCGCCTCCCCCAAAACCTCTCCTCTTGGGGGCCCATGCTCGTGATTGTCTGAACCTGAATGCCTGTCCTGCAGGACTCCGAACCTGCTCCTCCCGGGCTCCTGATTTCAACAACTCACAACATCCTTGCTCACGGTCATGGCAAAGGTCGCATGTTTGAGCCCATCGCACCCAGCTTCATTCTAAATGACTTAGCCCGATGACAATCGCAAGGGATAATCCCACCCGATCGATCGCTTATGGCATTCGACAGACTCCATGGCCCGCCACGCTCAACATCTCCCCTTGTGCTGCCTGCACTTCATTTCCTTCAGGTTACGCATCGAGATTGGCCATCGTGATGACGGCTGGAGTCAGCGTCTCCTCCCCATCCTCACTACCTTGGCCGGTAGTGCGCCACCGGCAGGGTAACTCACTGGCTCGCACCGCATTCACTCGCTCTGCGATCCGTGGAATGCGCCGGATTGTCACGATGGTCCCCACTGTGGACGTGTGGCATGGCGGTGGCGCAAGCAACGCTCCGGGGACGGCAAATCTCAACCACAAACATCCTGCGGCGACCGGGAGCTTCTTGATGCAAGGCACAGCTCTTTACCCGCCAGGAGATGTTCGCCTGGACAATCAAGCAGCTCCCAGAATAGAAGGAAGGCAGTCAGAATGACGGCAGCCGTCATGATCTTTGCCGTCAGAGCATCTTCAGTGCAGGCGTAGAGGGGCGCCCGACCTCTGTGTGCGTCTTCCCCAATGAAGACGTCGCTGCAAGCCCTTCTTCTGGATTCCCATCCACGCTGAAACTGCTATAGCCCGGAGCCCGTAGGGAGCCGGAGTGCGATGCTCCCCGCATCTCACTAAACTGGAGAGGCCGCCGTTATCGATCTTTGGGGAGAACAGTCATTCACGCTTCGCTTCTGTTTGTTTTATCCGTTGTCTTTCTTGCTACGCTGGTCCGGTCGACCGTTGGCTTTGGCGAAGCTCTCATTGCGGTTCCCTTGCTTGCGCTCTTCATCCCCATGCAGGTTGCAGCGCCACTTGCCGTCCTGCTCTCCATCTCGATCGCGGCATTGGTGGTGGTACAGGACTGGAGGCAGATCCATCTGCGAAGCGCCAGCGGGCTGCTGCTGGCTACGGTCTTTGGGATTCCGCTCGGTCTGCTGGTACTGACCAGCACGCACCAGCAATGGATGAAGGCGGGACTGGGAGTCTTCATCATACTGTTCGCCGCCTATTCGCTGCTCTCGCCGGATACGCTTCGGCTCAACAATGACAACCGGCCACTGCTTCTACTCGCAGGTCTTTTGGCCGGCGTCCTCGGCGGCGCGTACGGGATGAATGGTCCGCCGCTGGTGATCTACGGATCTCTCCGCCGATGGTCGCCACAACAGTTCCGCGCAACGCTGCACGCCTATTTTCTCCCAGCCAGCATCCTGGGCATGGTGGGCTATTGGAGAACCGGCCTGTGGACCCGCACAGTCACCAGGGAGTTCCTGTTCTTCGTGCCAGTGATGCTACCCGCCGTGCTTTTGGGGCGGGCACTCAATCGGCGCTTGTCGGGCGCCGGGTTCCTCAAGGCCGTGTATGGTGGCCTGATGCTGATCGGTGGGCTGCTGCTCGTGGAGGCGGTGACGGGACGCGTATGAACGCGCCTACCCATCGATTCGGTGAGGAAGAGGCCCTGATCGCAGAAGTCCTTCATGCCCACGAGTCGCACGCCTGTCCAGGCTGCCTGTCTCCTTGACCATTCGATCGCCTGGAAGATCGGCCCGCATTGCAGGTTCCCGCGCAGATCTTAGTGTATCGGCGAGTCGCGGTGAGCTTCGCGCCAGTGGGTTGGCGCCATGCCCTCCCATGCCCTGAATGCACGAGTAAAGGAGTTGGAATCTTCATATCCAAGCAGGTAAGCAGTCTCCGTCAACTCCAGTTCGGAGTTGCGCAGGTAATATCGAGCCATCTGACGGCGAGCCTCATCCAGAACGCGCTGGTAGCTGGAACCTGACTCCTGGAGACGACGCTGCAACGTTCTGGCGCTCATGTGGAGGTCGCGAGCGATATCTTCAACAACGGGGCGATGGCCAGTCAGCCGCTGTTGAATCGCTCCACGGACCAGTTCCGCAAAGTTATCTTCCTCCGGTGCATGGGTCCTCAACTCCATATCCAACTGCGGAGCCAGCATCTCAAGCAGTTCTGCGTTGCGTGTGATGAACGGCAACTCCGCATCGGCCCCGCGGAATACCATCACATTGCGCGCCGCATCACAGACCACAGGACACCCGAAGTAGCGCTCCAGATCCCTCATGTGGGTTCGTGGCTGGACAAACTCAATCCGGAGGGGAGTGATCTTCTTACCCGTGCCCTGACGCGCGATGGTGAGCACCCATGCAAAGCAATACTCCATCAGGACGGGAGGTTCAACGTCCATGGCCAGCAACCAGCGAAAATGGATGCTCCACTCGTCTTCCACGAGTTCATGGACGATCTCCTCCGGCGCGGATAGCCGCTTGTATCTGGCAATATGGTCGATCGCTGCTCGGAAGCTCTCCGTGGAAAGTGCGGAGAGCACCATCGGATGGAGACGTTCCAACTTGATCTCCGCTCCCAGCCGCAGCCCGATGCCAGGATCTGTGCTGAGCTCTCCGACGGCTCTCCACATGGCGAAGAGCTCTTCGGTAGAGACCAGGATGCGCTGCTGCTGAAAAAGATCCCTGGGGAGTCCCGCCCTGCGGAGAACCGCAGGCACAGGAACTCCCAACTCTTCCAGATGGAGGCGGAGTATGCCGGGAACGCGAAATCGCCTGACCATACCGTTACTCAGACTTCAACGAAGCCATGTCAATGCTGAAGCGATACTTTACATCCTGCTTCAGAAGACGATCATAGGCTTCATTCACCTGTTGGATGGCGATTACCTCGACGTCGGATGTGATGTTGTTCTGGCCGCAGAAGTCGAGCATCTCCTGGGTCTCTGCGATGCCTCCGATCGGCGACCCCGAAACGCTACGCCGACCCATCAACAGAGCGAATGAGCTGAGGGGAAGAGGCTTCTCCGGCGCTCCGACCAGTGTCATGTTTCCGTCGCGAGCCAGCAGGTGGATGTAGGCGTTGATGTCATGTTCAGCGGAGACTGTATCCAGAATGAAGTCGAAGCTGCTCGCGTGCTTCTGCATGGAATTGGCATCGCGCGAGATCACGACCTCATCTGCGCCCAATCGCTTTGCATCCTCAGCCTTGCCGGGTGAGGTTGTAAAGACCACCGTATGCGCTCCCATGGCGTGGGCAAACTTTACCCCCATGTGTCCCAAACCTCCAATACCGACGATGCCAACCTTCTTGCCGGCACCCACGCCCCAATGGCGCAGCGGCGAGTACGTGGTAATGCCTGCGCACAAGAGCGGCGCCGTAGCGGCAAGGTCCAGATGGGTTGGAACGTGAAGAACGAAATGCTCATCGACAACGATGCTTTCAGAGTATCCGCCGTGCGTGACGCCTCCCAGGTGCTTATCCACACCACCGTAGGTCCAAACCTGACTCGGGCAAAACTGCTCCAGCCCTGCCTGGCAGGACGGGCAACTCCGGTCAGAGTCGACAAGGCACCCAACGGCTGCCAGGTCTCCTGCCTTGAACTTCGATACCGCGGAACCAACCTTTACGACACGGCCGACGATCTCATGCCCCGGCACGCAGGGATACACCGTCTGCATGACGCTGCTCCACTCATTCCGGGCCATGTGAAGGTCAGAGTGGCAGATGCCGCAAAAGAGAATCTCAATCTGCACGTCGTGTTGGGTGACGTCGCGGCGCGAAATCACAGTTGGAGCAAGGGGAGAGGTGGAACTGGCTGCGGAGTAAGCTTTCGTGTTCTGCATATAGCCACATTAGCCGTCCCGGCGTTCACCCACCATGCAGATCGCGCCAAACTTGCAGCAAAGCACGCCATTTTCTGGCACGGCTGCTATGCCGGTGCGATCTTCCCAGGCTGGCCAGGCGAACGCCAATCTGCACTTCCCCGGATTTTACACGCCGATCCGTGCTCACCGGTCTTCGACGCCCTGCCAGTCACAGGCGCAAGGGCCTTTGGCACGTGACATAATGGCTGGCGTGTATCTTACCCAGCGAATCTCCAGAAGATCTCGCCGTTGCGCCAGCCACCTGCCGGCTGTCGTGCTCTTAGGGCTGGGATGCGTACTGCCTGGCTGGTCGGCCTGTATCCCTCCTTCCGAGCTGGCTGCCAAGCTGAAAACGCACCAGGACGCTGCAACCTACGCGGAGCTCGGTGGATGGTTCGCTCATGGCGAGGACGCTGCCTGCGCGGCTCAGGCCTATGTCCTGGCCACTCAAAAGGATCCCGAATCTGCTCCATATGCTTACCTCGCAGGGCTCAGTTTCTATGCAGCCGGAGAGCCCCACCAGGCAATCGCTCTCCTGCAGCGTTCGATTCAGCTTGATACCAGCGCCGTTGACCCGCACCTTGTGCTCGGCGAGACACTGGATCAACTGGGTCGACGGGGCGATGCAGAGTTGCAGTGGCGGTTGGCGCTGAGCCTCGATCCACACTCCGCCAGGTCACTTGAGGGGTTGACCCGGGATCTGCTGGCAGACGGTAACTACGTTCGCGTGATCGACATGCTGAAGCCTTTGGAGGCTGCACACCAATTATCTGCGGCTGCCGCGGTTGATCTCTCGGTGGCTTATACCAAGGCTGGCCTGATGGATAATGCCTTTGAGGTGCTGGAGGCAGCCAATCGAGAGGATCCTTCCTCGATTCCGGTGATTGAGGCATTGGCTGCAGCCATGGTTTTGCAAAGCCGCTATCAGAAGGCCAGCGAGTTGCTCGCTCCTGCTGCAAGTCAGAACCCCGATGACACAGCGTTGCAGATTCGCTATCTCAAGGTACTGGTTCTCTCTCGCAGTCCGGCCGCTGATCCGCTCTGCAAAAAGCTTTTGGCAAACCATCCCCAACAGGGAGAGGTGCTTTATCTGATGGGGTTATTGCAGCTCCAGAAGGGAGATCTGCAGAGCGCAGGATTCTGGTTTCAGCGGTCCCTCCATGCAGCTCCCGATAATGCCGATGCGTATTTTCAGTTGGGCTTGGTGGACGAGGAGAGGAAGAATACCCTCTCCGCAAAGCAGGCGTTTGAGAGAGCGATTGCACTTGGGTACGGCGATCCGCGGGTGCACTATGAGCTTGGGAGGGCCTATCAGGCCCTTGGCAACCATAATGCAGCACAGCAGCAGTTTCGTCTTTACCAGCAGAAACAACTTGCCGACCTGAATCAGGGCCGCGCCGCCACAGCATCCTACAAGGCAGATCAGGATCAGGCCTCGGGCAATCTTCCACAAGCAGCGGCTGACTATCGCGAGGCGCTCCGCCTTGACCCGGCAGAGCCTTTGCTCGCATACAGGCTGGCGATGGCCCTGGATAAGACCGGCGACGTAGACGGCGAGCGAGCCGCTCTGAAGCAGGCGCTCCTGGACGATCCAAGGATGGCCGTAGCCCAGAACCAGCTTGGCTATCTTGACTCCGTTGCCAACAGGACGAATGGGGCGATCGCACACTTCCGGCTTGCGGTACAGGCTGACCCGGGGTACACCAAGGCGTGGCTAAACCTGGCTGCGGCACTGTGCATGGACTCCCGCTGGCAGGAGGCTCGCTCCACGCTGACCCAATTGCTCGCCATTGACCCCAACAACGCCTCTGCCCGGCAGTTACTGGAGCGCATCGGCCCGACTGCCACGAGTCCGTAACCTCTGCGCTGAACATCTCCGCTGAAGTTGCCTGTGCTGGCAGCACTCTGGGTCAGCTCCAGCCGCGCGTTCTACTTTCCTGCAGGCACAGCGGAGTCTCGACACAGATGGGCTCTTTCAATATGAACGCCAAGGAATCGCGTTACGCCTACCCTGCCGATGCTTCAGGGCAGGATCTTCACCATGACCACAGCATGGGCTGGAACCTGCGCCGTGTAACTACCCGTGTGCCGGGCCAGGTCCTGATGCAGCCATAAATCTCGCACCTCCGCAGCCAATGTAGCTGGATACCCGATAGCGGTCCAGTTCGCAGTGATCGCCGCAGTCTGGTCGCCGCGATTGAGCAGCACAACGGCGCGGCCGCCATCGCCAAGCTGCTTGCTCCACACCTCAAGCGGTCCATCCTTCTGAACCCGATGCCCCTGAATCCCCATCGGATCCTGATCGACCGCGATCACCTCCTTGTTGAGCAGGATCTCTCGCGTCGCTGCCGTCATGTGGGCCATATCGTTTCCAGCCATCAGCGGAGCTGAAAACAGGGACCAGAGGCTGAAGTGGGCTCGATACTCCGCATCGGTCATGCCTCCGTTGCCCACCTCCAGCATATCCGGGTCATTCCAATGGCCTGGGCCTGCATAACTGTAGATCGGATCCATCTGATCGATGATCTGGAGAAATCCATTGCCGCCCCAGGGACGCTTGCAGTCCCAGCAGTCCTGAATATCGCTGGTGGCACGCCACATGTTCCCGATGGGGCCGGCCCACAGCCATGGATGGGTAGATCCCCACTCGCAGATGCTGAAGACGATCGGCCGGCCGGTTGCGGCCAGAGCGTTGCGCATCACGGTATACGAGGCCTCGCTGCTCTGGCCCGGCACGGTGTTGCACCAGTCTTCCTTTACAAAGTCCACACCCCAGCGAGCATACTGCGCGGCGTCCTGGTACTCGTGCCCCAGGCTGCCGGGACGTCCGGCGCAGGTCTTGACCCCGGCATCGGTATAGATGCCGAACTTGAGCCCCCTGCTGTGCACGTAGTCCGCCAGCGCCTGGATGCCGCTGGGGTACTTCACAGGATCCGCCAGGATGTTGCCTGCCGCGTCACGGCCGGTCTGCCAGCAGTCATCGATCACGATGTACTGGTACCCGGCCGCCTTCATGCCGCTGGAGACCATGGCGTCTGCAGCCGCGCGAACCACGCTCTCATTCACATCCTTGCAGCCGAACCGGTTCCAGGTATTCCAGCCCATCGGCGGCGTGCGGGCCAGGCCGTTCTCCAGCGCATGGGAGGCACAGGGCGCCAGCAGCAAGATACAGAGCGCCAGCGCGAAGACGGAGAAGCGAGCCGCGGAGCGTAGCCGTGAAAGAACTGCGGGCAGCGTGAGGGGAAGGATTCGCATCATGGCGGGAAGTCCTCAAATGACTCGGCCATCCTACCAAGCTTTCCCGGCGTTGTGAACCACGCACCGCTCCGGATTCGCCCTTCACCGGCTCTGCGCGCCGCGGCTGCAGACAGAGGATGTGATCGTTGTGCTTAAAAAAGACAGCCCCGAGAGAAAATCTCCCGGGGCCGCTCTGTGGCTTCGAGTATGGAAGCCTTGGTTTATCCGCGCCGGCTCTTTACCACGGCTACCGCCTGTTCGGCTCCATCCTCGGGAACCGACGGTATCTCCGCATCGGAGAGCGTCTGCACGCCCAGCTTCTTGCGCAGTTCCGTATCGATGCGGGTAAAGATGTCGCGATTCTCCTTGAGGAATCCGCGCACATTCTCCCTTCCCTGCCCGATGCGCTCGCCCTGGTAGCTGTACCACGCTCCGGACTTGTCCACGATGTTGTTCAGCACCGCCAGGTCCAGCATGTCGCCCTCGCGCGAGATGCCTTCGCCGTAGAGGATATCGAACTCGGCATCGCGGAAGGGTGCTGCCACCTTATTCTTCACGATCTTCACCTTGGTGCGCGAGCCGACCACCGTGTCGCCCTCTTTGACCGCACCGATGCGGCGGATGTCAATGCGCACCGAGGAGTAGAACTTGAGCGCACGACCGCCGGTCGTCGTCTCCGGATTACCGAACATCACGCCAATCTTCTCGCGAATCTGATTGATGAAGATCAGGCAGGTACGCGACTTGGAGACGGTCCCCGTGAGCTTGCGCAGGGCCTGTGACATCAGCCTCGCCTGCAGGCCCACGTGGGAGTCGCCCATCTCGCCGTCCAGTTCGGCCTTGGGCACCAGGGCCGCTACCGAGTCAACCACCAGCACGTCGATGGCGCCCGAGCGCACCAAGGCCTCAACGATCTCCAGCGCCTGCTCCCCGTAGTCCGGCTGGCTGACCAGCAGGTTGTCCGTATCCACACCCAGCTTCTTTGCATAGACGGGATCCAGAGCGTGCTCGGCATCCACAAACGCCGCCAGGCCGCCGGCACGCTGCGCCTCGGCGATGATCTGCAGCGTGATGGTCGTCTTTCCGGAGCTCTCCGGCCCGAAGATCTCAATCACTCTGCCGCGCGGCACCCCCCCCACGCCCAGTGCGGAATCAAAGGAGATCGAGCCAGTGGAGATCACCGAGATCGGTCCCACCGCCTCCTTGGCTCCCAGCCGCATCACCGATCCTTTGCCGAATTGCTTCTCCAGTTGCGAAAGGGCGGTTTCAATTGCTTTGCTGCGGTCGTCAGCCACGATACTGTTCTCCTCAGTGGTTCGTTGGGGATGTGCGAGATGAGACTTCTCTAAGCAACGATGGTAGCATCCCTCTCTCAATAAAAGCAAAAGAAAAGCGAAAATACGTGCAGCGCTCCGGAGCCTCGCCCGTCTGCTGCGGCGCTCCTCCCATCGGCAGGAAAGATCCTCTACCGCTTCAGCAGATCGACGGGCACGTTCACGTCCTCGATGCGGAACATGCCTGCGAGTGCGGGGTGACGGGTGGCAATGGAACGAAACATCTCCCAGGCCACCCGGCGATAGCTGAAATGGCCGGCGACGGTGGAGCGCAACTCGGCGATGTAGAGCGCCTCAGCGAAGTCCATCTTGAACATGGAACGGCACCGAGTTCCCAGCGGCAGCAGGTACTGCGCGCTGCAGGCTGCCTCCGGCTGGCCGCTGTCATGCAGGGAGCGATAGGCGGCAAAGGCCGCATCCATCGCGCCGCGGTAGATGGTCTCCAGGCCGGCCTCGGCCAGGGTCGGCTGCCCCGGACACACCGGCTCTTCATAGCCATGCAGGTCACTGAACTCCTGCCGGAGCTGCACGCAGCGCCGGTGCCGGTGCATGTCACGGAAGCCGCCGATATCCATCAGGATGTCAAAGCGGAAGCCATGGCCGGAGTGGAAGGCGCGCAGCAGCTCATCGTGCCTGCCGCGGTGGATTGTTCCGATCTTCAGCAACTCATCGCGCCTCGTCTCATTCAATGCACCCACGGCGCCCCGTAGCTGGCGATAGGAGTAGTGGCAGTTTGGATACAGCAGGGAGGTCACCAGCTCGACCTCCAGATCCTCCTCATCGTCCAGCAGGTCCACGACGGGGGCTGGGTAGATCTCAACCCCCTTCATCAACTCGCTCGCTGCCTGGGTGAGCTCTGCCTGGCTCTGCATCTGGTAGAGATTTGGCTCCGCGTGCTTCAGCAGGGTCGGCGCAGTCCGCACCGGAGGCATCAGCTCGTTGA
Source organism: Acidobacteriota bacterium (assembly GCA_021806005.1). Taxonomy (GTDB): domain Bacteria; phylum Acidobacteriota; class Terriglobia; order Terriglobales; family Acidobacteriaceae; genus Granulicella. Next base: position 72,432 of record JAJZDM010000002.1, on the reverse strand, counting down.
GGATCTCCGAGGTCACCTGGGCGTCCACCACTCCTTCTCCGGCCAGCTCCTCCAGCTTTTCGCGCAACACATTCCAGGCCGGCTCGGTGGCGGCCGTTCTAAGACTGGCTCCCAGCTCACGAATCTCGGCGAAGGGGCTGGAGAGCAGCCGCGACACCTGGGTCTCCAGCGTGCGCGCATTCACAATCTGGCCCAGCGAGGTATTGGTCGCCAGCGGCAGAAGGTATCGCGCCGCGTCGAAGGCTCGGGCCTTCAGGGTGCGCGTATAGGCCTCCGGCTTCATCTCCTCTGGCCTGGGCACCACCCGGCTCAGCGCCTGATGCATCCCGGCGCTCAGCTCATCATAGGCCGCCAGCAGCACTTCGATGGTATGGGTGTAGGCTGCGCGCTGCCGCCCCTCCAGGCGGTTGGACTGCTGGTGCGGCGTGTACCAGCCGGACTGACGGAAGTTCTGGTAGCGGGTCGACCGCTCCTGTCCATCCCATCGCGACTCATCCACCAGCGTAATCGCCGCCAGCAGGCTCAGCTTCTCCACGGCAAACGGGATGTGTGCCAGGTCTGCGATCGAGCGATGGCCATACTGGAAGTAAAAGGTGTTAAGAAACTGCTCGGCGCGCTGCGAGCTGAGCTCGGTCAACGATTCGCGCATGGTCAGAGCCGATCGGGAGTATTTGGCCATGGCATAGGCCAGTACCTCCGGCTCCGCGCCGTGAATAGCGTAAACCGTCGTAGCGTCGGCCGCATGCTTCCACTCCGCATGCTTCAGATCAACGTGCTTTGGGTCGGTGGTGTGCTTGGGACTGTCGGTCATTGCTCGCACAAGAATACCGCGCCCGGGATGCTTAAGTCTTAAGCGATCGGTAAAGCGGGAGATTCACGGCCACATGCTCCATCTTCCCAGCCCGGCGCGTCTTCCCCGCCCCTTCCCCTCTACCCTCTACCCTCGCCCCTCTGTTTTAATGGGTTGGGACCAACGGAGGTTTTCACGTGAACGAGCAGAGTTCCAACGGCGTCATCACGACCAGGGGAGAGGACAACTACGGTCTACAGGGAAAGGTCGCCCTGATCACCGGCGCCAGCCAGGGCATTGGCCGCGCCTGCGCGCTGAGGCTGGCCAGTTGCGGGGCCACCGTGGCGCTCGCTGCGCGTTCCCAGGAAAAGCTCCAGACCGTCGCCGCTGAGATCGCCGACGCCGGAGGCCAGGCTCATATCTTTAGCCTGGACGTCTCCAGCGAGGATTCCATCAAATCCTGCGCCCGGGCAGCCCTGGCCGATCTGGGCAAAGTGGAGATCCTGGTCAACAACGCCGGTATCACCCGGGACGGCCTCAGCCTTCGTATGAAGCTCGCTGACTTCGATGACATCCTGCGCACCAACCTTACCGGAGCCTTCCTGCTCACCCAGGCCGTGATCTCATCGATGATGAAGGGTCGCTGGGGACGGATCGTGAACATCACCTCGGTAGTGGGCCAGACCGGTGCTGCCGGCCAGGCAAACTACTCTGCCTCCAAGGCGGGCATGATCGGCCTCACCAAGTCGCTCGCCCGCGAGTTCGCCAGCCGCGGGATCACGGTAAACGCGGTGGCGCCGGGGTTCATCCAGACCGCCATGACCGAAGACCTGCCCGAAGCCCAGAAGGCAGCCATCCTCTCCCAGATACCGCTGGGACGCTACGGAAGCGACAGCGATATCGCCGCTGCTGTCGCCTTTCTTTGCTCCAGGGACGCAGCCTACATCACCGGCCACACTCTGGATGTGAACGGCGGCATGTACATGGGGTAGATATCCATGGGTTGGACTTAAGTAACCAGATGGAAACTGAAGTTCCAGCGCATGCACGAATCTTAGTTGGTACAAGTGCCAGCATATCGCCCACTTAGCCCTTGCCTTGCCCCCTTGCTATAGTTATTTTACGGCTAATGGCAAATATGCAAACAGTATCTCTGGAAGAGCAGTTCGCCGGTCCGGATCCGACTCCCATCAATATCGGGGCAACGATCCGCGACTTCCGTCTGCAGCGCGGAATGTCCCAAGGCGACATCGAGAAGCGCACCGGGCTGCTGCGTTGCTACCTCTCGCGAGTGGAGAACGGCCACACGGTCCCATCCCTGGAGACCCTGCAAAAGATCGCCGCGTCGCTGGATCTGCCCCTCAGCCAGTTCTTCTCGGAAGATCCGGTGAAGGAGACCTATGGCGTTGCACTGAGCGAAGAGGAGATTCGCTTCCTGACCCAGATTCAGCGTTACTCCGCCAATCTGAACGAGAATGACCGCAAGCTGCTGCTGGCCATGGTGCGCAAGTTCGCGGCGACGGCGACCACCTCCGTCAGCTAAGGCAGTTTCGGTGTAGGTGTAGAGGGCGACTCGACTTCGATGGGCGTTTCCCCCCAATGAAAACGCCACTGCAAGCCCGCTTCGGGATACCCATCAACACCGAAAATGCCATAGATAGCTGCTCGGCTCGGCTTCGCACTCTGTTCTCTTCCCTCAGCCGCTGCAAGCTTGCCTGCACCCTCCCATAGAGCCAGCCCAACCAGGCTGGCTCTTCTGCTTCTGACCGCAAGGGCTCTACCAGGCGTCGCCTGCAGCAACGGACGGCAGCACATCCGGTGCGCCAAGGCTATCTCTATCCTCGGCTTCACACACTGTTGCCTGCCCTTCGCCTCATCTTCCCGGGGCGAACTTGGATAGCGCATACGCAAACAGGCAGAGCAGCAGGGTTGCGAACCCGAAGGTAACCCGCTGCCGTGCCCGATAGCGATCTCTGCCCGCGGTCATGCGCGGAAACAACGGCAACCCCAGCAGAAGGCCACTGAGAAAACCACCCAGGTGAGCCGTGTTGTCAATCTGCGGCAGCATGCCGGGATTCATGTGCAGCAGGCGGAGAGGGCTCCGCGACGCCATACCCAGCACCTGCGGCGTCATGCCCAGCACCAGGTTGGCAACAGCGAAGAAGATCACCTGCCGCCGCAGACTGCGCAGGTCTTCCCAAGGCACGGCCAGCCGGCGATTGGAGAGCAGCACAATCAGAATGCCGGCGATGCCAAACACCGCTCCGGATGCCCCCACCACCAGCACTCCCTGGCCGGTCAGCACGCTCAACGCGTAGGAGAACAGCATTCCGGTCGTGCCGGTCAGCAGATAGACCGCCACCAGGCCCCGCTTGCCCAGCAGCGGTTCACCAAAGAGCCCCAGGTTCCACAGGCACCAAAGATTCAACGTAATATGCAGCACGGTGACATGGACAAACGCGCCGGTCACCAGCCGCCACCACTGGCCGCTCTGAATCAGATAGGAGGAGGTTCCGCCGAAGCGCTCCAGCGTCTGGCCGCTGTAGGGCGCCGTCAGCAGGCGAGACCAGTCATGGTGTTGAATCAGAGCCGGCAGTGGGCCATAGAAGAACATTGCCGCGAAGACGGCGATGTTAATACCCATCAGAAGATAAGTCGCCGGGTAGGCCCAGAGAGAGACCCGCCGCGCCCGGCTGTGAGATCCGCTGTGCGACTGGATCGGAGACCCATTCCGGGCGCCACCTTGGGGCTGAAGGCCACCTTGGGGCTGAAGATAGAAGTCGCCTTCAGACACCGTCTGCGCCGTAGCATCACCAATCTCCAGCGCTCTCAGTTCGTCAATCTGGTCGTCCATGGGATTACCTGTCTGGCTGCCCATCGGGTTCTCTGGGGGCGATGGAAGGTGCGGGGAGGAGATCTGTGCCTCCCTCTGCAAGGCATGGGTCGCGTCGCTGGGGGATCCCTGCGTCAGATGGCCTGCTTGCGCAGACGCTCTCGCAACTCCGGTGAGATCCGCTCGCGAAACAGCGCTGAAACCATACTTGGAATCGGAGTCGTAATCGTTACCAGCGTCCAAAGCAACATGGAGATAAACACGCCGAAGATCGCCAGCGCCTCCAGGCTGATGGAGATACTGGTAGGAATGCGCAACAGCGAGGCTGCCTTCTGGTCATGCAGGCTCAGGTGCTGCACATTGCTGATATGGCTGATCGCCTCCACCCGGTGCATCACCAGCGCCGCCAGCAGAAAAGCCGCAAAGGAGACCGTGGTAATGGCCAGCAGCATGACGTCCCAGGTGCGGTGCACCCGCTGGCGCTTGCGGCAGTAGCTGCAGTTGTAGAGGTGGGCCTCGTAGTCCACACGCAGATCGGGCGAGATCCCCGAAATATCGTAGCGCCATCCCGACAGGATCGCGCCCACCACTGGATCATTGCAGACTTCGTTACCAGATTCTCGTGAGTTGGATTTTCCTGTGGCCATGACCCTATGATGCTCTGTCTATCCTAGTCGATTCTCCGTCCGGTTGAAAGCCTGTCCGAGGATCGCGCAACGGCCGGCGATGATGACCATCCCCATTGACTGGCTGAGTCCCCAGGTCTCTGGAGCACGAAACAGCAACGCCAGGATGGCTACGGGATCCACGGTGAATCCGTCTGGCCTTCCTCGCGACGCAATCCATCGTTCCGTTCGGGAGCTACAGTGTGATCGGCTCCAGAGGACGGTGCTGCGAGGCCAGCAGCACGCGATTTCCAAGCAGGTTCATCCGCCGGCCAATGGCCTGCTCCGCAGCCAGCAGCGCCAGTTCCGGCAGATTATTCTGCTCGGAGAGATGACCCAGCACGATGGTATGCGCGCCGCCATCGTAGTCATGCTCCAGAAACTCCGCCGCCGCGGTATTGGAGAGATGGCCCACCCGGCTGAGCACCCGCTGTTTGACACTCCACGGATAAGGTCCATCTTTGAGCATCTCCAGGTCGTGGTTTGACTCCAGCAGCAGCGCATCCACGCCTTGCAGCGCCATCTTGACGTTGGGCGGTACATATCCCAGGTCAGTTGCAACAGCCATGCGAATCGACTCACTGCGCGCATGGAAGACGAACCCGCAGGGGTCGGCGGCATCGTGCGGGATCGTAAACGGATTCACGTCGATCTCCCCAATGGAAAAGCTCTGCCCGGCGCGGAAGTACTCCACGTCCGGGAGCGAGGCGGGATTGGGCCTCTCTTTGGCTGAACCTTCAACCTCGGCGGGGCCAGTTGCATCCTCTGCCTGCAACGCGCTCTCCTGCTTCTGGCGCTTCACCTTCTCCAGCCACTGCGCATAACTCATGGTCGTGCCCGGCGTCAGCATCCGCATCCAGGCGCGATGGGTTGGCTCGGTTAAGAACACTGGAACCTTCAGTCGCCGCGCCAGCACGGAGAGCCCGGCGACGTGGTCCACATGCTCGTGGGTGATCAGAATCGCGTTCAAACCCTGCGGATCCTCGCCCACCTGCGCCATCCGCTTCAACAGTTCCCGGCAGGACATGCCCGCATCCACCAGAAGGCGCGTCGATCCGGCTGCGATCACCGTCGCATTGCCCTTCGACCCCGATGCCAGGACGGTCATCCGCACTCATTAAAAATACTCCCCCGCCCTGTGATGAAGTCGCCTCAGACTCCTCGACTGACAACATGGCCTTGGATCGCCGCCCCCCCCAACCGCCGGGCAGCGGTTCAGGCGTTCCGCACCGGCGCAATGAAGCTCACCACCGAGCGCATCACCACCTCATTGCGCTGGTTGAAGACCACCGTACTGGACTTCACCACGCTGATCTCCGGCCGCGAGGCCGAGCGCCGCGCGGAGAGGATCTCGGTCTCCGTGTGCAACCAGTCACCGGGCCGCACCGGCTGGGTGAAACGGATATCTTCCACCCCTGCCCCTACCATTCCGCCGGCCACCTGGATCGACTCGACACGCAGCCTCATCGCGATCGCAGCTGTCATCCAGCCCGAAGCCGCCAGGCCCTTGAAGAAGCTCTTCTCCGCCGCAGCCTCATCCAGATGAAACGGCTGCGGATCATACTTTGCCGCAAACTGCTTGATCTCGTCTGAGGTCACCTCATAGCTGCGCAGGGAAAGGATCTTCATCCCCGGCCTGAAGTCCTCAAAGTACAGTTCATCCCCCAACTCTCACGCTCCCCTGTCTCCTACGCGCCGTAGGTATAGAACCCGCGTCCAGACTTGCGACCCAGCCAGCCGGCGTCTACCATCCGCACCAGCAGAGGGCAGGGCCTGTACTTCGGATCGCCGAGCCCATCTTCCAGCACCCGCATGATATCCAGGCACACATCCAGTCCGATGAAGTCGGCCAGGGTCAGCGGCCCCATGGGATGGGCCATGCCCAGGCGGAAGATCTCATCCACCGCCTCCGGTTTGGCGACGCCCTCCATCACCGCAAACATCGCCTCGTTGAGCAGCGGCATCAGCACACGGTTACTCACAAACCCGGCGGCGTCGTTGACCTCCACCGGGGTCTTGCTCAGATCCAGCGCCAGCGCCCGCACCACCTGGAAGGTCTCCTCCGAGGTCTGCAGCCCGCGGATCACCTCCACCAGCTTCATCATCGGAACGGGGTTGAAGAAGTGCATCCCAATCACCTGCGCGGGCCTTCCCGTGCCGGCAGCCAGCTTCGTAATTGAGATCGACGACGAGTTCGACGCCAGGATCGCATCCGGTCCCAGCAACACATCGAGGTCACGAAAGATCTTCTGCTTGACCTCCAGGCGCTCTGTCGCCGCCTCCACCACCAGGGTGCAGGCGCTCAGATCCTGCGCGCTGCGCACGGGGTGAATCCGCGCAAAGATGGCGGGCACCTCGGCGGGATCGATCTTGCCTTTGGCCGCCTCCCGGTCCAGGTTGGTACGGATGGTCGCCAGACCACGCTCCAGCGCAAGCTCACTCACCTCATACAACATCACCTCAAAGCCAGACCGCGCGCAGGCATGGGCGATACCGTTGCCCATCGTTCCCGCACCTACCACTCCCAGCCGATGCTCCGTTACGCTCATACACTCACTCTCCCTGCAAGACAAACCCGTCGATCCAGCATCCACCCGGCCAGGCGACTCTCTGCGGCCGGGTGCCCCATCCGGATATCCTCCCTCAGGTGCATCCTCCACTATACGTCCGGGGCTGCGACTGCGGAACGATCACCCGTTCGATCTTCAGACGCACGCGATACTACACTTACCCACGGAGAGTCACGACTTGGCAAGCACAACCGTACGCATTCTGGAAGCCGACAACCTGACCGCTCTGGCTGAGTTGCCAGACGCGAGCGTCGAACTCATTTACATTGATCCGCCCTTCAATACCGGGGTGACGCAGAGCCGCACCCGCATGCGCACCGTCCGGGACGCCGACGGCGACCGCATCGGCTTTGGCGGGCGGCGCTACCGCACGGAGAAGCTGGCCACAGCACCCATCTACGCCGACATCTTCGAGGACTACATCGGCTTTCTTCGCCCCCGCATGGTCGAAGCGCACCGGGTGTTGGCGCCAACCGGTTCTTTGTTCCTGCACCTGGACCCGCGTGAGGTTCACTACGGCAAGGTGATGCTGGACGAGGTCTTTGCACTGCAAGGCGGAGCGGGCCGCAGGTGCTTCCAGAACGAGATCATCTGGGCCTATGACTACGGAGCGCGCCCTACCCGGCGCTGGCCAGCCAAGCACGACAACATCCTGTGGTACACCCGGGATCCCGATCACTACACCTTCCACCTGGACGCCTCAGACCGCATCCCCTACATGGCGCCCGGCCTGGTAGGGGCCGAAAAGGCTCAACGCGGCAAGACGCCCACCGACGTCTGGTGGCACACCATCGTCTCTCCCACCGGCAAAGAGAAGACTGGTTATCCCACGCAAAAGCCGCTGGGGATTCTGGAACGCATCGTCCGCGTCCACAGCAACCCCGGAGAAACCGTGCTGGATTTCTTTGCCGGCTCCGGCACGACAGGCGTCGCCGCGCTGCGCAACGGCCGCAGTGCGATCCTGATCGACCAGAGCCCCGAGGCCTGCACCCTGATGCGCAAACGCTGTGCCGATGTCTGCACGAGCCTCGGCACCGACATCTGACCAATAAGCCAGCCGAAGCGAAAAACCTGCTCCACTGGACGATGGCAACTGATCCGCCCGGTCGTAACGCGCATCCTAATCATGAGGCCCGGCATACTCAATAGGCCTGCCAACCTGTCCGCTGCCAGCTCTTCGAAGGGCCAGATGCAGCGCAGAAGTTAATCCTGAGGATGGTACACCAGACGATGAAGATCGACCCGCAAAAATTCCGTATTCGACCCGAAAAGGCCATCAAGCTCAACCGCTTACCAACACGCATCGATCCCTGCTACAAATCTGCAAGGCAGTATCACTCCATCCTTCAGGAGCACGTTGCCGCCCTCAGCCAACAGCAGCAACTCCTTTACGGCTCCGGCAGCCATGCTCTTCTGCTCATCTTTCAGGGCATGGATGCTGCAGGGAAAGACGGCGCCATCCGCCACGTGATGAGCGGAGTCAATCCCCAGGGCTGCGAGGTATCCAGCTTCAAACAACCCAGCGCCGAAGAACTCTCGCACGACTTTCTGTGGCGTTCCAACGCCCGCCTGCCCCAGCGAGGGCGCATTGGCATCTTCAATCGCTCCTATTACGAGGAGGTGCTCGTGGTCCGCGTTCACCCGGAGTGCTTGAAGAACGAAGGCCTGCCCGGCGATACCGAGGATCCAGCCAGGCCCCTCAGGCCGCGCAAGCTAAAGGAGATCTTCAGTGACCGCTACCGCTCCATCGTGGACATGGAACGCCACCTGCACAGCAACAATACCCGCATCCTCAAGTTCTTTCTCCATCTGTCCAAGGAGGAGCAACGCCAGCGGTTTCTGGCTCGCATCGATGATCCCGCCAAGAACTGGAAGTTCAGCATGGCAGACATTCACGAGCGCAAGTACTGGGATGAGTACATGGAAGCATTTGAAGACTGCCTGAACGCCACCAGCACCTCTCATGCTCCTTGGTATGCAATCCCGGCCGACGATAAGGACAACGCCCGGCTGATCATCTCCTCCATCGTTCTGGAGACATTGAAGAGCCTCAAACTCTCTTACCCGAAGACAACCCCGGAGCGTCGCGCCGAACTCATCGCCATCCGTCGCCAGCTCAACGGGTAACGCCGCCTCCTGCGGATGGAGTGCGGAACGCTCGCTCAGGCAGTTTCGGTGTAGGTGTAGAGGGTGACTCGACTTCGATGGGCGTTTTCCCCCAATGAAAACGCCACGGCAAGCCCGCTCGGGAGACCTATCAACACCGAAAATGCCTTAGCAGCGGCGTCTTCTTCCCAGGTGAAGACGCCGCCGGGCACAGTCCCCGCGTACCTGGACCGGCGATCCCGAGCCCAGGTTCGTCACGCCCCTGAAGCATCGGATTCTCGGCAAAGCGCTATTGACCCGCCAGATCATCGGCCAGATGCAGCCACTTGTCCAGTACCGCAATCCCTCGCTCAATCTCTTCCTTCTCCACGATGAGCGGTGGCGCAATCACAAAGTGACTCACCCAGGCCTGGACGATCACGCCATCAGCCAGAGTTTTGGCAGCAATCTGATCCACCAGCATGGGCTTGCCGGAGACCTTGTCCGCGTAAGTGTTGAACGGCTCTCTGGTCGTCTGATTCTTCACCAGATCCACAGCCCAGAACAGTCCCTTGCCGCGCACCTCACCCACGCTCCTGTGCTTTACCTTCAGTGCCTGCAGCTTCTCCGCCACAAAGGGCTCCAGCTCCCGGGCACGCTCCACCAGTCGCAGCCGCTTCATCTCCTGAATCGTGGCCACCGCCGGCCCCAGCGTCATCGGGTGCGCTTCATAGGTGTGGCCGTGCGAGAAGTAGTGATCCTGGAAGAAGTCGCCGATCTTTTCGCTGGTAGCGCATAGCCCCAGCGGCACATAGGCTGAGGTAATACCCTTGGCGGTGGTCAGAATATCTGGCGTCACGCCCCAGTGGTTCATGGCGAACCACTCGCCGGTCCGTCCCCAGCCGGTCATCACCTCATCGGCGATCAGCAGCACGCCGGTCTCGTCGCATATCCTGCGCAGCCTGGGCATATATTCGGCTGGCGGCACCAGCACGCCGTTGGTTCCCACGATCGGCTCCACCAGCACCGCGGCTACATCGCTCTCATTGCGAATCATGTGTTCCAGGTAGTCGGCACAGGCCACGCCGCACTCCGGATAGGTGTGCTTGATGGGGCACTTGTAGCAGTTCACCTCCGGGGCAAAGATCATCCCCGGCCCTTTGCCCCGGGGCTCCATCGCCCAGCGCCGCGGATCGCCGGTGGCCGCGATGCTTCCCGCGGTGGAACCGTGATAGCTGCGGTAGCGCGCAATCACCTTCGACTTTCCGGTGTACATTCGTGCGATCTTGAACGCCGCCTCGTTGGCGTCCGTTCCCGAGGTGGTAAAGAAGAAGCGGTTCAGCCCGCCGGGTAAGACCTCCAGCAGCAGCTTGCTCAGTTCAGCACGCGAGGTCGTGGCATAACCTGGCATCGCGTAGGCCAACTCCTCGGCCTGCCTGGCAATGGAGGTAACCACGGCCGCGTTCTTGTGCCCCAGGTTCATGCACATCAATTGCGACGAGAAGTCCAGATACTTTTTCCCTGTCGCGTCCGTGATGTAGCAACCCTCGGCATCGACGATATGCAGGGGATTCCAGCCCTTCTGAAACCTCCAGGTTCCATAGTTCGTCTCCCGGGTAATCTGCACCACCTCTTCCGAGGTCATCACGGTACTCGTCTGCACTCCGTCGCCAGAACTCATCGGTCTGCATCCTTCCGTTGGCGTCTCCGCCGGTCGTTCCGCTGGCGCCCACGTCATTCGTCGGCTCAGCTTGATTCAGTAATAGATTGCTCCCCGGAGATTCCATCCCGCAAACGGCACTCACTGGAACAGCATCGTCTGGTTCCCATCGCTCAGGTCTGCGTCAGCCTCTACCCAGGCCTCCGCCATTGGCCTCGCGTTTCACAAATCTCCCTCTGCCCGTAGTGCCTAGAAAGATCCCGGGATGGGTCACGTTGTCCACCACCAGTTCTCCACGAGAGAACACTTTGGCAGCGTTCCCCATCACCTTCCAGCCCTCAAACATCGAGTAGTCGGTTGCCATCCTCTGCGTCGCTGCAGAGATCGTATACTCCGCCTTCGGGTCCCAGAGAAGAATGTCCGCATCCAGCCCCTCACTGATCCTTCCCTTCTGCCGCTCCATACCGAAGATGCGCGCCGGCTGTGTCGCCGTCAGGGCCACAAACCGCTCCTGCGATATCTTCCCCGAGTTCACGCCGTAGTGCCACAGGATCTGCAGCCGGTTTTCGACGCCCGGACCTCCGTTGGGAATCTTGCGGAAGTCTCCCCTGCCCAACTCCTTCTGGTCCGCGAAACGGAAGGGGCAATGATCCGTGGAGACCACCGCGAGCGGCCCATCGCGCAGCGCCTCCCACAGCGGCGCCTGATTCCACCGCTCGCGCAGCGGCGGCGTAAAGACGTACTTCGCCTCCTCCCAGCTCTTTCCGGGCATCTGATCCTCCAGCGAGAGCACCAGGTACTGAATACAGGTCTCGGCCAGGGCCTTGGCTCCTCGTCCCTGCATGAACTTCAACGCGGCCAGGGAGTCCTCATTGGACAGATGCACAATGTAGACCGCGGCCCCGCACATATCCGCAAGAGCTATCGCACGATGGGTCGCCTCCGCCTCAGCCTTCGGGCTCCGGCTCAGCGCATGGTAGTGCGGAGCTGTCTTGCCCTGCGCAATCATCTGCTCCACCACGATGTCGATGGCGCTGCCGTTCTCCGCATGCACGCAACACAAGGCATTGAGCGAGGCGGCCTTCTGCATCACCTTGAACATCAACCCATCGTCAATCATCAGAACGCCCGGATAGGCCATGAACAGCTTGAAGCTGGAGATCCCCTCGGCAACCATCTCTTCCATCTCGCGCAAACCCTGGGATCCATCCCCGGGTCCAAGATCCGTAACCGCCATATGCAGCCCGTAGTCCACACACGCCTTCCCCCGCGACTTGGCGCGCCACACATCAAAGGCCTCGCGCATCGTGTGTCCCTGGCTCTGCAGCGCAAAGTCGATCAGCATGGTGGTTCCACCCACCGCCGCGGCCTGCGTTCCCGTGGTGTAATCGTCCGCCGAGGTAGTCCCGCCAAAGGGCATGTCCAGGTGCGTATGCACATCGATCCCGCCGGGCATCACCAGCAACCCGGTCGCATCGACCACCTCGTGTCCGGCCTCGCGGATGCCCTCGCCGACGCGAGCAATCATCTCCCCGGAGACCAGCACATCCAGCCTTCTGGACTCCGTCGCACTCACCACGGTTCCGTTCTTGATCAGGATCCCCATATCCCTGGCTCCTTCCGTCCCTCGTTCTCCGCCGTTGCCGAACGCTCCGCCCAGGTCTCGCGGGGCAACCCCGCATCGACGCGCTCCATCGTGATGCACTCCGGTACGGGACACACCAGCGAGCACAGATTGCACCCTACGCACTCGTCCCCATCCACGCGGGGTACTCGACTCAACGGCGTCTGTGCCCGCAGAGGCGTTTGCGTTCGGTTCAAGCCTCCGCCGTTCCAACTCAGCTTCGGAATCGGCGTGACCGTAATCTGCCGCATCGACTCAGCCACCACCATCGCCGGCGTTGGCTTGCCGTGCGGGTTGGGCTCATGCTGCGCAAAGCGCGGATCGGTTCCCGTCACCGGCGTCTCCAGATCACCCTCCATACGGTCCAGATGGATGCACTGGTGCGCTCCATCCCAGCACGCCGTGTAACACAACTGGCAACCGATGCAGCTCTCCCTATGGATCTTCGCCACCACGCGGTAGTTCAGGTTCAGGTTCTTCCACTCCTGCATCCGAGGCAGGGAAAGCCCGCGAAAGTCGCTGATGCTGGCATAGCCTTTGTGCCGCATCCATGCCAGCAGCCCGTCGCACATATCCTCGACGATCCGGTACCCATAGTGCATCACCGCCGTACATACCTGCACTGTGCCAGCACCAAGCAGTATGAACTCTGCCGCATCCTGCCAGCTTCCAATTCCTCCGATTCCAGAAAGTGGAAGCGCAGCTTCGGGATCGCTCATCACCTGCTGCACCATGCTCAACGCAATCGGTTTGACCGCCGGTCCGCAGTAGCCTCCATGGGAACTCTGCCCATCCACCTTGGGCCTCGGCTCCAGCGTCTCCAGATCGATTCCGGTGATCGAGTTGATCGTATTGATGGCGCTCAGGGCATCTGCGCCCGCGCTCTTGGCCGCCCGCGCCGGCAGGCGGATATCCGTGATGTTGGGGGTCAGCTTCACCATCACCGGCGTGCGCGCCCGCTCCTTCACCCACTCGGTAATCTGCCCGCAGTAGGCCGGAACCTGACCCACAGCCGATCCCATCCCGCGTTCGCTCATTCCGTGCGGGCAACCGAAGTTCAACTCCAGACCGTCGGCTCCGGCGTCCTCGGCGCGCGCCACCATCTCATGCCAGGCCTCGCGGCGAGACTCCACCATCAGACTTGCAATCACCACATGCCTGGGATAGCGGCGCTTCACCTCCGCCAGTTCACGCAGGTTGACCTCCGGCGGCCGGTCGCTGATCAACTCAATGTTGTTGAACCCCATCATCTTCTGGCCGTTCCAGTCCAGCGCAGAGTAGCGCGAACTGACGTTGGTCACCTGCGCTCCAATCGTCTTCCACACCGCCCCTCCCCAGCCGGCATCGAAGGCGCGCATGATCTGTTCGCCACAGTTGGTGGGCGGAGCGCTCGCCAGCCAAAACGGATTCAGTGTCCGGATCCCCGCAAAGGTTGTCTCAAGCGTTGCCATGATGCCCCCCGAGCCAGGCAGCCATTCCAACTCCGGCGCGTCTTCCATCCGCCACGGCATCGACCACCTCGCGCCCTCCATTGGTGCAGTCGCCGCCGGCAAAGTACTTCGGGTTTGACGTCTGTCCGGTCTCGCGATCGACCAGAATGCGCCCCTTCTCCAGTTGCACTCTCGCCGGCTCTCCTCCCTGAACTTCCTTTACAAACTCCGCCTGCATCGTCTGTCCGATCGCCTTGATCACCAGATCGACCTCCAGCAAGACGTGTTGGCCGTCCCTCGGCGCCAGCGATCCATCCTCGCGCGTCTCCAGTTGCACCAGTTCCAGCGCCTCCACCTTACCGTCTCCAATCACCCGCACCGGCATCACGTGCCACAGAAACCCCACTCCCATCTCCCGTGCGTGCTCATACTCAAAGGCAAAGGCCGACATCTGTTCAGAGCCGCGCCGGTAAACCATATGCACCTCCCGGGCGCCCAGGCGCACGGCTGCAATCGCGGCATCCGTGGCCGTGTTCCCGGCGCCGATCACAGCTACCCGATCCGGAACCTCCCGCAGTTCGCCGCACTTGTATGCCGCAATAAACTCCAGAGCGCTGATCGCCCCCGGCAGATCTTCTCCAACGACACCCAGCTTCTGAACGCCTCCCAGCCCCACGCCAAGGAAGATTGCATCATAGCCGGCCTCCAACTCCGCGAGCATAGCCGCGTCTACCGTGGTGTCAAAGTGAAACTCCACACCCAGTTGGGCCAGCAGATCAATCTCGCGCAGGCTTTCCGCCAGGGGCAACTTGTACTCCGCAATGCCATAGGTGTTCAGGCCTCCGGGGAGCGGCCGCGCATCGAAGATCGCCGCCCGCACACCACGCCGGCGCAGTTCAGCCGCGCAGGCCAGTGAGGCCGGTCCGGCGCCGATCAAGGCAACCCGTTTGCCCGTCTCGGAGCCGGAGAGATCACAGGGAGAAAATGGCAACGAACCGCCGCTGGCATGCAACGCATCCATGGCGAAGCGCTGCAGACGCCCTATGGCAATTGGCTGCTGGTTGTCGTAATGCATCACGCAGGCGCCCTCGCACAGTACCTGTACCGGGCACGCGCGTGCGCAGCTCGCGCCCAGGATGTTCGCCTCCAGGATGGTCCGCGCCGAACCTTCCAGATTCCCACTCGCAATCTTCTTGATGAACTTTGGTACATCAATATGGGTTGGGCAGGCTCCCATGCAGGGCGCATTGAAGCAGTACAGGCAGCGCAACGCCTCGGTCACAGCGGCCGTCTCGTTCAGCGGCGGATGGAGATCGGCAAACCTCTGTGCGATCTCCTCCGTTCCTCTGGCCTTCGAATAAAAGCTGGTGGCTCCACTCATAGAATCCACGCGCCTCCCACGGCCGCTCGACTCGATTCCCAGACCAAGCGGGCAGATGAAGGTTAGATTATGCATCATTTGAGGGAAAAATTGGGAGCGATTCGCTTGCGGTGGCCCATCGGTCTTGGGTAGCGGGCAAGATCCGCCCTTGGCCAACATGCTTTCAGCGCTGCTCGATCCACTGCATCGTCTTCTCGCTCAAACGTGCAAATGCGTAGACCGCCTGCTCCAGATCCTCGCGCCGGGTATCCTCGGCAGGGTTATGACTCAATCCGTTGAGGCTCTGCACAAACATCATCACCGTCGGAACGCCAAGCCGGGCCACCTCCGCCGCATCGTGCAGAGGTCCGCTCGGCAGCCTCACGCAGCCCCCCACTCCTTCGACGATCGCCGCTTCGCACAGTGCGATTAACGCCGGATCGAAGGGAATCGGCTCAATCGACCAGATCCTGGCCCATTCGACCGTGCAGCCTTCTTCATGGGCGAAGCGCTCGCTGGCCTCGCGCGCCTCGCGCAGCATCTGCGCCAGCACCTCCGCATCCAGATCCCGCATATCCAGCGTCACCTCGCAGCGCCCCACCACCGCCGTAACGATCCCGGGAAAGGTCTTCACACTTCCCATCGTCGCCACGGCCTGCGGATGCCTCCGCGCGATGGGCCGAATCTCCAGCGCGAGCTTCGCCGCGGCGGCCAGCGCGTCGCGCCGCACCTCCATGGGCGTCGATCCGGAGTGCGCCTCCTGACCGTAAAAGGTAATCGCCCAACGCTCCACGCCCTTGGTTCCCTGCACCACAGCCAGCGGCGCGCCCAGCCGCTCCAGAATGGGTCCCTGCTCGATGTGTAGCTCCAGGTACGCGGCCAGATTCTTCTGCTCAACCACCGCCTTCCCGACGTCTTCCACCGCAACGCCGCAGGCGGCCAGCGCCGCCTCCAGGGTGATGCCGTCCCTGTCCGTCCTCCCCCGGTCAGCCGCGATGGTCGCCTTGCCTGCAAACGCTGCTGAACCGAACAGGCTCCGGCCAAACCGGGCACCCTCCTCATCGGCCCAGTCCACCAGCTTCAGCGTCACCGGAGGATGGCTGCCATATACCTCGATCATGTGGGTCAAAACCTCCAGCCCGGCCAGCACACCCAGGCACCCATCCAGCCATCCGCCGTTGGGTACCGAGTCCAGATGGCTGCCCACCACCAGCGCACGCTCGCTCTCTCCGGCCAGCGTCACCCAGTGATTTCCGGCAGTGTCGTAGTGGTCCTCCAATGCCACTCCACTCTGCGCGCTCAGTGCATCCAGCTTCGCCTGAAACCACGCTCGCGCCTTTAGCCAAATCGGCGTCCACGCCACCCGCTGCGCCCCATGCTCATCTGCGGTCAGCGTTCTCAACTCATCCAGATTCGCAAGCACCCGCTGTGCGTCCACCATGGCTCACCTCACACCCCTAATCTAGATCAGTCCGCCGTCCATTTCTCCATCCGTCCGTCGCCCATTCCTCCATCATCTGGCCCTGAGACGGCGAAGTTGACCCGCCAGACAGCATCCATTCCTGCCGGCTCCATCTACGGCGACGCACCGGAGACCCGATGCAGGCCATGGTTGGCCCCACCGCTCCCGGCGCCCTTCAAAGTGCTCCCCACGGTTCAAATCCCCAAAGACAAAAAATATTCGAACAAATCCTGGCCTCACCCGTCTCTACCAGCAAGAGGACACGCATGGAATCCAGCAGCCACTGGGAAAGGGGATGGGACGTAGTGTTGGGTTCCGAGCAACTCCCCGCTTCGGCAGCATCCACGGAAGCCATCGATCTCTCCACCCTGATCCACGCCTACTCCGCTCTGCTCTTCCGCGTCGCCCACTCCATCCTGCACAACCGTTCCGAGGCGGAAGACCTCGTCCAGGACGTCTTTCTCCGCGTCCTTGAGCGCCAGAAGGACCTCCCCGAGGTCCGCAATCTGCGCGCCTGGCTGATCCGCATCACCTGGAATCTGGCGCTCGACCGCCGCCGGAAGATCCGACCGGAGCAGCTCGACGAGCCCTTCGCCGCCTCCCTTGCGGCCGCCACCGTTCCCGCTGACCAGGCGCTCGCCGAGACCCGCCAGATCGCCGCCGTGTTGAACGCCATCCAGCGCTTGCCCAGGCCGGAGCGTCACGCTCTTTTGCTTTCAACCATCGACGAACTCAGCATCACCGAGATCTCCACCATCCTGCAGCGCAGTGAATCCGCCGTCCGGGCCCTTCTCTTCCGCGCCCGTGCACGGCTGCGCCAACGGATCGAGAGAGGAGCCAAGCTATGAACCTGCCAACGAACGCCCGCACCGAAACCACGATCGCCGAGGCTTGCGTCGACCGCGTCCTGGCTGCGCTGGCCGCCACCCAGGTACCCAGCGGACTAGACGAACGTCTGGCCCAGCGCATCGCCGCCCGTCTGGCGCTGGCCACCAAGGACGGCGCTGGCTCTGCGGCCGTGGACTCCCTCACCCCTGAATTCCCTGCTCTTCGGTCGATCCTGCTGCACCTTCCCAACCCCGAACAGCCCCGCATCCGGGCCGTGGCCTCGTTCTCTTACGCGATTCCAGCAGCGCTGCTCGCCGTTCTCGTGCTTCTCACCACCCTCACTGCCCGCTACCACAGCGCTCCCGCATCCACTTCTTCAGCGTCCATACCCGCCCAGCACACGCCGGCCTCGCATTCCGCAACGACCGCCGGCAGCGGCTCAACCCAGACTCAGACGACCCAATTCGCCAGCCTTGGGACTCGAGCCGGCCAGGCAACCCTCCGGACAACCCGAGACCTGCTCCTCAGAGCGCACCATCCAAGCCAAACCCTCTCCGCCTCCGCAACTGAGTTCCAGCAAACAGCCAACCTCGACGCGGTCGCGCTCGCCGAGACCCGCGCCCCCAGCCGTCCCACGCCGCTGCTTCCGCTCACCGGCCAGGAGCGACTTCTGCTCGCTGCGGCGCGCCCCGGAGGGCCAATCCAGGTCGCCGCGCTGGACCAGGCTCGCGCTCCGGGCCTGCGCGCCGCCGCCCAGGCCCGCCAGCAAGCAGCAATCCATCGCTTTGTAAATGCCGCCCTGGCGCCCATCGCTCTGTCCGACGCCCTCACCTCCACTCGATTCCGTGAGCCTCCCGAGATCGCCCTCTCCACACCTTTGCCGCAACCGCTCAGATCTCTCGCCTTCTAACTTCCAATCAATGGAGCCACACGTCATGACTTGCACGTCCATTCTCCGCTTCGGCAACTTTCCCCGAATCGCCCTCGGGCTCACACTGCTACCGCTTCCACTCTTCGCCAGCGCCCCCTCGGCCCGCGCACAGGAACAGCCGCCGGCATCGAATCAGGCCGAAAACTGCTCAGCAGCTCGCGGCGTTGCCGCCGACACCAGAACGTTCTACCTCGCCGACACCGCGCAGAGATATGCCCAGGGCGAGGTCTACACCGCTCTGCGCAACGCGCTCTGCTCCGACGCCAAGCTATACGACGTGGAGTCCAAGCGGGCCATCGTCGTGCAGGCCCTTCCGGACCAGCTCGCCCTCGCCGCCAGGATCATCCATGATCTCGACCGCGCCCAGACAAGCTACCGCCTTACCTACACGCTCACTGAGCTCGACGCCGGCAGGACCGTCAGCACCGAGCACTACTCCATGGTTCTCGCCTCCGGTCAGCAGCTCACGCTCAAGCAAGGCACAAAAGTCCCTGTGGCCACTGGCTCCTACTCCAACGCCAGCACCAGCACCAGCACCAGCATCGAGACGCAGTTCACGTATCTCGACATTGGCATGAACTTTGTCGCTACCGTCGACCCCATGGCCAACGGTGTACAACTGCACTCCAAGATCGAGCAATCGAACCTTGCCCAGCCCTCGATCATCGAGGGCGTCACCGAGCCAGTCGTCAGCCAGACCGTCCTGGAGACCACCTCTCTGCTCAGCCTGGGTAAACCGCGGATGCTCGGCGCGATTGACATTCCCCACAGCACCCACCACATCGACATCGCAGCCGTCATCGAACCGCTGAAGTAAACCTGATTTTCAACCCCTCCCACCCCTGCCCACTCCTGACCTGCGCTCAACGGTCAGGAGTGGGCCATCTTTGTCTCCAACTCTCCATTCCCGTCGCGCAGTGCCTCCAGCCGTCCGCACAACTTTTGGGTGCCCAGGATGCCAGTCCCTCACCTCTGGATCTCTTACCCAAAACAACACTTGCTTGCCCCACATCTCGTTTTCTCAGAGATGTCGGGCACGCAGGATGCCTCCGCCGACTCCTCTATCTATTGCTCCGAATACATCCTCCATCAACCCGATCTGGACGACTCGTTTCCGCCCAGTCCAGTAACGGCCATCCGCCCGACCTAAAATGGAGTGATGGAGCGCATTTACCTCGACGCCAACGCCACCACCCCGGTTCTTCCCCAGGTCGTCGACGCCATGCGCCCCTTCTGGATGGAGAGCTTCGGCAATCCGAGCTCGGCGCATCACGCCGGCCAGCGTACCCGCGCCGCCGTGGAGCAAGCCCGAGCCTCCATCGCGCGAATGCTGAACTGCTCGGCAAAAGAGATCGTCTTCACCTCCGGAGGCACGGAGAGCGACAACCTTGCGCTCAACGGCATACTCAGCCCCTTTCTGGAGAAGCGACAACCCGCGCACCTGCTCACCACCGAGATCGAGCACCACGCCGTCCTCTACACAGCGCAAGCCCTGAGACGCCGGGGTGCAGGCCTCACCCTCCTGGCCCCGAACCGCGAAGGCGTCATCGACCCGGAGGCCTTTCGCGCCGCGCTGCGCCCGGACACCGAACTGGTCTCCATCATGTATGCCAACAACGAGACCGGGGCCGTCCAGCCCATCGGCAAGCTGGCCCGCATCGCCAAAGCCTTTAACCCCGCCATCCTCTTCCACACAGACGCGGTGCAGGCCGCGGCCAAGCTCCCTCTGGATCTCAGCGGGGCGCTCAAGAACGTCGATCTGCTCTCCATCTCGGGCCACAAGATGTACGCCCCACAAGGAACCGGCATTCTCTTCATCCGCAGCGGCCTTCACCTTGCCCCGCTGCTCCACGGAGGACCGCAGGAGCGCCAGCGCCGCGCCGGCACAGAGAACGTCCCCGGCATCGTCGCTCTGGGCCGCGCCGCCGAACTGGCGCAGGAGTGGCTCTCCTCTCACCAGGATCGCGAACTGGCTGCGCTGCGCGATCGTCTCGAGTCCGGCCTGCTCGCAACTATCCCCGGCTGCAGCGTGAATGGGCCGGCGGGCGACGCAGAACGCCGCTCACCCAACACCACCAACCTGCGCTTTGCGGGCGTCGATGCCGAGGCTCTGCTGATCGCGCTCGACATGCAGGGCATCGCAGCCAGCTTTGGTGCAGCGTGCCAATCCGGAGCCACCGAGCCCTCACACGTCCTGCTCGCAATGGGCCTCAGCGCCCAGGAGGCTCAGGGCAGCCTGCGCCTCTCCCTCTCCCGCCTCACCACCAGCGGGGAGATCGACCGCGCGCTGGAGATCATCCCAGCCGCGGTAGCCCGTCTACGTGCATTGACCGCATAGAGCCGCCTCCCGCTCGTGGCCTTCGGAGTAGCGCCATCAACAGGCATCTTCATGAAGACATGCAACTGCCGGAGCACATCGAAGCGTCAGAGGTGCATAGAGCGATTGACGCGCAAGAGGCTGGCGTACAGCTGACATGGATTCCGTTGGACTGTGAGGAGCAACCATGCGGCTTCGATATAATCGAGGCAGCGGCGTTGCGCTTGAAAGCTCTGTTGCGCACCGGGATTCCCGGCCCGCACGTTTGCTATTCATTTTTCTGGTGGAGGTTGTACTTTATGGTCTCACATTTTTGGCGAAGCACCCGCGCGCTGACTGTTGCTGTCATGGTATCTGCCGTCCCTTGCATGGTTCTTGCGCAAACGGAACATGTGGTGGGCCCTCAAGAGTTCCTGAAGGCTGAGCAGGGCGCTACCCACGCCCGGCAACAGAACATCGATACCCTGCAGGGGTTTCTGAGCTCTACAGAGGCCCGGCAGGCCCTGAACAAGGCGCACATGGACCCCACCCAGGTGGAAAAAGCGGTTGCGGGGTTAAGTGATCAGGAGCTGGCACAACTGGCGTCGCGCGCCACCACTGCGCAGAACAAGTTTGCCGCCGGTGACCTCAGCGATCGGGATCTGCTGATTGTTCTGGTCTGCATCGCCGCCCTCATCCTTATCATCGTCGCCGTACACTAATTTCCGGAAGGCACACCGCACTCGCTGCCTCTTACTGACGGCCACACGGTGGAAAGCAGGGCGCGCCAAAGCCTTGGCGCCACCAGCGGGTGGTGCAATCCTTCCCTTTTGCGCCCAGTCCAACCCAGGACGCGCGCTACCTGCATCACCGCGGTGATCCGGGTAGCGCGCATCACCCGATTCCTTGTGCCCGCTGCAAGGGCGCTGCGGGGCTGCTGTTCCTGCGGGAAGAGCCGCCCCGCAGGGAGTGACCCTGGATACAGCGACTTGTTTTCTACCCTGGCGGCCCGAAACTGAAGCGCGAGGAGCAACCATGCGGCTTCTATATAATGGGGCAGCGGCGTCGCGCGTGAAGGCTCTGTTGCGCACCGGGACTCCCGGCCCGCACATATACTCCGGTGGAGGTTTTTGATCTATGGCCCGACGTTCCTGGCGACTGATTCGCGCGCTGGCGGTTGCCGTTTTGGCATCTTCCGTCCCTTGCATGGTTCTTGGGCAGACGGAACACGTAGTAGCCCCCCTTGAACTCCAGAGAGCGGAACAGGCCGCTACCCACGCCCGGCAGCAGAACATCCATGCGCTGCAGGGCTTTCTGGGCTCCGCGGAAGCCCAGCAGGCACTGCAAAAGGCGCATATGGACCCGGTCCAGGTGAAGAATGCGATTGCGGGACTCAGCGACCAGGAGCTTGCACAGTTGGCATCGCGCGCCACCAAAGCGCAGAACAAATTTGCCGCCGGCGATCTCACCAATGAGGATCTGCTGGTCGTCCTGCTCTTCCTTGCCGGCGTCATTCTGCTCATCATCGTCGTGAACCACGACTAAGCCACTTCACGGAGGCCAATATGAAGCGCCGCGTTGTACTGGTGGCTGCGCTATGGATTGCGGGGTGCAGCGCAGCAGTGGCTACTGAAGCCGCCAGCATGTGGCTGAATGTTCCCTTTGTACGCCAGACCAAACTGGGATGCGGCGACGCATGCATTGCCATGGTGATGCAATACTGGCAGAAGAAGCACGAACAGCCCGATCAGGCCCCGACCGATGCCGCCACCATCCTGCGCGAGTTGCCGCCAGGACGGCATGGCGTGAGCGCTACGAATATGGCCGGCTACTTTGAGCAGCACAGCTATCGCGCATTTGCCTACGCCGGCGACTGGGACGACATCGAGCATCAGATTGCCAAAGGTAGGCCGCTGATCGTTGCGATCAAGCCCCAGGGGGACCCGGATCTGCATTACGCGGTGGTGGTCGGCGTAGACAGCCCGAGGCATCTGGTGATCGTGAATGACCCGGCACAGCGCAAGTTGCTCAAGGTGGATCGCTCACGGTTTGAACGCGAGTGGAAGGCCACAGAGAATTGGACGCTGCTCGCCGTCCCAGAACCGCAATGACGGCAGCCGGAACCCATGCTGCGCGTCTCCGATGGTTGTGCCGGTTCCTCCTCCTGCTCCCGATCATTGGTTGTCTGAACTCCCACGCGCAGGACACACCAGCGCCGCAGAGCAACCGGCCCCGCACCGCCGACCAGTACTTCAGCCAGGGTATGACCATGGCAAAGGCTGCGCGCTGGGATGCGGCGGAAAAGGCTTTTGAGCACGGACAGCGATTGGCCCCCAGGGATAAGCGCTTCCCGGAGGAACTGGCTGGAGTTGCCTTCAAGCAGAGGAACAATGCCCTGGCCGAGCGGCGGTTGCGCGTGGTCCTGCGTCTTGACCCGCATGACGACTACGCCATCGACTTTCTGGCAACGCTCTACTTCATCGACGGCAACTACGAAGCCGCGCTGAAGTACTGGAACCGCGAAGACAAACCACAGATCGCGAGCATCGATTCCGAACCCACACCGCAGGTCTCACCGGAGTTGCTCGATCACGCCTTCACCTTTTCTCCTGCCAGCACCCTGTCATTGCCGCAGTATCTATCCACCCGGACGAGATTGCGCGCGCTTGGAATCTTTCCCCGGTTCCAGTTGGATCTGGGCGCACGCGAGGACGGTCAGTTCAATGCGACCCTTCGCGCCCGCGAACTGGATGGGCTGGGCGGCGCTGGCTGGGAGGACCTTGCCTTCCTGTTCCAGGGGCTCCCCTTCGAAGCCGTTGAACCAGGCCTCTGGGACATACGAAAGCAGGCCATCAACTTCGATTCGATGTTGCGCTGGGACGACCAGAAGCGGCGCGCCTTTGCACGGCTCTCCGGACCGTGGCAGGGCAGCGCCAAGTACCGCTGGGAGTGGCTGACGGACCTGCGCAATGAAAACTGGGCACTGCGGGACGAATCCGCAGGACCCGCGCCGGTGCTGGCCAGCTTCAACATGCGGACGGAACGTGGAGGGTTCGACCTGGCTTCCTACGCCAGCGGGCGGATCGGCTGGAAGATCGGCGCTGAGCTTTCAAACCGGGACTTTCGCAATGTGGCGCCGGGAGCGATCCTCACCCAGAACATGATCGCAACCGGCATCGAACTGAAACAGCGAGAGCAGTTGACGGGTGTATTGTGGCGCGTGCCGGAGCACCGCTTCGTCCTCACCGCCGGAGCGGCGTTCGAGGCCGCAAAGCTGTGGTCCACGCCCTCGCAGAACCTTGAAAAACTGACAGGTTCGCTGCTCTGGCGGTGGTTTCCTCGCGAGCAGGGCGATGACTACGAGATGACACAGCAGTTGCGCTCCGGAAAGATCTTTGGACGAGCGCCGATCGACGAACTCTACATCCTGGGCCTGGAGCGCGATAATGACCTGCCGATGGTTGCACACATCGGTACCCGCAATGGCCTCAAGGGTAGTGCGCCGCTGGGCCGCGATTATCTGCTGCAGAACTGGGGGATGGACAAGAACATCTATGGGAACGGGCTGCTTAAGCTCCAGATCGGCCCCGTTCTCGATATCGGCAACATCACCGATCCGGGAACAGCGCTGGGTTCGCACCAGTGGATGTTCGATGCCGGAGCCGCCCTCAAGCTGCGCGTGCTTGGCGTGGGCATGGTGTTCTCGTACGGCAGGGGCCTGCGCAGCGGCGTGAATGCGCTCTATGCCGAGGGGCTGAACTAGATATTCAGCCCCTTGAGGTACGCAAAGCTCTCCGTCATGCTCTGTACAACCGGCTTGGCCGTCTCATCCTGGTCGAGGTACGCATAGCGGATCCCCTGCCAGCGAGCCTGCATCAGCAGATGGGGCCAATCGATCGAACCGGTTCCCAGTTCCGTGAAGTGCTCGGCGCCTGGCCCCAGCACAAAACCGGTGGGCGCTCCCGGAACACGGTCTTTCAGATGCAGCAGCTTCACCCTGTCCTTGTAGTCCAGCATCACCTGAGCGGGATTCTGCCCGGCCTGAACCAGCCAGTAGATATCCAGTTCCAACATCACCAGGGTCGGGTCCGTATTGCCCATCAGGATCTGCCAGCCGGTGAGGCCACCCTCCTGCGGCTTGAACTCGTAGCAGTGGTTGTGAAAGACCAACTGCATCCCCGCCTGGCTTACCTTCGCGCCCCACTGGTTGAAGTCGTCGGCGGCCTTCTGGAATCCGGCCGCGTTCCACTGCTCCTGCGGCAGCATGGGGCACACCACATACTTCAGCCCAAGCTGGGTTGCATAGTCGATCCGCTGCAGGATGTCGGGGTAGTTGAAATGTGCTGACACCAGCCCCAGCCCGGAGTCTGCGACGATCTTCTTCAACTCCGGCGCCGGATGGTCGTACACCACCGGATAGAGCTCAATCTGCGTAAAGCCAATCTGCCGGATGGAGCGCAGAATCCCGGCCAGATCCGTGGCCGCCTGGCGGCGGACCATATACAACTGCACTCCATAGTTCAGAGGTCCGGGATCCTGCCCGAGCGCCCTGCGCGGAAAGACCACCACACAGCCAGCAGCCAGTGCCGAACTCTGAACAAACGATCGCCGGGTTACCTTCATAAAGCATGCCTCTTTCTCCGAGGCATTCCCAGAACCCAGACCACACCCTGTTCCTGCCGAACGCCTCAGTCCTCCCGCAGATGCCCCGGCTGCTCTGATCCTCAGCCTGGACAGCTTCCAGAACACCGGGAGGAACGCCCACGGCAGACTGCAGAAGAGATCTGCCACCCCCGCAAACTTTAGTCCCGCCAGCCGCTCGGGTCAAACCCCGTGACGGAAAATCTCTGGTCTTGGGCGATACCCGCACCAGCCCTCCAGCTTTTTCCGTGCGGGTGTAACCCAATGCCTCAATGTTTACCGGCGCGTCAGCTTGTACAGCACCAGAACCTGTTGCGAGGGCTCATCAAAGACTCTGTACCGCGCCACGGGGTCCATACGATACCGCATCCCCACCTGGGCGATAGCTGCATCCTGCCGCCCCGGCCATGCCGCATACCAGCCAGGCTGGTACCTGGCCAGCACCGCATCCAGACCATGGGTGGTGCGGCTCTCCGGTACCGCGGGAACGCCGGCCCAGAGCGTCAGGTCATCACCGCTATCGGAGAGCAACATCGGCCGGGAGCCTCCATCGGCAGCGATGATCGCAGCAACTCCCTGCGCCGCCTCCCAGTAGCTGTACTCCGGATGCAGGACGTAGTCCAGCGTCTGCACCCCCATCATCCCCAGGCCCGCCACGACCGTCAACAGCATCCCTGCCAGGATCCAGCGCATCCGCATCGCCTGTCTGGATCTCTTCTCACACCGCCGCCGCCGGTCAATCACCGCGCCCACGCCCAGGCCCACCACCATCATCACCGGCATAGCGATGGGGGTGAACAACCTCGCCTGCACCTCTCCGCAATATCCGATATAGGCCATCTGGCCGGCCACCGCCAGCACCGCCGCGCCAAACAGTGGTCTATCCCACAACTCCCGCAGCCATACCACTGACAGCACCAGCATCAGCACCGCCAGCGGAAACAGCACAGGACTGATCCACAATCCATCCTGGAGCAGCGTCCAGGCCGTGGCCATCACGGAGCCTGCGGTCCCATGGTGCATCTCCATCCCCACCAGCAGCGTGTAGTCGAGCCGTGTGCGCGGCCCCACCAGCAGGCGCAGGTACCCCTCCCACAACACCAGCGCAACGCCTGCCGTGAACGCCAGGGCGGCCAGTTCGCGCCGCCAACTCCGTCGCCAGGCGCGCTCCCGGCCAGCCTCCTGCTGGCCTGCGGACTTGTCCACCAATCTGCCCCAGCTTGCCCCCATCATGTACAGCACCGCCGGCGCCAGCACCACGCCCGTGGCTCTGGTGAGCACCAGCAGAAAGATCACCACGCCCAGCAGCAACTGCTTGAACCAGTCTCTTGGCTGGGTGCTGCCCGCAAGCCACAGCGCCAGCATGAACCACAGCCCGGTCACCGGCTCCAGAATCGCCAGCCGATTGAAGGCGTAGCAGAACGGATCGATCACGGTAAGCAGCACCACCAGGGCCGCCAGCCTCCCCGGCCGGGCCCTCCACATCACGGCATAGAGCAGCAACAACGACAGCCCATACAGCACCATGGTCAGGGCTCTGGCCCACAGCATGCCTGCACCGGTGAGCTTGAACCACAACCCCAGCAGCACCGGCCAGACCGGCATCGCCACGGCTGCGTTCAGAACATCGGGCAGGTACCAGCGTCCCTGCGTAAAGTAGTGAATGGCAGCGCCGGCGTACCATCCCTCATCGGCCAGTCGGGACCAGTCTGTCCAGACATTCGCTCCGGGAAAGTCCGCCCGCAGGTGCAGAAAGCCCAGCCCGTAGAACACCGCGCTGAGCAGCAACAGCAGGCCAGAGAGCCTGTATCTCTTCGGTTGCGCCATATGCCTGTCGCTCTTCTGACTGGATTCGATCGTCACGGATTCTAGTATCACATCCAACCCATCCACAGAGCCCGTCACACCCGCTGACAGGGCGAATACAGGCGCGGCCAGGAGCCGATCCCCTGAAACAATCAGGCCCGCGCCTTACGGCCCCTGCCCGGCAGCGGAGAGCAGCACGGCTCAGGTTGGCCTATGGGCTGAGATTTACGAAGGCGGAGGCCCCTCCAGTTCTGGCGCCTGTACCTCCCGGAATCTTCCGTCCGGCAGCAGTTCCAGAGTAGGAGCGCAGCTTCCCATCAACCTTCGCGTCCACCAGACTCCCTGCGTCCGCTTCTCCTGTGGAGAGCTGAACCAGTACTGCCACAGCACCGCTCTCACCTGGCGGGGAGGCAGATCCGGAAACGGAGTGCTGCGGAACAGGCTGAGCACTTCCTTGTCCCCCATCAGCAGGCGCTCCTCGGTCAAAGGCACAATCGGAGCATTCTGCCATGAGGTCAGAGAAGCAAACCACAGGTTCCAGTCAAATCGAGGCTGATAGGGCGCGTAGATCCCCGGCCGCTCCCGCACATCCTGCGGCTTGAAGCGAAAGAGGTACGGCTTCCACGTGATCCCGTCGTCGGATCCCTGAAACTCGATCTCGTAGCGGTGTGGCGTCATCACGGCAAACAATCCGTACTGATTGGCGATCCGCAACGGCTCCAGCGCCTCGATGGGCGCACCCCACACAGGAGCTCCCTGCCACACGATCAGCACCATCTTCGCCGTGGTGGTATAGGCAATCCAGAGGAGCAGAATCGCGGTAACCGCCACTCGGACGGCAGAGATCCGGTTGAACGCTCTCAGAGGATGCATCGCTCCGGTCTTCTGCTGACCCTCTGCGGTCTCCGCCAGCACGTCAGCCGGCAGACTGTCCGGCAGACTGTCCGGCAGAGTCCGGTGCGGGCTGGGCTCACTCCCATGTTCCGCGGCCGGGGCCGGACGCCAGCGCCGCGGAACAAACCGCTCCAGCACACTGTCGTCCAGCAGAAGGAACGCCAGCACCAGCACCAGGTAGTTCAGGAAGGCGTAGTTGGCGGTGGCAATCACCACGGCCTGCCAGACGGTGACGATGCAGAAGCAGACGATCTTCCATCGCCCGGGAAGAAACGCCATCCAGACCAGCACCAGTTCCATCCCCAGGGTGGCGCCTGCGGTGGCCCGCTGAAACCAATGGGGTAGATGCTGCAGATACCAGCCAATCCAGGTGGGCAGCGGGCCATTCTGGTAGTACTCATACATGGCAGTCAGGTTGCGCCAGGTAGGATCTCCACTTACCAGCTTCACCATCCCGGACTCGAAGTAAATCCGGAACCACTCCCATATCAACAGCCACCACGCCGCCCGAATCGCCAGGCTCCTCCTGCCCCATCCCGGCCACCAACCGCCCGGCGCAACAAACAAGGACAGAAACCCTGCCTCCAGCAGCATCCCGTCCGACTGGTACTGACCGAAGTCCTGGGAGACGGCGATGAAGCTCAGGAAACACACAAAGCACACCGCCAGAGAGATTCTTGGCGCCACGTTGGCGATCCCCAGCAGAGAGGCCAGCAGCCCAATCCATACCAGCCACATCAGCGCATGATCGCCCCTGTTCAGCCACAGCACGGTCGGAGCATACCAGTACCCGAGAGTGCCCAGGGCTCGCACCTTTTGCAGATACTGATCCGCAGGCAGAATCCCGTCGCTCCCAACCATCCCGCGAATCTGAAACAGCAGGGAAAGGAAGGCGGAGAGATAGATCGCTCCGAGTGCGCGAAGAAAAACCCAGCGCGCGATCAATTGATGGGAGACGCCGGCTTCGCGGTCAAAGAGATTTCGAACGCTAGTCCCAAGGCTGCGCATATCGCCTGCACCTCGTCTGCTCCTGCTGCGCACCCGCTGCGACTCGGACGCCGACCAAGCTCAGCATAGCTCACCGGCTCATACTCCCGGGAACCCACCCGACATCCCCGCCATGGAACTCGCTCTTCGGGCGCCGAGGGATCTGCTGTGCGCCGCCTGAAAGTCGGCTCTAACTTCCGGAGGCAGAGATCCCGGGCTGTATCAGGAGGCGAATCGCCTCTCGATACCCCATCCCCTCCGCAACCGGCTTGAAGTCCGTCGCCAGCTCATCGATCCGGATATTCACCGTCTTCACCAGCAGCGCCCGGCCCTGCAGGTTGATCTTCAGCACAGTGGGCTGCCACTCTTTCACATCGCTCTGGTAGCTCTGCTGCAGAAGGATCGTTCCGCCCTTGTCCACCCTTCCCAGAATGCCAAAGCCAATGTTCACATCCCGCACCAGGTGAGCCTGCAACTGCACCAGCCGGTCCTGTGAGGTATCGATCCATACCTCGCCGGCGAATCCCTCCAGCACCTCCGCTTCAAAATCAGGCGGATCGAAGTGCGGGTTGGGGATAAAGCTCAGGCGGTAGCACTGCCCGGCGCCGCAGGGAACCGTCCCGGCAATGCTGTAGATCTCCGACTCCGGCAGCAACGCTACCAGATGATCGATGCGGGCCGCGTCACGCTGTTCACCGCGCCTGCGTCTCTGCTGCAGGCCAGGATCGTCAGAGAGCGCAGTCAACCGGTTCATCTCCGCCTGTTGCTGCTCAGCATTCAATGCCTTCCCGTTGATGGCGATCAGCCGCGCGACATCGCCATCTCGCGTCTCGATGATCTGCTTGGTCGTCTGATGTCCGCCATCCTGCTTGCGCAGCACATACGCTACGGGCCGGTGATGCCGCTCCTCCTGCAAGCGAAGCTGAACTGCGTGACGCACCAGGGCGACCGGATCCAGTGCTGCCGGAAGCGTCACAGAAGGCGCTGCGGAAGTCTGTGCTCCACCGCCGAGCACCACCAGGCTCATCGCTGCCAAAACTACCAGAGATCGCCTTGCCGGGAGTGCGACACATCTCTGCAAAATCTCCGCTCTCGTCTTCAGGCCCACAGTCCTCACTCTTTACAGCATATCGAATCCAGCCGCCCGCAACGCCGGGTTCAGACAGGCGATGGGCCGCAGATCCGTTCCCGCCTCCCGATCTGCTGCCGGCCGCTTAGAACAGCGCTGTGCGCCACCTGCTTCCAGGAATCGCCGTACACTATCTTCATGTCAACGCTCAACACCATTCCGCTCATCACCATCGACGGGGCTCCCACCTCGCTGGCTGCATACGCCGATAAGGTTCTGCTGATCGTCAACGTAGCCTCCAAGTGTGGTCTTACACCGCAGTACACGGCTCTCGAGGCGCTCTACCAACAGTACAAGGACCGCGGCCTGGTGGTCCTTGGCTTCCCGGCCAACGACTTCGCCGGGCAGGAGCCAGGCACCAACCAGGAGATCGCCAAGTTCTGCTCCACGGAGTACCCGGTCACCTTCCCGCTCTTTTCCAAGATCGTGGTCACCGGCCCGGAGAAGCACGCTCTGTACGCAGCCCTGATCGCTGCGGCACCCGAGCAGATTCCCCACGGTCCGTGGCGCGAGAAGCTCACCAGCTTTAGCGCCAAGAACGGCTTCCCCCCACCCAACGAGCTTCCGGAGCTGCTCTGGAACTTCGAAAAGTTTCTCATCGGCCGCGACGGCAACGTTCTGGCCCGCTTCGCACCAGACACGCCTCCCGATGACCCCAAGATCATCACCGCCATCGAAAAAGCCCTCGAGACGGCATAAAGTATCCTTCTTCTTGCCGGATATCCCGAAAGGGGCATGGATGGGCGTCTTCTTCAACGGAGAACGCCCATCCTTGCCGAAGGACTGTGTGACGCCTGCAAACATGCTTTGGGACGGGTGATGTCACCCGGCAACGCAGAACACGGTGAATTCCATCCTGAGATAAAAACTTTGGACGAAGAGTTCCTGTGCTCTGCGCCAGGCCCACCAGTGCATGAAGACGACCCGTGCGTGCCTTCCTGGTGGCAGGATCCAGCGCTTCACGGTCTGGTTACGACGGGGATGGCGCAAGGCCTACCTTCTGCAGCAGAGCGGTGAAGCGAGGATCAGACCGCAATGGATCCAGGCATGGAT
Organism: Acidobacteriota bacterium; assembly: GCA_021806005.1. GTDB lineage: Bacteria > Acidobacteriota > Terriglobia > Terriglobales > Acidobacteriaceae > Granulicella. The sequence goes on along the minus strand of JAJZDM010000002.1, from coordinate 41,388 downwards.
CGACCTTCAGATAGACCAGCCCAACGTCATGCGCGCGATAGGCAGCCTCAAGCCACTGAAAGGCATTGTTCTTGTCCCCCAGCCCGGCGTAGATCAGCGCGATCTCATACCGTCCCACGCCATCGCTCTGCACATACTGCCTGATCCGATCGATGGTCTTCAACGCCGCGTCCCTCTGCCCCGCGCGCGCGTAGGCATTCCCCAGATGGCCCAGAGAGTAGGGGCCGTTGCCAGACTTGAGAAAGGCTGCAATGGCCTCCGGAAACCTGCCCATCCCACAGTAGATATCCCCGGCGAGGAAGCTCCAGTCGTCAAGGTTGAGGTTGAGTCCCTGCGCGGCCTGCATCACAGCCAGCGCGCGCGGGTACTGCCGCGCAAAGTAATAGACAAAGCCTTCAGCGTGGAGCGTGCTGGCGGAGACCGGATCCAACTCCACACTGCGTTCGATCTCTGCCACGGCCTGGCGCGGATGACCCGTGCGCAACAGGTAAAAGGCGTACTTCTCATGATTGGTGGCGGAATTGGGGTTCAGCTCCAGCGCGCGACGAAACTCCAGCGCCGCCGCCTGCCAATCCCAGTCCAGCGTCATCTCCGTGTTCGCGAGTTCGGCGTGGGCCTCAGAGAGCGAGTCGTCCAGCTCAATCGCCTTCAGCGCCTCCGCCTTCTGCTGCGTAAGCGCATCGATGTAAGGCATGCGGCCGGACTCGCCCAGCATCCCATAGCAGGTGGCCAGCGCGGAGTGCGGCTCCGCATAACTGGAATCCACCTGGATCGCACGGTCAAAGTACACAATCGCGCTCTTGCAGTCATCCTTTTCGCGCAGCAGAGCGCCATGTAGGTACAGGTCCTGCGCCTGCGGATCAATGGCGCTCTTGTGGGCCAGCCGCGCCTGCTCCTGGGGCGTCACGTCAACACTGATCGCGTCCGCAATGGCGCGCGCCACCCCTCCCTGCCACGCCAGCACCGTATTCAGATCCCGCACATAGGTGTGCGCCCATACCAGACGGTCCTTCCGGACGTCGATCAACTGGACACTGACGTGGACCTGGTCGCCTTCGCGCAGAACTCCCCCCTCGACAACCCCTCGCACCTTCAACTCCTGCGCGATCTCGGGAAGGTTCTTGTGTGTGCCCCGATAGCTCAGGGAAGACGTCAGGGATATGACGCGAAGGGTCGAGACCTGGCCCAGGTCATTGATCAACTCCTCGGTGATGCCGTCGGCAAAGTACTCCTGCCTGCTGTCCCAGGAAAGGTTGGCCAGCGGCAACACCGCAATCGAACGCAGATCCGTATCCGCGGCGGCGGTGTTGTTTCGCGTCCTGTGGAGGAAGAAGCCAACGCTGGAGGCAAGCAGCAGGAACAGCAGCGCAGCTCCTGTCACCCATCTCCCGGCGGCCCCGGTCCAGAAGCTGGTTGTCCAGAGGTTGGTGGCCCGGACGGAGGTCCCCGGAGCCCCGGCTGAGGTGTCCGGAGACCGAGGCTCAAAGGAAGCATCGGGTCTGCCGGGCATCGTACTCTCAAGACCAACAGCGGGTGGCTCTGAAGCCATAGCGGCAGCAGCCTCGACAGCCGCTCTTCCGGTCCCGGGTAAATCTGCAGCCAGAGCCCCCCGCGCTGACTCCAACCTGGACTGTGGCTCAGCATCACCCGGCAGAGTATCTTCCGGAGCACTCTCAGGCGCAGCTTCCACGGAAGCAAAGACGAACCGGGGCACGTAGGAGCCTCGGGGCAGATCGATGCGTACCGGCGATCGATCCTTTGCCTCCAGATAGTACTCGGCCAGCTTCCTGCGCACCTCGGTGGCTTTCACCCGAACCACCGAATCGTTTCCAGTGTCGTAGTCAATAGGCCGGCCAAACATCTCCACACCGATCATCCGCTCGCGCAGGCTGTCGAGGTCCCTGCGAAGGGCGCGCTCCACAACAAATGCAAGAAAGTCCTGAGAACGTTTACTCGAAGTAAACGCGTGGCTGGCTTTGATCTGTTCGAGATGGCGGCGGACCAGTCTGGCCTGTTCAGGACTGAGCGCTTCCTGGTTCAGTGCTGACATGGCTTTCCGTTTCTTTGCTCCGCATATCTTTCAGTACACACCATAACACCTTGGCCATTTCCCTTTCCATTCCCGGCGAAAATCTCCGACGCTAGAGAAAAAAGGATGCCCGATGGAATCCAGACCACACCGGAGCAGAAATGCCCAATAGACTGATTATCCATTAGTTAGCATGAACAAACGTGGCCGCAAACCGTTTGTAGCATTACCAGTGTTTGTTTGCGCATGCTGGAATATCCAACGCATCGAGAGAAGCATCCAGAACCGTTCCGAAACTTGGGGCAGTTGCCTCCGGGCAAGCTCAAGAATGGAGATGGCGAACAGGAAACGTTTTCTACAAAGTTCCCACTAACTGCCGCCACGGACAATGGCGCGGTGAACCACGATTATCCGCTTCCCTCCGGCTGTGAACTCCCTTTAAGGCCGCGGAAGCTATCCAGTGCAGGAGGCATCATGAACAGATTGATTTGCAAGGACCGACGCCCGTATTCGGCGTCAATTGATCAATACCTCCGGCGAACAGGTCGCTGGCGGTCTGCCGGCAAGCTCCTCTCACTCGCAGGGGTATGCTTCGCCCTGTTGGTCATCGGAGCCACCGCCCTGGCACAGCTTGACACCGGTGCTGTCACCGGAACGGTCTTCGACCCGGACGGCAGGGTGGTTCAGAAGGCTCAGGTCGACCTCCAGGAGGAGGGCACCGGAACCAGATACTCCACTGTGAGCTCTTCGTCCGGTTACTACGTTGTCCCCGCGGTCCGGCCGGGAACCTATGACGTTACCGCCAGCGCAGCCGGGTTCAAGACCGTGATCTATCGCGGAGTCGTGGTGGCCGTGGGCGCCCAGACGGCCAGAAACCTGACGCTGCAGATCGGCTCGACGTCTGCGACCGTGACCGTCAAGAGCGGCCCCGAGACGCTGGAGGCGGAGACCTCCGAGGTAGACGACAACATTGAGCCGGTGCAGGTCGAGGATCTTCCGCTGGCCGTCAGCGGAACACTGCGCTCCCTCTCCTCCCTTGAGTTTCTGGTGCCAGGGGCCATCGGTATCGGTGAAAACGGCGTCGCCGGCGTACAGCTATCCAAGATCGACGGTGGTCAGGAGGAAGCAACCGACTACCTGGTGGACGGCATCACCACCAACCGCCAGCAGAACGGGTCCGGCAACTTCGACATCATCGCGCCCTCCATCGAGGCCGTCAACGAGTTTCACGTAAGCATCTCCGGCCTTCCCGCGCAGATGGGCCAGACGACCGGCGGTATCGCCAACTTCAACTCCAAGAGCGGCACCAACAGCTACCATGGCACGGTCTATGACTTCTTCAAGAACGCCGCGCTGGACGCCAATAGCTGGTTCAACAACGGAGACATCTCTCTGGAGGGCAATACGCCGGCAGCAATCGCCGAGTACAGGCGCCCCGCCGACACCAAAAATGACTATGGCGTTGCCATGGGTGGACCGGTACGCATCCCCCACGTCTACAACGGAACCAACCGCACCTTCTTCTACTTCAGTTGGGAGCAGTTGCGCTACTCCTACGGCGGCGCCATCAACAGCCTGCTGCCCACGCCCGCCGAACTGGGCGCCAACGGACAGAACTTCGACTTTTCCTCCACGCTGGGTAGCACACCGCTGGGCGTCTCTCCTTGCGGCGAGACCGTCTATCCCGGTGAGATCTTCGATCCGAACTACGAAAATACCTCTATCCCCTGCCGTTATGCCGGCTTTGGGCAGTCCGTTTCGGGAACCCAGGGAGCTTACAGCGTCTCTGGAGCCCCCACCAATCGCATTCCCCTCGCCCGCGCCAGTAAGGTCGCGATGAACATCGTCAACACGTACCTGATGCCCCTTGCAAAACAGGAGGTGGCCGGCAGCAGCAACTACAACTACACCTACAACTCGATCGGGCTCGTCAACCAGACGGTATATAGCCTGCGCATCGACCAGAACGTTGGTGCCCGGCACAAGATCTGGGGCTTCTGGAGTTCCAGGGAGAACACCGACTCGGGTGGCAACTCCAACATGCCGCCGCCCATCCAGACCTGCTGCGGAACGGTCAATCAACTTGGAAAGCTCTTCCGTGCCGGCTGGGATTGGGTACTCACCCCGACTGTGGTTAACACACTCACGGTGGGCGGCAACCGCTCCAACAACATCAACAAGTCCAAAGCGGCGTTGATGAACACCGACTGGGATCAGCAACTGGGCATCGCCAACGGCTTCAGCAACGACTTCCCGGTCTTTGCGTTCTATGGCAATACCTTTGGCGGCATCGGCCAGCAGTTGGACAGCACAGACACCGACAACGTGCTGGCCGTAAATGACATCCTGCACTGGCAACACGGTGAGCACAGCTTCATCTTCGGCGGCGAGTATCAGTATCACCAGTACTCCTGGCAGAGCCACATCGGCGGCACCTGCAGCGGCAACGCGGGCTGTCTCCAGTTCTGGGACAATCAGACCGCCTCCGACGAGGACTTCTGGGGAGAGGATGGAAACTCCCTCGCCGCCTTCCTGATCGGTGAAGCCGGCGACCTGAACAATCTGAACAACCTGCATCAACCACGCTGGATCATGCATGACGTGGCGCTATTCACCCAGGACGACTGGAAACTGACACCCAGCCTGACCTTGAACCTCGGCTTCCGCTGGAGCTTCTCCACCCCCCGCTATGAAGCCGACGGCGATACCACCATCCTCGACCCCGCCCTGCCTGATCCAGCCGCAAGCGACTACCCAGGAGCTCTGGTCTTCGCCGGCAAGGGTGCCGGTCGCAACGGAAACGTGCACGAGACCTGGGCGCAGACCTACTACAAGGACTTCTCTCCACGCGTTGGACTGGCCTGGCAGCCGGGCTTCCCCGTCCTCAGGAAAAAACTCGTCGTCCGCGCCAACGGCGGCATCTACTACGGCCCTCTCATCTACGCTGACTTCGGCCAGGGAACCACGCAGGGCTTCCAGGTGCAGGGCAATCTGTTTACGGCCGATCCGCTCGACGGGCCTCCGCTGGATGGCGGCCTGCAGGCGCTGGCCACCACGCCTGATCTGAATCCGAGCCAGTTGGACGGCACCACCACCAGCGTCGATTACATCGCTCCCAATAACGGTCGCCCGGCGATGGTCGAAACCTGGACCCTCGAGACCCAGTACGCGATCAAGCCGGACTGGATCTTCACCCTGGGCTATCTGGGCATGCACTCCACCCATCTGCATGCGCTGCTTGACCTGTACAACGACATGCCAGACAAGGACATGGCGCTTGGCGATTGGCTCTACTGGTGGGCTACCCTTCCCGGCCCTGCCGGTAGCCCTCCCCTGGAACCCTACGCCAACTTTGCCTGCGCCTCGGGCTGCACATGGCCGGTGAACGAACAGGAGTATCAGGCCCTGCGCCCGTTTCCTCAGATCACCTACGTGAATATGGACAGCTACCTGCAGAACCTGGGTATGTCCAGCTATGACGCTCTGGAAGCCAAGCTCCAGCACAACTTCAGCAACGGCTTCAACCTGCTGGTCTCCTATACGTTCTCCAAGGACCTGACCGATGCTGATGCGGCCCAGCCGTATGTGGGCAACCTGCAACAGAGCGGCGGCGGTTCCATTGGAGTGCAGGATCCGGAGAATCTACGTGCGGAAAAGTGCGTCAGCTCCGAGGATGCTCCCAACAACCTCGTCGTCAGCTACATCTACGACCTGCCCTTTGGGCAGGGGAAGAGATTCTTCTCCTCCGTAAACCGTCCTATCCGGGCTGTCATCTCAAACTGGAGCGTCAGCGGCATTCAGCGCTACCTGAGCGGTCAGCCCATCAGCATCTGGGGAGCTACCGGTATCCCCGGCAAGAACTCCAGTGTCCGCTTCGATCAGGTTCCGGGCCAGCCCGTCAAAAACCCTCATTACAAGAATCCACTTCTCTTCAACCCCAACAGCAACGCCACGGCCTGCGCCACGGGCTACTTCAACTGTGCCGCCTTCTATGACCCCAACCTGTATACCAACCGGGATCCGAACGGAGTGGGACCGACAGGAGAGGGCAATCCGTGGCGCTTCGGCACCATGCCGCGCAACTCCGCCAACATCCGCGGACCCGCTTACCTGGACGAGGACTTCGGCATCTCGAAGCTCATTCCGATTCACGGCAGCATCACGGCCGACTTCCGGGCGGAGATGTTTGACGCCTTCAACCGCCACATCTTCGTCCGGCCAAACTCGGACCTCAACAGTGCCAACCTCAACGTGGGCCAGATCGGCGGACTTCTCAACGGTCCTCGAAATGTGCAACTCCGTCTGAGAATCGCCTTCTAACAGCAGGATTCGGAGCCTGGCTTGTTCTCAGTTGGAGACAAGCCAGGCTCCTAAGTCTCCGCGCTGGCACGCAACCTTCCCATGCCGGCTACGGTCCCGAACTGAACTCCAGCCAACATCCCCTCCCGGAGCCCGAATGCGTCTCTCTGTTCCTCTTGTCTTCTCCTTGTTGCTGGCCGGCATCCTTCAGGCTCCGGCATCTCTCCCTGCGCAGCAGCCTCAGGCCTTCACCTTGAGCGGCGACTACCCGGTCACCCATGACCCCTCCATCGCACATCAGGGAGACACCTACTACGTCTTCGCCACCACATCAAACCCCGCCGAGGGACAGTTGCCGATCCGCTGCTCCCACGACCTGCGCGCTTGGAAGAACTGCGGCCACGTCTTCCGGCAGATTCCCACCTGGATCCAGGCCGCCAGTCCAGACACCAAGGCGCTCTGGGCGCCCGACATCTCCTACTTCCACGGTGAGTACCATCTCTACTACGCCTTCTCTCTCTTTGGCAGCAACACCTCGGGCATCGCCCTGGCAACCAATGCCACGCTCGATCCAGAGAGCCCCCAGTACCGCTGGAAGGACCAGGGGCTGGTGCTCCGCTCCACCGGGAAGGATGACTTCAATGCCATCGACCCCAACATCATTCTGACCACCAGGGGCGAGCCATGGCTCAGCTTTGGCAGCTTCTGGAGTGGAATCAAGCTGCGCCGCATCGATGCCGTCACCGGCAAGCTGTCCGCAGACGATACCCATCTCTACTCAATTGCAGCTCGGGCCAAACCCTCAAATCCCGCTCCGGCCCGGCCCGGACTACCTGCGGACTGGCAGGCGATCGAGGCTCCCTTCATCGTCCACCACGCCGGCTACTACTATCTTTTCGTCTCCTTTGACCTTTGCTGCCGTGGCGTCAACAGCACCTACCGCACCATGGTCGGCCGTTCGCTCCATGTGACCGGACCCTACGTGGATCGCAGCGGCCGGCCGATGCTGGAGGGAGGCGGAACACAACTGCTCACCAGCAACCGGCGCTGGGTAGGGCCGGGTGGCGCGTCGATCCTCCTGCAGCCGCAGGGCGACATCATCGTCTTCCATGCCTACGATGCAGTCACCGGCAAACCGGCACTCCAGATTTCGACGCTCACCTGGCAGGGCGACTGGCCGCACGCCGTGGTGGGAACCCGTGGAGAGTCAAAGTAAGCAGCCCGGCCCTCCTCCGCAGGGGTTCGATAGCGAACCAGCAAAGAGTTACTCAAGGACAGGTATAGTCATGCAGGATATTCAGACCAGGACATCCACCGGCATTGCAGCAATGCCCAGCGCGATCTCCCTCCTTCTACTGCTGTTTGCAGTGGCCTCCTTCACCGGATGCGGTGGCGCTAAAGGTGGCAGCAGCAGTTCCACCGGCACGGGCTCAACCTACGACATGGGAACGCTGACCGCCATGAACGACTCCTTTCAATACACCCTGACCAACAACGTCAGCGGCATGGTGCTGGGCATCTCCGGGCAGAACCAGACAGCAGGGACGGACGTGGTGCAGGAGGCAAACAGCACCATCACCGCTGACATCGACTGGCACTTTATTCCCATGAACAGTAACCAGTACAACGTGGAGAACATGCTGACCCACCAACTGATGGGCGTCAGCAGTTCCTCCACCTCCGCCGGAGCCCAGGTGCTGCAATGGTCCGACAACGGTACCAGCGATCATCTATGGGAGTTCTATCTTCTCAGCGACGGAAACTACCTGATCAAGAACGTCAACAGCGGACTCTTTCTGAAAGACGCGGGCTCCGGCCTCACCACCGCCGCAACCATCGACCAGGGAGAAAGAGCAGCCTCCGGGCCAGGCTGCACCTGCCAGGAGTGGACCGTCACCTCCACGGGAAACTCCCCATATCCCATGCCTGACACCGTAACGGTGGAATATGACACTGCCAGCGGTGACTCACAGGCGATCGGCATTCACGATCCTTCGATGTTGAAGGTCGGCTCGACCTACTATCTCTTCTCCACCCACAGCCTCATCCACGCGCACATGTCCACGGACGAGTCAACCTTCGCCGACGATGGTACGGCGCTGCCCTCACTCCCCACCTGGACCAACCAATATACGGGCTCCAGCGGCGACCTGTGGGCTCCCGATGCCTCCGCACACAACGGCGCGTACTGGCTCTACTACGCGGCCTCCACCAGCGGCAGCCAGAACTCGGCCATCGGCCTGGGAATCAGCTCCAGCGGCGTTCCCGGAACCTACGTTGACTCCGGTGCTCCCGTCTACACCTCAGGCGACTGCCCCGGCTCCAACGCCATCGATCCCACCTCGGTGGTCGATACTTCGGGCAACGCGTGGATGGCGTTTGGCTCCTACTGGGATGGCATTCAGATTGTTCCGGTCAACAATCAAACCGGAGTTCCTACCGGCACTGCCTGCACCCAGCTCGCCTACCACCCTTCGGGAACCGGCCTGGAGGGCTCCTACATCTATCCCCATAACGGTTACTTTTACCTGTTCGCCTCCGTGGACGCCTGTTGCGACGGGGCCAGCAGCACCTATCGCATCATCGTGGGGCGTTCGACCTCGGTCAAAGGCCCTTACGTCGACAGGGGAGGCGTTTCCCTCCTCGATGGAGGAGGAACCATTCTGCTCAGCGCTCACTCCAACATCGACGGACCCGGTGGAGAGAGCGTGATGACCGACACCGATGGCCCGCTGCTGGTCTATCACTACTACGACGGCAATAACAACGGATACCCGACGCTGGGCCTCAACCTGCTGGGCTGGACAGCCGACGGCTGGCCCTACGTCGAGTGACCAGGATATCCAATCGCTGCACCTGCTGCCCTGGCTCTGCTTCACCGGAGGGCTGCTCTTCCTGCCCGGCGCCACGGCCAAGGCTTGCCGTGGCGCGCTTTCCTTTCGCCACGCCTCAGATGCCGTGATTTTCAGTCGATCCTGCAGGCGCTCAGTAGCCGCATCCTACCCGCAAACTACTTGGATTCCTTGAGGATCTCTGGCATCAGAAATCAGCCCCACCAGCCACCGCCAGAACGACGGTGAACCCTTCTTCGCCAAGGGTCATTCCTCCCCGGTACGCATCGGCATCGGGGAGGAGCGATCTCTGATCGAGGTCGATGCTCCGCGCTCGATCGGCACGCAGATGGGGTCTGGAAGATGGGTCGCCTCTGCCATGCATCCCTCTGAGGCAGGCATCACCCGCCTGGCTGCGACTTCTACGCGCCCTCAAGCGTATCTTGGTTACGTTGAGTTCCTAAAATTTCAACATGGAAAGGCTCCCATGCACCTTAAGCCATTGATTCTTGTCGTTGCGATTGCGCTGACCACTCCGGTCTTCGGCCAGCCCGCGAAGGGCTCTTTGTCCGCTGGAGCGGAGCAGACACCGATCCGCATCACGGCGGATCTCACCGAGGCTCCGCGCAAGCTGTACCACGCCGAGATCGATCTTCCCGTCAAACCTGGCCCGGCCACCTTCATCACGCCGGAGTGGATTCCTGGCAACCACATGCCCACGGGTCCGGTAGACGACATCACGGGTGTGGTCTTCACCGCCAACGGCAAGACGCTTCCCTGGCGCCGGGACAACGAGAACCTTTACGAGTTTCACGTCGACGTTCCCGATGGCGTCACGACGCTGCACGCCCATCTGGACTGCATCGTCACCTCGCGCGCCGACGACAAGATCGCTGTGCTGGAGTGGGAGAAGCTGATGCTCTATCCAGCCGACACCCCGGTTCATGACATCCCCATCCAACCCAGCGTGACCGTTCCAACCGGCTGGGGCATTGGAACGGCGCTGACGCCGATCGGATCCTATGATCCGAACGCCAAGGTGGGCGGCACCACGCACTACGAAGCAACCACCGTCGAGCAGCTCCAGGACTCACCGGTGATCGCCGGCGAGTACTTCCACGAGTTTGCCCTGGCTCCGGAGATCTCGCCCAAACACTACATCGACGTCGTCTCCGACGAGCCGGACGACTCCAACCTCCGCCCCCAGCTTCTGGACGAGATATCCAATCTGGTGCGCGAGGCCAGCGTCGCTTATGACAGCCACCACTACTACGTCTACCACTTCCTTCTCACCCTCTCAAACTACACTGGCGGGGAGGGCCTGGAGCATGGGCAGTCCTCGGATAACGGCACGCGCGAAAAGGCCTTTGCCACGCAGAAGAGCCAGCTTGCGGACTCCGACCTGCTGGCGCACGAGTTCACCCACTCCTGGAACGGCAAGTACCGCCGCCCCTACAACCTCTATCAGCCGACCTTCGCCACCATGCAACAGGGATCGCTGCTGTGGGTCTATGAGGGCCTGACGCAGTACCTGGGCAATGTGCTGGCGGCACGCTCCGGTCTGAAGTCCCAGGCCGACTACCGCGATCTGCTGGCCGCCTCCGCGGCGCAACTGGACTACAAGTCCGGACGTATCTGGCGGCCGACGGTGGACACCGCAGTCGCTGCGAGCGTACTGCGCGCCGACGGCCCGGCGTGGTCCAACTGGCGGCGCGGCCAGGACTACTACCAGGAGGGTGAACTCTTCTGGCTGGATGCCGACACCAAGATCCGTGAACTTACCAACGACCAGAAGTCACTCACCGACTTCCTGCACATCTTCCTGGGCAAGGGCGGCAATACAGGTCCGCTGATCGTCACCTACCACCGCGCCGAGCTGATCGCGGATCTGAACCAGGTAGTTCCCTACGACTGGGCGACGTTCATGCGTGACCGTATCGATCAGATCAACCCCCACGCGGACTTCGACGGTATCGTTCGCGGCGGTTACAAGATCGTCTATCAGGATCACCCCACCCCGGGTATGGCAGCGATGATCCACGCTTACAGCCGCCACTTCTCTCCCGGACCCTACGTCTGGTACTCGCTGGGGCTGCGGCTGGGAGCTGACGGGAGCATCGGCGATGTTCGCTGGGGCAGCCCGGCGGACAAGGCCGGTCTGGCGCCGGGGCAGAAGCTGATCGCCGTCAACGGCATCGTCTTCTCCGGTGACGCGCTGCATCAGGCCATCGTTGCCGCCCAGACCAGCAAAGAACCCATCCACTTCCTCATGCAGTCGGAGAAGTACATCACTCCGGTGAACGTCGATTACCACGACGGCGAGCGCTACCCGGTGATGGTCCGCGTTCCCGGCACCAAAGACTACCTGGACGAGATCACCTCCCCGCTGGCCAGGCACCCCACGCCGCCAGCCGCTCCAACCACCGCATCCAGCCCGAGCATGGACGAATAACCCTGCGCTCCGCGCTCCCGGCACGCAAGCCTGCCGGGAGCGCGGAGCAGCAGCTATCAGAAGCTGAAAGATGTACGAATGCTGAAGAGCCTTCAGCGCAGGTCTCTCTCCTCGGCGGCGGCGGCTCCAACCGGAACAACGCGTTCATCCGCCGGCGACTGGCCGGCCAGCAACGGCGCCATGGTACGCCCCACCACCAGCAGCAAGGGAGCAGGTCCGCACGCAACCTTGCCCAGGTGATCCAGCCGTGCAGCCACCCAGCTCTGCCGCTCGGTGGCTGCATGGCTGATGGCGCAGCACGCCACATCCCCTGCGACTCCCGCCTCGGCCAGTTCCCGTGCGATCCGCTCCAGGTCGCGACCGGGCATGTACACCACCAGGGTCACATCCTCCGGCAGAAGTCCCTGCCATATGGGCGCGGCGTCTTTGCCATCGGCATGCTGTCCGGTGCAGAAGACAAGCTTGCTCGCACACACGCGATCGGACAGCGGCAACTGCAATGCGGCTCCCGCAGCGAACGCGGCTGTAACCCCCGGCACCACCTCAAATCGCACGCCGGCAGCGCGCAGCGCCGCCATCTCTTCGCCGGCTCGCCCAAAGATCAGCGGATCACCGCTCTTCAGCCGGACCACACTCTGTCCAGCGCGCGCCGACTCGATCATCAACGCGTGAATTCCGGCCTGGGTGATGCGGGGCCTGCCGCAGCGCTTGCCTACGCTGGTCACCAGCGCATGCCGGTGCGCCCGGGCAAGCACCTCTTCCGGCACCAGATCGTCATGAAAGACCACATCGGCGGTCTCCAACAGGCGCAGCGCGCGCAAGGTCAGCAGCTCCGGATCACCGGGCCCTGCTCCCACCAGGTACACCACGCCCTTCTCGGCAGTCGTCATGTGTTCTCCTTTTCCGGCACGGGCCTCACCCGTCCGTGCTCCGCGGCGTGGCGCCGAGCCCGTATCCGCGAGGGGCACTGCTCATACCCGCATACCTCGCGCTGCGCCAGGTCATGCAGCAAGAGCCTGCGCTCTTCGCCCACCGGTTCTACGGCGGTCACCTCCCGCCGCAGCGATCCGAGCTCAGCCAGCCAGTCTCCGGTATCCGGCGGCAGCGCCTGCTGAATCTCGCGGCGCAACCGCTGCGCCAGCGCCGGGCTCGCCCCGCCAGTGGAGATCGCAATCTGCAACTCGCCGCGCCTTACCACGCTGGGAAAGTAGAAGTCGCAGAACGGCGGGTCATCCACCGAGTTGCAAAGCACCCCTCCCGCTGCCGCTTCGGCAAACACCGCACGATTCACCGCAGGGACCGAGGTTCCGGCTACCACCAGAAACGTGCCGGCCAGATCCCCCTCCCGATACGCTCTTGGCTCCCAACGCAGGTCCCCGGCCTCGGCCCACTCCTGCACGCGTGCGCAGGCCTCCGGCGCAATCACGGTGATGCTGGCCTCGGCCGCCAGCAGACCTTCGATCTTGGCGGCCGCCACCAGTCCGGCCCCCACAACGACGCAGGGGCGCGCCGCCAGCTTCAGAAAGATTGGGAACAGGCTCATACTCTCTCTCAACCCACACTGGCGGGAACAGGTCCCGGCGCCAGGTCTCGCTCCACAGCCTCCACAGCCTCGCCCGCCAGCAACGTCCGCAACTCCTCATTGCTCTTGCGACGGAAAAAGGCACGCAGATTTTCTCCATCCGAGCGCTGCTTCAGGTACCCGCGCAACAGCCGCTCAATGGCATCCGGACAATCCTGGGCAGCGGCGCGGAACCCGATCTGCCGCGCGATGCCCGCATGCTCCCCGACGGCTCCGCCGACACAGAAGTAAAACGCGTCGACCATCTGTCCATCTTTCTTCAGCTTCTTGCCTTCCAACCCGATATCGGCCAGCCAGCTCTGACCGCAACTGTTGGTGCAGCCGGTCACATGCAGCCGTATCTGCTGATCAAACTCCGGCAGCCGCTCTTCCAGCTCCCCCACCAGCCACCGGTTGTATCCTTTGGTCTCCGCGATCGCCAGCTTGCAGAACTCAGTCCCGGTGCAGGCCACGGCGCCGCGATAGAAGACGTTGGGTTGCACCTCCAGCCCCATCTCCACAATCTTCTTCACCACCTCAGAGGTCTTCGCACTGGCAAGATTCACCAGTACGATGTTTTGCCCGATGGTGGCGCGCAGCGAACCATCGCCGTAGGCCTCACTCAGAGACGCCAATCCGTGGAGCTGCACGGGAGTCAGCCGTCCGTTGAGCACCGTGACACCGATCGAACTCAACCCATGCTGTCGCTGGGGAGTCACGCCCACATGGTCCCGGTAAACATCCTCGGCAACCGGTCCTTCCGCGCACGGCTCCAAGCGAAATCCGAGCTTCTCTTCAATCGCCGCCAGCATCTGCTCCGCCGTCCAGCCATGCTTCAGGAAGAGATACTTCAGGCGGGCATGCGTGCGGCTCTGGCGCAGCACCTCCTGCTCGCGGAAGATCTCGCAGATCGCCCGCACCACCAGCAACGCCTTATCCTGCGGCACAAATGCGTTCAGGCGCACGGCCAGGTGCGGCTCGGCAGAGAGTCCTCCGCCCACGCGCACGCTGTACCCTACCTCTTCTCTGCCATTCTTGACGCGCTTGAGCCCGGTCAGCGCGACATCGTTGATCTCCGGATAACTGCACCAGATCGGGCATCCGGTAACGGACACCTTGAACTTGCGAGGCAGGTTGTAGAACTCCGGATTGGCCGTCAGCATCCGCGATACCGCCACGGCCAGCGGCGAGGCATCCAGCAGCTCATGCCGGTCGAGCCCCGCCAGCGGGCACCCAGTCACGTTCCGGGCGACGTCGCCGCACGACCCCTTGGGACTCAGGCCGATGGCGTTGAGCGCCTCCACCACCTCCGGCAGGGACTCGATCGTCAGCCAGTGGAACTGGATGTTTTGTCGCGTGGTAATATCGGCGACGCCGCGAGCATACTTTTCCGTGATCTCTGCAAGGGTGTGCAGTTGATGGGCGGTCAGCAGTCCATTCGGCAGCCCGACGCGCATCATGAAGTACTCAGTGGCCTTGCCTTGCCCTCCAGAGCCTCCGGTAACACCCGCACCATCGCCCTGGGTGTAGACACCCCACCACTTGAGATAGAACTCAGCCCACTCCGGCAGCACACTGCCACGCCCCTCGCGCGCAAACCGGCGCACCTCGTCCCATGCCTCCCAGGGATTCTTCTCCAGCTTCAACCGCTCGGATCGCTGCGCCTTGGTCTCCTTGACCGGCGCTGTACCTGCACCAGCCTTCACCGTCTCACTCAATGCCGCCTCCAATCTATTTACGCCCCACGTATTCGCCAAAAACAAAAGCCCACGATTAGCTTCGTGGGCACCTGGGGTAATTTGGGAAATTTGAGCCTCAGCAGCACTCAATCACGGACAGTGTCCCAGACCCCAGGGTCAGGACAGAGACAACAAGCCGTGGCGTGCATCGAGTTCATAAGAAGATCATATCGATGATATGAGTGGATAGCAACCCCTCTGAGCGAGGGAAATTTGTTCGCCAGGCTAAACTCCCAGCCAGGACTCTGCCTCTCGGGCAGCCTCATAGATCTGCTCGAAGCTCTCAATGGCATACAAAACCGGCTGCATCCGGCTTACGTCCACCACCGTCTCCATCACCTTCGCCAGATCGAACTCGAGGATCTCCAATCCTGCCCCGCGCTCAACCACATGCGTGCACTCACCGTGCGAGGAGATCAAGCCGCTGCCGTAGACCTTGATCTTCCCCTCTTCATGGATCACCCCGAACTCCACCGTGAACCAGAACAGCCTTCCCAGCCGTTCCAGGGCATCGGCGCTCTTCAGGCTCGCGCACACTCGGCCATACTCCTGGAGAAAGTCGGCAAACACCGGATGCGCATGCATCGGCACGTGTCCAAACACGTCATGGAAGATGTCCGGCTCCGGGGTGTACTCCATGGCGTCGCGGCTGCGAATCCAGGTAGTGGTAGGAAACTTGCGCGCCGCCAGCATCTCAAAGAAAGCATCCGATGGCAGAAACCCACTCACCGGCGTGGAGTTCCAGCCCGTCCG
The DNA here is from genome assembly GCA_021806005.1 of Acidobacteriota bacterium. Taxonomy (GTDB): domain Bacteria; phylum Acidobacteriota; class Terriglobia; order Terriglobales; family Acidobacteriaceae; genus Granulicella. The sequence continues at coordinate 25,724 of JAJZDM010000002.1, read as the reverse complement.
TGGCTCCAGTCGCGCACTGACCTTCGTCAGTTCCGGCAACCGGTCCGCCTGTAACCCGATCTGCTCAAAGCCTTCCAGGTACGCTCTGGATGCATGCTGGTACAACTGCGGCATGCGGCGCGTCACCAGTTCTCTCCAGATAGCATGCTGCTCGGGTGTGTAGGCTGCCCAATCCTGCTCGATCAGGTACGGCTGCGCCGCCACCAGCTTCTTCTGCGCCGGCTTAGCCGTCTCGCCCCCATCGCTCATGGTCTTCGCGGAGCCACCCATCGATGCCGTCATGGATCCCTCCTGCCAACATCTTTCAGCCGTTCTCTCATCACCCTCCAGCCACCCGGCAGGAGTGCTCCAAGACTACGCAGCGAGCTCAACAGTCGACAAGTCCGCGCCCTTGGCCTCCGGACCCAACCAGGTCACAACGGCCACCAGCAAGCCTACCACCAGCACCGTCCATGCCATCACCGGCGCCAGTCTTCCCTGGTAAAGACGCGCTGCAAGCGCAGCTTGAAACACCCCATTGCGTGAGGCCAGCAAGTTCCCCAACTGGTAGGCGACTCCGGGAAACACCGCTCGGACCGCTGGCGGAGCCAACTCCGTCAGGTGCACCGGAATCACGCCCCACGCCCCCTGCACCATGAACTGCATCAGAAACCCGCCCACCGCCAGCACCACCGCCGTATGGCTCCATGCCCACAGCGGAATCATCGGGATCGACAGCAGGGCGGCCACCACAATCGTCCTCCGTCGACCCAACCGCTCGGAGAGCGTGCCGCACACCAGACCACCCACTAAGGCTCCCAGAGTGCCTACCATCGCCACCGCAGACACCAGCGGCAGGCTCATCCGCTGATCATGAAGGAGAAACGCCGCATACAGATCCTGGGTCCCATGGCTGAGGGAGTTGAACGCGAACATGAGCAAGGTCAGGAAGAGAAATGATCCACCAAACCGCACTCCCAGACTCGTTCCCCTCCTCGCCCGGGCCAGAAGAGACTCGCGCGGCTGAGCTCTGCGCTGCAATCGTCTCTGCCTTCCCGACTCCCAGGCCGGCGACTCCTCCACCCGAGAGAGCAGGGAGAAGACCAGCAGCGCCGGCAGCGAACCGATCACAAACAGCATTCGCCAGCTTCCCGCAAACCCCTGCGGATGCACGTGCGCTACAAAGAGACCAAACAAACCCGCCACAGCCGCGGCGATCAGGTTGCCGGTAACATATCCCTCCTGCAGAAGCCCGGAGAAGAATCCCCGCGCCTCCATGGGCAGGGTCTCCATCGCCAGGGCCGCGCCCACGCCCCACTCTCCTCCCATGGCCACGCCGTATAACGCTCGGAACAGTAAAAAGACCGGCCAGACGGGCGCGAACGCTGAGGCCAGCTCAAAGACGCTGAAGCAGGCGATATTGACCATCAAAGTGGGACGCCTGCCAAACCGCTCCGCCATAGAGCCATACAGCACCGCCCCCACCGGACGCATGGCCAGCGTCCAGAAGAGCGCCTCCGCCACAACCTTCAGCGAAAGGTGAAACGTAGCACCTACCGAATCCAGACAGTAGGTCAACAGAAAGTAGTCAAACGCATCCAGCGTCCAGCCAAGGAAGCAGGCCAGAAAGACGCGCCTCTGGCGCAGGTTCAACATGCGAAACGGCTGCAGCAGGTTCATCGTCCATCCATCCTCAAAGACCTGAACCAGCATACGTTCCCGATCCCGGTCCCGGCTTCGGATATCTCAACGGCACACCTTCATTGCATCCAGGAAGGATCCAGAATGAAGTATTCAGGACTGGAAGATAGAAGACCGGAGGATACAGGTGTCTTGCAGCTTCATGGCAACATGAAAGGCCCTCGGGCAGGCATTGGCAGGCTCGCGGGGCTTCTCCCCTGCACCGCTTTGCTGCGCATAAGAGTGCTTGGGGTACATCCCCTTTCATAGAACCGTGAACGTCCATGGCCCGGCCGCATCCCCTCCGGGCCTTGCCCCTACATCTTGGCCCGTAATGGAATTCCCGGATCGACAAACGGGGCCTCTGCCGTCCCCGACGTCGACTGCAGAATCTTGTGGTGCAGACAGTAGAGCGCCAACTCCAATCGGTCCGCCACGCCGAGTTTGTCGTAGATCTTGCGCAGATAGTTCTTCACTACCTGCTCGGTGGTTCCAATCTGAAAGGCAATCTCCTTGTTACGCATGCCGCGGGTGATGCAGGTAATAATGGCGAGTTCTTTCTCTGAGAGGCGCGGCTGCGCCCTGGGGTTGGTCAACATCGACGCCTGCTCACGATAGGCATCAATCACCCAGCTGATTGACTGATTGTCAATCCACGTCTCGCCGGCGGCGATCTTGCGCACGCACTTCACCAGCATATCCGGGGAGATGGACCGCGGCACCACCCCGCGTACCCCACGCCGGAACAACTCCACCGTGTTCCCCTCGTCGCTGGAGGAGATCTGCACAATCAGCTTGGCGTCCGGAGCGCGTCGCAACAACTCAGGAATGGCATCCACCGTACCAGCAATCAGGTGCCCTTCCAGCAACACCACATCCGTAGGAAAACGCTGCAATGCCCCGTACAGGTTCTCCAGCGTCTCCGCCTGCGCCACCACCCGGATGTCGTCCTCCAGAGCAAATACCTTCCGCATCCCCACACGATAGATCGCCTGAGAATCAGCCAGGATCACCCGGATACCGCCAGCGTTCTCCTCGGAGTCCGCTTCAGAGTCCTGCCCGCCGGGATCCAGATCGGATCTGCCTCCCTCCAGGGCGTCGTATCTCCTCATTGCATCGTCATTGTCCAAATCTTTACTCATAACTGCTCAGCCTCTAAACGAGTATTCATCAATGACCGCTGCGGCCATAAACCTGTCGTCCATCCGTTGGTGTCGAACAATCCGCCCTACGCAATGAAGCAGAACATCAGAAAAACCGCCCATAATTGCTGCAGGCATGGTCAGTTCAAACCGAACCACTGCACCCACGGGGGGAAGTTCCCTGGAAGCGAACAGCAGACCGTTCGCAGATACGTCCTCCGTAACCCCCGGATACTCCTTCTCAGCCGTCCGCAGAACGATCTCCAGATGCAGCGGGAAGCGCACCGCTGCACGCACCGGGACACTCTCGTAGGACCTGTAGAGAGTTGTCAACCGATCTCCTTCCTCTCCAGGCACTGCCTGGGAGTTTGTTGAATACAGCGTTTTGGCCAGGATGCCACCCAATCCGTAGCTCGCCTCAGCTTGCCGTTGCATCACCGCACCTCGTTCGATGCCTCGGCGCGTCTTTTCACCAATTTCCCAGTCTCGCCCCTCCAGCCAAAAGGCATGGAAGTTGTGTTACTAAAGGATTCTAATTCACGCATTGCTTCTCTGGATCACCTTTTTCCTATACCGGTAATCTCCCCGTAACCGCTTCACACGTGGGGGCTTTGAGACGACCTTCGTTACCACATCGTCACTTTTCCCCATTGCGAAACCTGCTGAAATCCGCGATACTTAGGTGTTCGGACTTTTGCGTCGGTCGGTTGCTTCGGTCGTGCCTACCTGGACCGATTGGATGAATCGTAGATTCGTCCAAGTCAATGATTCCAGACAGGGCTACCACCTCAACTCGCCGGACCACTACCCCGAAACACACACCACTGCCTTTTTTGAGAGGATCTACCCTGTGTTGATGATTCGTCTGGCGCGCGTTGGCGCCCGCAAGCAGCCCCACTATCGCGTCGTTGTCATCGAGAAGGACCGTGCCCGTAACGGCCGTTCGGTCGAAGTCGTCGGGACCTACAACCCTCGCACCAATCCGGCCAGCGTGAGCCTCAAGCGTGACCGTATCGATTATTGGACAGCCAAGGGCGCCCAACTCTCTGAGACCGTCAGCAAAATCCTGTCCAGGCAGCCCGTGGTTTCCAGCCAATCAGAGGCTGAGGCAACTCCTGCGGCATAGGTAACCATCCGAAGAGTAACTTCTGTGCCGCTTTCATGGATCCAAAGATTATCGCTAAGATTGCTTCACTTACAGTAGACTCACTCAAGCTAACACCGCCGTTTTGATGCTCCATACGTAGAACTCGGTAACTGGAATGCTGGGTTGTGGTCTGCACTATTTTGTTCTGCGCTACACCTCAAAGCGGTAATCGACGGGACCCCTTCCACCCTAGAGAAGCGGCTGGTGCTGTGGTGCTGGCGTATTACTCTCTAGAGGTGAATGAGTGTCTTCTTCAAACCCACTTCAAGACAACAATTTAGCTGTCTCGGAGATGCAAACTCTGATGACTGAGATCACCCGTGCTCTGGTTGACGATTCTGACGCCGTTCGAGTGGAGGTTCTCAGCGAGCAGAACGCTATCGTTCTCCGTCTGCATGTCGCCAGCAACGATATCGGCAAGGTCATCGGCAAGCAGGGACGCACCGCGCGCTCTCTGCGAACCATCCTCGGTGCCGCCAGCATGAAACTCCAGCACCGTTTCTCTCTGGATATCGTCGAGGTCGGCCATGAACACCAGAGCTACGGAAGCCCATCGAGCCGCACGGACCATGACTGAATCCGCGACCCGCGGGCCGGAGCCTGAGCCCTGTCTGCCTCCGGGCAGCGGATGTATCGCTGGTCTACCTTCCGTGGAGGCGACGGAACGGTCTGCGACACGCTCCCCTGAGCGGCGGTTGGCCTTTTATTGTTTGCCCCCAGGCTGCATAGCCGATCTGAGCTTGCAGGTTATACCCCTGACGCGGGGCTCTGTTGAGGCTCTGTTGCTCTGCACCGCTCCCCAGGTTCCGCGCCTTGAGTAGCCTCTTGACCGGAGCGTGGTTTCCCATCGCCCGTCTGCTGCGCCCACAGGGTCGTCGGGGTGAGCTGCTTGCAGAGCCGCTCAGTGATCTTCCCGGACTCTTTGAGAGGGACCGCGAGGTCCTGCTCGCCGATGAGAAGACCGCCATTCCACAGCCAAACGCCACTTCCCGACACATAGAGGATCACTGGGTTCCCTCCGGCAAGAAAGCCGGCCTCATCGTCCTCAAGCTCTCCGGTTGCGACTCAATCTCAGCCGCTGAAGTCCTCGCCGGCTCCACGCTGCTCATCTCCAGCAAAGATCTCCCCGCACTCGACCCCGATACCTTCTTCGTAGGCGACCTGACGGGTTGTACGGTCTTCAACTCCACCCCCTCCGCCGCAGCCAACAGCCCCAACCCTCCCCGCCGCGTCGGCACCGTGACCGGCATCGAGTTCATCACCACCCCCGACGGCCGGATTCGCCTGCAGGACGCCGCCCCGTTGCTCTCGGTAGAAACCACTCCCGGCGCCGATCCTGTCTTGATTCCGTTTGTCCAGGCTTGGATCGATGCGATTGACATCCAGGCGCAGCGCATCACCATGCACCTCCCCGACGGTCTTCTTGATCTGCCGGAGACTCCCTCCCAAGACCCCTCAGTGAGCCCCTAAGGCAGTTTCGGTGTAGGTGTTGAGGGCGACTCGCCTTCGATGGGCGTTTTCCCCCAATGAAAACGCCACGGCAAGCCCGCTTCGGGATACCCAATCTACACCGAAAATGCCATAGCCATCATCTTTGACTTATCTGGATCTTTCAGATTCATCCTCGTCCCGGGAGGCTTAAATGCGCCCACCTCAGCCTCCGGGTTGGGGAGCAGGGCCAGGAGTCGTACACTGGTCTCACTCCGAATCATGCCCTTCGCCGGTCTTTGTCTCTCCTACGTCCATGCGCTTTGACATCCTCACCATCTTCCCTGAGTTCTTTGGCGCCCTGCCGGATCAGGGTATTCTGGGCCACGGCGTAGTCTCACGCGCCCTGCGCGCCGGAATTGCGAGCGCCCATATCCACGATCTGCGCTCCTTTACGCACGACCGTCACCGCACCGTGGATGACCGTCCCTTCGGCGGCGGAGAGGGCATGGTGCTCAAGCCCCAGCCCATCCATGAAGCCCTGGAGGCTCTGAACCTTCCTCCCCGGCCGCAGCGCCAGGAGAGCGGCACGGCCGTGATCCTGCTCTCCGCCCAGGGCAGGCGCTTCACGCAATCCACCGCCCGCCAGATGGCCGGGCTGCAGCGCGTCGTTCTGCTTTGTGGCCGTTATGAGGGCGTCGATGAGCGCGTCGCGGAGATGCTCTGCGATCAGGAGCTATCTATAGGAGACTACGTCCTCTCCGGCGGCGAACTGGCCGCGGCCATCCTCCTCGATGCCACCGTCCGCCTTCTCCCTGGCGTCCTTGGCCACGCCGACTCCAGCCGTTACGAGAGCTTCGGAGAGGGCGATCCCGCCCCGGCAGAAAATGCGTCCACGGCGCCTGCGGGCGTCCCAACCTCCGGCTCCGGCGTCGGGAACGATGGACAGCCAGGCGGGGAGCCCAGTGGTGAGCATCATCCGGCCGTACCCCGCTCCACCCACGCCTCCAGCGGCATCCTCGACTACCCCCACTACACTCGGCCCGCTGAGTTCCTGGGACGTCCGGTTCCCGAGGTCCTCTCCAGTGGCGACCATCTGGCCATCCGCCGCTGGCGCCGCCGGGCTGCGCTGGCCAAGACCCTTGCCAATCGCCCCGACCTGCTGCAGACGGCCGAACTCTCTGACGACGACCGCAGCTATCTGGCCAGCCTCGGATACATCGAACAGACGTCTCCCTGGTAAATCCGAACCCGAACGCGTGCCTCCAAAGTGGCACAACTGCGTCAGGCGTCGACGAATCTCCGGGAGCGCGCGGGAAGCGCGGTTTTCAACACGGAAGACAGCCGTCGCGGCCTAAGCCCCGCACCCCGCCAGGAGCAAAAAGATGATGCTACTGTGGCAGTTGGAAGTCCACGCCGTTGTGCTGGTTTACCTGCTCGGTCGCGGTCAGATTCAGCTCAGAGATGGGAATCTGCTGGTGTGAACCGTCAGCGACATACAGCATGGTCCGGGTCAGAGCGTAGTTGTAGATCTTCTCCGGTGGGCGTCCATCCTTGAAGACCAGCGTCACCGCAGCGGAGTCATAGAGTGAAGGAGCCGGTGAGGCTGCTCGTTCCGGGAAAACCGCCATCGAACCCTGACCCTCCGGCCCCAGCATCTGCGGCGGCATGCCAACGTATGGAGGGGGCGGGGGATAATACCCTCCGCCGCCTCCCTCGGGGCCATACCCCGCATAGGGTCCGTAACCTGCGTCAGAGCCATAACCTGCGTCAGAGCCATCCGATCCGGAAGCTGCAGCACCATCGCTTCCGTCCGCGGTCGCATCGCCGGACGAGTCGTCACCGTAGGACTGATCATCGTCCTCAAACCCCGGGTCGTTGGCATCCACCCACCCGGAGACCAACGGCCACCCTGCTCCCAGCCCGCCGTAGCCATATCCCACCGGATAGTTGTACGGGACACCGTAACGGCCATCCCGCCATCTCTCATCCCGCCATCTCTGGGGATTGGACCCTGCCACTGGATGGTGATTGTTGTATCCCGGATGGTGGTTATCGTACAAGGAAGGCCAGGTTCTCGGTGTTCCCTGACCCGCAAACCGAGAGACTTCTCTCGGCCTCGCCACGTGGTTACCAATCGAGGAAAATCCACCCCGGCTGGAAAACGCCGCATGGAAGCCGCCACCTCCGCCATGGCCTCCGCCTGCTGCATCAGAGGCCCCGCCGCTCCGCTGCGCCCAGGACGGGAGAGCGAAGACCGCAACCGCCAGCGCAACTGGAAGTAGTTGCCTCATGTACGGATGGACGCTCACCCGGCCCAAAGGGTTTCCCCGGTACGCTGCGGACGCACCTGGATGCACGAACAGCACGTTCGCCCCTGGGCCTGGCTGAGCGTGGGCGGCTCGCCACTCTCTCATCTGGCCGGATCTTCCCGGCTCCGCTCCGGGCAATCAACCGCGCCGAGAGTCCTGCCGCGCAGGCAAGCGCCTCGGAGGAAAAGACTTCAAGATCCGGTCAGCATGGTGTAAACTGGTCCCTGCGACTTTACGTAAGGAATCCATCATGTCAATTCATCCCATCATGCAAAAGCTGGCCACCAAGCTCCAGCGCACCGACCTTCCCGATTTCGCGCCCGGCGACACCGTCCGCGTGCAGGTGAAGATCAAAGAGGGCGACAAAGAGCGCCTCCAGGCCTTCGAGGGCATGGTCATTGCCTGCAAGAAGGGCCCCCAGGGTTCGTTCACTGTCCGCAAGATGAGCTTTGGCCAAGGCGTCGAGCGTATCTTCCCGTACAACTCCAAGGTCGTCGACAAGGTTGAGAAGATTCGCTCTTACCGGGTTCGCCGCTCCAAGCTCTTCTACCTCCGTGGACTCCGCGGCAAGGCTGCCCGTCTGCGCGAGGTTGAGCGCAGCGCATAGCTGATTCGCACCTCGCTTCAAAGTACATCGTCTTTCAACGCAACAACGGCGACCCAGACCGGGTCGCCGTTGTTGCGTCTCCTGCTTCTACGAATGCGCTGCAGACGTCGCCGAAGCCTTGTCCCCTGCAGCCGACGCAGCTCCGCTCCCAGTTCCGCTCGTAGCCGGCTTCGAAATCGTTACGCTCCCCTTCGGAATCGGAACGCAAGGCTGCACAACCTCCTTCTGCCCCGGAAGCACCGGCGGTGCCGGTTTGCGCATCTCTCCGGTCGGGCACGGCTTCAGCAGCATCACCGGCCGCAGGTTCACAGGAACCGGAGGAGGTTGCACAAACGCCCCTTTCAGTGGGACATTCTCATGGCTCCCCGGCCACTCATAGGGCGTCTTCAGCGTAGACCCGTAGCCGACCACCGGGAACGAGGAGGGCAGTTTGAACTCCCGGTCTACCATCACGTACGCCGGCGCCACTCTCTTGTTCTTCCCCAGAAGCCACTGGTCAGAAGCGAGCTGCAGCATATGTTCGCCCATCGTCACTGTCAGGTTGTTCTTGTTGAACGCTCCCTTCTCTTCCTTGCCTCCCGTGAACGGCTCATTGGACACCACCAGCGTTCCGATTCCCGGCGCATACAGGTACAGATACTTGAAATCAGCGATCTGGTAGTTCATCTCTGCCTTGCCGATCATGCCATCCACGGTGAGCGTTCCCCGGCTGATGGTCATCGGCGTCATTCTGGGCGGCTTTATCTTGTGTGCGCGGATCTTCTTTCCACGCTCGTCATAACCCAGATCCGTCGCCGTCTGGAAGACCGGCTTGCCATTCGCGTCAAACAGCGGATGCCCGTGCTTGTCCCTCTGTTGTTTCACTGGCGGATAGAACATCGGCTTTCCGTCCGGGTCCAGCCGCTGCTTTCCCTCTTCATCCAGAATCGGCTTGGGTGGCAGCACGATAATGGTGTTCGGCCCGGTGTAGACCTTGCTTCTGGCCGCAGCTGCCTTCTTGACCATCTTCTCTTCCTTGGCTTTGGTCTTTTCTGCCTGCTTCGCCTCTGCCGCCTGCGCCTTTCCGGTGCCTGCATCGGGCTGGGCCGGCTGCACAGCCGCAGCACCGCTCGGCGGCGATGCGCTCTGGGCTGATCCCGGGACCGCCAACCACAACGGAACACCGATCAGCAGCATTCTCCATGTTGCTTCCACTCGCATACACCCAATCTCCCGGGAGGAATCCCCTATCCAAATGACCCGCTGCAAACTTTGCTTTCTTGCCGTCAGCATAGGGCAAAACCGGAGTTCCTCACTAGTACCTCCGGACGTACTCCCGTTGCTGGCCAGGCCTTCAGCCGTCATCCTCAAGTTTTCAAACAGATCGGCGGTCTTGGAACGTTGAAACGCCACAGGCGACCGGAGCGGCGATAACATCCACGCAGCCATGCCCTGCTGCAAAGAAATCGGCTTCCCCTGCATGGGCGTACACTCGAAGAGTACGCTCCCGTGAGACGCAATCCGCGCACGGCTCCAGCGCAAACAATCCTCACCATGGCTCCACGGCTTCCCATCCCCCCGGTCGACGGCGTCAGCAAAACCACTGCCCGGCAAAAGATGCTGCGCCAACTGGTCTGCTCAGACACGCACGAGCAGACCCTCCGCAGCCAGGGCTTCCGGGTCATCGCCGGGATTGACGAGGTGGGGCGTGGCGCCCTGTTCGGCCCGGTAGTCGCCGCCGCAGTGATCCTCCCTCCCGAACCAGAGGATCTCCGCCGCATGGGCCTGACGGACTCCAAACAGCTCACCCGCCGGCAGCGCGAAGAACTTGATCGCAGGATCCGTGACGTCGCTCTCGACCTGGCGATCGCCGAAGTCGACGCCGGGACCATCGACCGGCTCAACATCTACCAGGCCTCACGTCTGGCCATGCTGCGCGCGGTTCAGCTTCTTACCATCGCTCCCGACCATCTGCTCATCGACGCCATGCTTCTGGACCTCGCCCAGCTCTCCCGCCCCTGCGCCCAGACCCGCCTTTATTACGGCGATGCGCTCTCGTTCTCCATCGCCGCCGCCTCCGTCGTGGCCAAGGTCCACCGCGATGCCCTGATGCGGGAGCTGGATCTTCTGCACCCGCAGTACGGCCTGGCCGCGCATAAGGGCTACGCCACCCTGACGCACCGCAAGGCCCTGGCCGAGCATGGCCCCAGCCCTCTCCATCGCATGACCTTCGCCCCGGTTCTGACCGCCATCCCCAAAGCCCGGCCTCATCCAAAGAGCTCCTCCGGCAGACTCTTTGACGAAGCCGGAGCCGATCCGGCCCGGACACCGCTCGCGGCCAGAACCGCCAAGGGCAAGTCCCCAACCAGTAACCCGGCCACCGCCGGCAACCCGGCAATCGCCGGAGAAGAGGAAGATACCACGTGGGCCTGAGACTGCTCTGCGTCACCGCACACCCTGACGATGAATGTTTCGCCTTTGGCGGGGCCCTGGCAATGGCCTCCCGGCGTCAGGTCGAAACCTCTATCCTCTGCTTCACCGATGGCAGTGCCGGCTCGTACCGCGGCACAGCCTCCTCGGCGCAAGAGCTTGGCCAGCTTCGCCGCGCGGAGTTCGCCGCCTCCTGCCGGATTCTGGGGGTTCACCACCATGAGATTCTGAACTACCAGGACGGCCAGCTCGAGCACCAGCCGCTCTCCAGACTGGCCGCCGAAATTGTCCAGCGCATCCGTATCCTCCGCCCCCAGGTGATCGTCACCTTTGGCGCAGACGGAGGCCTGAACACCCACGCCGATCACACCGTGGCTTCGGCTGCGGCCACCGCGGCCTTTCATTGGGCCGGCTCGCCCAAACGCTTCCCCGCTCTGGGCGACCTTTACACGCCGCAGCGCCTCTACCACCTCACGATGAACTTCTTCGTGGAAGGCCGGCTGCGCCACATCCCCTCCCCATGGACGCACACCCTGGACGTCAGCTCCGTTCTTCCGCTCAAGCTCCAGGCCATGCAGGCCCACACCACGCAGGCTCCGCTGATGGAGCGCGCCCGCCCCATCTTCGACGAGCACGGCCACCAGGAGCACTACCTGCTGGCGGCTTCCGTGGTGCCTCAACCCGCGATGCAATCTACGGATATGTTCGAGGGCGTGGCCGAGTAAGGATCTCTCACCATCATCGATGTATCATCCGTTCAGCCGGCCCCAGGCGCTGAATCTTGTTCTCTCCACGGACCCTCCCTGTGAATTGGCTGCAGGCCACGAGCGGCACCGCCGCGCTTTCCCATCCAGAACCCTACCCGGATCAGGAGCAGGATCGTCAGCACGGCGGTAACCCTCCAGGGAGTACGCACGCCGGCCTTTACAAGCCACCAGTAGTGCACGCAAGCCAGTACTCCAGCAACATAGACCATGCGATGCAGACGCTGCCAGTTCTTTCCTCCAATGGCACGCAGCATCCGGCGGGGAGAGGTGGCAGCCAGCAGAAACAGAATCACCCAGGCGGCGATCCCCACCTGTATGAACTTCCGCTTCTCCAGGTCGTCAAAGATGGTGGGCCAGATGAGTTGCATCTGGTGCCATGGCTCCAGAACGCGCCCGGCTTCGAGGCCGGAGATGGCTGCGGAAAGATTGTAGCCGCTGAAGAGCAACACATACGTCAGCAGATGCAGCGTGGCATAGAAGAAAGCATAAAGTCCCACCAACCGGCGAAACCGCACCAGAAAATTCAGCCCCTGTCTTCCCGCTCCCACCGGCAGTCGGCGCAGCGGAGTAATGGCCAGGTCGGCGAGTAGAATCCAGAGCGCCCAGTTCCCTGTAAAGTGGGTAATGTAGTTGACCGGATCAGGCTGTGCAACCAGCGATCCATTGCCGTACATTCGCGCCAGGCCCAGCGCCGGCAAAAGGCACAGCGCATGGGCAACCGCCTTGCCAATCACAATGCTTCGATCCTTCATACTCTCCCGGCAGTTTCATAACTGCTCATCCCTGGCTGGCCCTCTTAGCCCATTTGCTCCTTCAAGAAGCGGCGTCCGCACCAAAGCAGCGCAGATCCTCGTTTCCAGCCTCTCACAGAGGCGCCCCAGCCTGCATCGACCGGGGCTCAGTAGTTCTTGCGCAGGTCCATCCCCGCATACATGGATGCCACCTGGTCACCGTATCCGTTGAACATCAAAGTAGGGACCACCTTCGGGAAGATCGTGTAGGCATTCAGCAGCCGCTCGTGAGCCTGCGACCAGCGCGGATGGTCTACCTCTGGATTCACATTGGCGTAGAAACCGTACTCATTCGAAGCCAGCTCATTCCAGGTCGTCGGCGGCATATGCTTGACGAACCTGATCTTCACAATCGACTTGGCTGACTTGAACCCATACTTCCAGGGCACGATCACCCGCACCGGAGCTCCCTGTTGATTCGCCAGAGTCTCTCCATAGCTTCCAAACGTCAGCAGTGTCAGTGGATGCATCGCCTCATCCATGCGCAGCCCCTCCGAGTAGGGCCAGTGAATCCCGCCGGGCAGGATCTCTTCTTTCTGATTCGCCAGCGAGAGAAACTGCACAAACTTCGCGTCGGGCAGGGGTTCCACCGCCTTGATCAGCTCCGAGAACGGGAACCCGTCCCACGGAATCACCATCGACCACGCCTCCACACAGCGGAATCGATACACCCTCTGCTGCATGGGCTGCAGGTGAAACAACTCTCCGAACTGAAATGTGCGCGGCTTGGCCACCAACCCCTCCACCGTCACACTCCATGGGTAGGTCACCAGCGTGTGCGCATTCTTGGCCGGGTCGTCCTTTTCCTCGCCAAACTCGTAAAAGTTGTTGTAGCTCTTCGCTATTCCTTCCGGGGTCGTGGCTCGGTCCGGCACCTTGTACTGCGTTGCCACCAGGTTGTCGATCTTGACCTCTGCCTGCGCCTTCCGCGGCAGTGCTGCGGCCAATCCAGCCGCCACTCCCGCAGATCCCAACCCCCTCATCAACTGCCTGCGGTTGAGTTCAAACGCCCGATAGGTCTCCTTGGGCGTAATCTCCGACGAAAGAATCTCGCTCTCCTGCTTGTTCAGCAACAGCATCACGCCACCTCAATCCCTGATCTCTCTTCCAGCCAGCCATTCAAAGGAATATCGTCGAGTCATCCCCGCTCACAACCAGGGAACATCTTCACTGCGCTCGGCTGGCGTACCCACGACAGGAGTTCAGCCGCTCCTCCAATAGGACGGTGAATAGCTCCCGCTGGTTCCAACCTTTTCCTTCCTCTTCCCGCTCATCCACGAAAGTACTGGAGAAAGATGGTTCTCGCCCCAAAGACCATCGTCCCTGCCAGAGCCACAAACCCCGCCAGGAACAACTCGCGATGGAAGCCCGGACGCGAGACCACAATGTACCCGAACCCCGCCAGGGCCACCAATGGCGGCAAGGGATACAGCCACATCCGGAACGGCCTGCGCATCTCCGGCCGGCGCAGCCGCAGCGCGATCACCCCCACCTGCTGCAACCCGAACTGCAGTACGATCCGCAGTACCACCAGAGCCGCAATCACATCCGCCAGAGAGAAGAAGCAGAAGACACAGGCTCCCGCGGCAAGTACCAGCAGCGAGACATAGGGAAATCTTCCCCGCGGATGCAGCCGTGCAAAGATTGCCGGAAAGTTTCCATCCCTCGCCGCCGCATACGGTATCCGGGAGTACCCCAGCAGCAGCGAGAAGATACTGGCAAACGCAGTCACCATCACCAGCACCGCCGCCAGCCGTCCCAGCCACATACCCACAGCCGCGCCCCACGCTGGCGAATACGCAACCCGCATCATCTCACTCAGCAGCGCTCGCCGAGCTTCGATATTCTGGGCGGCCAGAATCGCCGGCGAACCCAGCACCGCCAGCACGCTCGCATTCAGCCCCACGTATAGCAGCGCCACCAGCCCAATGGAGAGCAGAACGGCCCGGGGAATCGTCCTTCCCGGCTCGCGTGCCTCCCCACCCAGAAACGTCACGTTGTAGTACCCCCAATAGTCATAGGTGGCAACCAGCATCGCAGATCCCAATCCTGCCAGGAACCCATGATCCAGCCTCCAGGCCCCGGCCGGAAAGGCCACCACCCGCGACCAATGACCATAGAGCAGCCCGGTCAGCATCGCCCACCCTATCGTCCCCAGCACCACCGCCAGCATCGCGGTTGCCACCCTGCGCATCCTCTCCAACCTCCGGTAGAGCAGCACCACCGCCAGCACCAACGCCGCAATCGCCAGCGCCGTGGACCGCCCCGCCGTCACCCCAAAGCTGTACGACCCCATGCGAAGCCCGTGCACGGTGCCCTGCGTCACCCAGCCCGGACGGAGGAATCCTCCATACTGCGCCAGACCGATGCATCCGCTGGCCACACTCAAGGGCGCCGAAAAGCATACCTGAAAGACAAAGAGAAAGCTCAGCCACCGCCCCCAGGCGCCGGGAAACATCTCGGTCAGGTAGTGATACGTCCCTCCCGCCTCCGGCATCGCGGCGCCAAGCTCCGCCCATACCAGCCCGTCGCAGGCAGCCAGCAGCGCCCCCAGCACCCAGCCCACCATCGCCTGCGGCCCGCCCATCGCCGCCAACAGCAGCGGCAGGGTCAGGAAGGGGCCTACTCCGATCATGTCCAGCAGATTCAGCGTCACAGCCCCGGGCAGGGTCAGCGACCGCTCCAGATCCTCTCCGTCCGATCTCATCTCGCCAGTCTATGCAAAACCCCAACAATTCTCTCAACCTTCCCCCGCCACGCCCCGATCTTCGCCTGACAGAGCGCCCCAGGAAGCTTCCAGCACCCCTACCGGACTGTGAGACTCTAATCTTCATGAAGCCCACCGCGCCTCTCGCCCTAGCGCTCTGCCTCACGCTTCCCGCAGCATCCCTCGCTCAGCAAGCGCCCCCATCCAACTCCGCGCTGCCCTTCACCGATCCAGCCAACCTGGGCGGCGAGCGCGTCACCGCCTCCAACGGCCACGAACTACCCGTCGATCAGGGATCGCTCGGCCTGGCTCAGCTTCTCCGCAAGCTCAACACCCGGGCCTCTCTGCTGCTCATCACCGCCCATCCCGACGACGAGGATGGCGGCATGCTCACCCTATCCTCCCGCGGCCTCGGGGCACGCGTGGCCACGCTGACCCTCAACCGCGGTGAAGGGGGCCAGAACTTCGTCACCGGCGACTTTGAAGACGCTCTCGGCCTCATCCGCACCCAGGAGTTGCTCAGCGCTGACCGCTACTTCGATGCGGACCAGATGTTCGGCACCGAGGTTGACTTTGGCTTCTCCAAGTCCATGCAGGAGTCCTTCCAGAAGTGGAGCCGCGAACGCGTCCTTTACGACGTGGTCCGCGCCATCCGCATCGATCGCCCCCTGGTGATCGCAGCCGTCTTCGTCGGCAACGTCACCGACGGCCACGGCCAGCATCAGGTCTCCGGTGAGATCGCCCAGGAGGCATTCAAAGCCGCTGCCGACCCCACTGTCTTCCCCGACATGATCCGGCAGGGCATCCTTCCCTGGCAGGCCCTCAAGGTCTACGCTCGCGTCCCCTGGGCAAGACTCACCAGCCAGGGCGTCTATGACTACGCCACCAATCAGTACGTCCCCGCCCGCTTCACCAACTACGTCACCGGTGCGGTCACCACGTCCAAGCCCAGCGCCGACGTCCTCGTTCAGGAGGGTGACACCGATCCCCTGCTGACCGATGCCGCCGCCGGGCTGCCCCCCAACCCGGTCGGTAGCCAGCCCATGAGCTACGTCCAGTTCGCCCGCCTCGGCCTCGCGCTGCAACGCACGCAGATCAGCCAAACTATGCGTCGGCCCGGACCCGGTCGCTTCGACTCTCCGTACCACCTCTTCGGCTCCGTGCTGTGCGGCGCGGCCCCTGATACCCATGTCTCTGCCCTGACCCCCTGCGTCCCGTCGGCGTCCGCCATTCCGCCCACTGCGTCCGGCGCCCAGAGCCTGGCCGAGATCCCCAACGATCTGACCTCGCAACCCAACTTCTTCACTGGCATCGACACCTCCATCCAGGGCATCGCGACCCTGGCCCCGGGCGCTCCTCCCTTCCTGCATCAACAGTTAGCCCGCCTGGCCGAGGAGATTCAAACCGCCACCACGGCCTTTGATCCGCAACATCCGGACCGCGTCGTTGCTCCTCTCTCCGGAGCTCTGGAGACCACCAATGCCCTGCTGCGTCAGATCGCCGGCGCCGCCATCCATCAGGAGCAAAAGGCCAATCTCGTCCATGAGTTGCGCATCAAGCGCGTCCAGATCAATGACGCTCTGGTCCTGGCGCTGGGTCTGCATCTGGATGCCACTGCCGGATCCAGCAACCTGGTAGAAGGCTCCTCCCCCAAGATCCAGACCGAGCTCTCAGAGTCCTCCACCCTGGCTGTCACTCCCAGCCAGATCCTGATCACTGGCGTGGAGCCAAGGCAGATCCAGACTCTCGACCTCTCACCCGAGCAGCCGCTCACCCCCGCCGCGCCTTTGGACCACAGCTGGCAGATCCCCGCCAGCCATCTGGATCAGATCACCCAGCCATACTTCTACCGCGACAACATCGAACAGTCCGTCTACCACCTCCGCAACCCCGAACTACGCAATGCCGCGCAGACGCCCGCTCCCTTGACCGCCTGGGCCTTCCTCCATGTCGACGGCGCGGAGATCAGCCTCGGACGCATCGTTCACCATGGTCCGCAGCCCGTCTCGATCGTCCCCCCCGTCTCCATCGCCAGTTCCCCCTCCGCGACGGTGCTCCCGGCTGGCCAGCCTGAGACACAACTGACCGCAACCCTTCGCACCACGAACTCCACCTCCGCCAATATCAACGTCCAGTCCCCCAGCAACTGGTCCATTCAGGCCCAGGCCCTCCCTACCCCTGCCTCCTCCGACACCCGATCCATCGAGTTCCTTCTGCATCCCACGGCAGTGCTACGCCAGCCTGCCCTGATGCAGGTCACCGCTCAGACCCCGGATCATCACACCTACAGCGATGGTTACCAGTCCGTAGGCTACCCGGGTCTCATCGACACCAACCTTTACACTCCGGCCACCACCCGCGTAGTACCAGTCGACCTCAAGCTCCCGGCTCATCTGCGCATCGCCTATCTGCCCGGCACGGGCGACGCTGTTCCGCAGGCTCTGGCCTCCATCGGCCTGGCCCCCACGCTCATCAGCGTAGCGGATCTCACCGCCTCCCGACTGGCCGGCTTCGACACAGTGATCCTGGGCGTCCGTGCCTACACGGCCCATGCCGAGTTGCACGGTGCGCCCACCCAGGCCCTGCTGGAGTTCGCCAACCATGGAGGCAATGTCCTGGTGCAGTACCAGACATCCGACTTCACCTCCGCCGACGCTCCCTATCCACTCTCACTGGGCGATGCGGAGAAGGTTGTGGTGGAGACCGATCAGGTCCAGCTCCTGACGCCCTCCAACCCGCTTCTTGCAACACCCAACCAGATCACCTCTGCTGACTTCGACCACTGGATCGAGGAGCGCGGCCACGGATTTCTCGGAACCTGGGATCCACGCTACACCGCACTTACCGAGACCCACGACCCCGGTGGGGACGGGATCGCCCCTCAGCTCCCTCAGCGTGGCGGACTGATCACGGCTCCGGTGGGCAAGGGCCGCTGGACCTACTGCGCCTACGCACTCTATCGCCAACTCCCTGAGGCAGTCCCCGGAGCCTACCGGCTCTTCATAAATCTCATCACCCCGCCCAGCCACTGAAGCATCTTCCGTGGGGATGTAGCGCAATTCCCGGACCTCCGCGGGCGTCTTTGCCAATCCTCCGCCCCTGCGGCTTGGCTGAGGGAGTGGAATGAACCCACCGCTCCGGCCTTCTCGCCCGTCAGCACGGAAGAGAATCAAACCGACGGCTGGCATTCTTCCTGACGCAGGACGGCCTCCCGAAGGAGGCCGTCTTGCGCTACGATCTCAGCTGCTCTTCGCTTAGTGGCTCACGCGATGGTGATAGTGATGTACTGCGGGCTTTGGAACCTCGATATACGAGTTCGTCATCGTGATCATCAGAGGCTTCTGCGTATAGGAATCATAGGTTCCGTTGATGGTGATGGTGTCTCCAACGCTGGGCAGCGTCTTCAACGGTGTCTTCATGTTGAACGTGAAGTCAGCGGTCTTGCTCTGCACCGCATCATCGGAGACGGCCACCTGGATGGAATCCGCTGTCGCTGAGACCACCGTGACTCCGGGTAGCTGAACCTCCTTGCCCTTCACTGCGTCAAAGACCTTCTCAGCATCCGCGGGCGTTCCATACTGCAGGACAAACTCCCGATCGCTGATCGCCAGGGTAGCCAGATCCGGCGTGGTGTTGATGAGGTTGGTAATCACGTCCTCTGGCTTGGGAGCCGGCGTCACCTTGAAGTCCGCAGGAGGATTCAGACTCGCCTGCGCCGCCGTCTGCATCGCCGGATAGCCATCGATGCTACCGTGGTACTTCTTGTAGCAGTACTCGGCCAGAGGCTCAATGGTGGTCTTGTACGCCGCCGGAGCATAGGACGCTGCCCGGGTTGCATACCAGGCGCAGTTCAGGTAGTCCGGGGGAGTCTCCGTGTAATAGGCCTGGGCCAGGATGTAGACGTCCTGCAATGTTTGGCTGGGCTTGGTGGTGTCCTCGGCATCCCCATTAATCTCCTGGTTCAGGACCTTGATGGCATCCGCATTATCCTTCTTGGCCATATCGTCGTCCGCGATCGCGCTCAGGAAGGTGGGATCTGTCCTCGATTTCAGCGTCGCAAAATCGGCATCGGCCATACCCGCAGGCTTCTTTGCATTCAAGCCCTCCTGCGCGTAGGTGGCAACCTTGTCCAGGGCCGCCTGCTTCGCCGCCGGATCGGTCAACTTGTCAGCATCGGCGCGGCGGTAGTACACCTCAAAGGTCAGCGCACGAAGGTTGTTGGGATCAATCGCCAGGAGTTGATCGGCGGCGTTGAGTGTGGCCGTCTGATCCCCTAGCTGGCTATCCAGAAACAGAATCTGATTCAGCACATCGTCTTTAACCGCAGACTTCGGGTAGGCCTTGAGATATGCCTCAAATGCAGCTACCTTCCCCGCCGCGGTTGTCTCGGTGTTGGCCTTGTTGTAAGCCGCGTACTCGGCCTGGGACATCTGAATGCTTCCAGATGACTGCTGGGCGTACGTCAGGGACGCTGAGAGAACCGCGCCGGCCACGGCCAGCAGCGAAGCAAGTACGACCTTCTTCATAAATAGAATCTCCTCGGCAGAGATATATCGGGATCTGAGCCAGTAGAACAAGATTAGCGCAAATTGCGCGTCTGGAATAGAAACCTGCCCCGATCAGACCGATCAGGGAGATGATGCGCATTATAGAAATGGCGATGGCTCTGCGCAACCCATGCCTCGCAAGATTCTTCTCTGCCCCAAAGGAACCGGCCCGGCGAGCGCCACCAGGACACAGGCCGAACCTCAGCCCGCTACCCCCGTCCCCAGCCGCGCCAAACCCACAGCGGCGATAAGAAAGAAGATTGGTCCTCCCTTATCCACAAAATCCTTTCCCGGGTGCCCGAATACGCGTTGATTCCGCCCCCTGTGCCGCTTACGATTCGACCTGTAGCGGTTTCCAGGACGGCCATACCCAAGGCCTTGCAGCTATTCCGCCCGGAGCTGGGTTCGGCTCCAGGGACGGGCGGCAGGGCACAGCGCATGGCCGGGTCACAATCGAACCTGGAACCGCGCAGCGGTCTCCTGCACGCCTGGAACAGGGTCGCGCATCGCCGCCCAAACATCCTGTGGTTGATGAGGTTTTGCTCCTTGCTCAAGCTAAAAAAAGTTCAGATCCTCGGCTTCAAATCCTTCTGCGACCGCACCGAGGTGCAGTTGGCCGGTCAGGGTATCGCTGCGATTGTGGGCCCCAATGGCTGCGGCAAATCGAATATCTCTGACGCCATCAACTGGGTGCTGGGAGAGCAGTCGGCCAAAAGCCTGCGCGGGATCAAGATGGAAGACGTCATCTTTGCCGGCACGCGCGAGCGCAAGCCCACCGGCATGGCTGAGGTCTCCCTGACACTGGTAGATCCGGATGTCTACGATGGCAATACCCTGGCCGATGGACAAGTCGAGGTTCTGGGATCGGATCAGACCGATGACTCCGGCGCGGCCTCCACGTCGATCGGGGCAGAGGCCAGGGACCACATCACCAGCATCGACTCCGCAGGTGACTGGGACGAGTCGGCCGTTCGGGAAGAAGCTGCGCTGGAGACAGAGGCAGCCGTGGCCGAGGCGCAGCCAGGCATCACCTATGAGGCCGAAATACCGCACAAGAAGCCCGACGACGCCGAAACTGCCGCCTCCACAGAGTCCGGCGCTGAACTGGCCCCGGGCAACAATGTGGTGCTCAAGATCCGCCGGAGAAAGTTCAGCCGCACTCCAATTCGCGCCGGCGAGATCACCGTCACCCGCCGCCTCTTCCGCTCCGGGGACTCAGAGTATCTTCTGAACGGAAAGATCTGCCGCTTGCGCGACATCCAGGACATCTTCATGGGAACGGGCCTGGGCGGTGAGAGCTACGCGATGATCAGCCAGGAGCGCATTGGAAGCATCCTCTCCGCCAAACCGCTGGATCGCCGCTCCATCATTGAAGAAGCCGCCGGAATCACCCGTTTCAAAACCAAGAAGCGTCTGGCCGAGTTGCGTCTTGAATCTGCGAAGCAGAACCTCTCTCGCGTGAATGACATCTTTGAAGAGGTCACGCGACAGATGGCGGTCCTCAAGCGCCAGGCGGCGAAGGCCGAACGCTACGCTGCGCTGCGCGACGATCTCCGCGGCAAGCTCCGCGTCGTGCTGGCCAGCCGCCTCTCTCAGATGGATGCCGAACAGGCCTCTCTCTCCGCGGAGATCTCGCGCTTGGGTGATCTGATCGAGAGCCACACCCAGCAACTTGAAACCATGGATGCGGAGCACTCCCAGGGCGTTCAGCGAGGCTACGATCTGGATGACCAGATTCGCGCTGCCGGCTCCCGCGTCAACGCCTGCGCCGTAGAGATCGAACGGATCGCGGCGCGTACCTCCACCAACGCCGATCGAATCGCGGACCTCACCGAGCGCATGCAGAACGGGGACCAGGATCTTGCCCAGGCAAGGTCGCAACTGGAGAGCCTCGCCGGCGAACTCGAGCAGCACCGCAGCTTTCTCGAGAGCGCCACGATGGAGGCCACCTCCTCGCGAGAGGCCGCCGCAGCGCAGCAGGCCCAGGCGCAGGAGGCGACACGCAGCGTGCTGGCCGCCGAGGCCCTTGCCGAAACCCAGCGGCGCAACGCCATGCAGTCCATGCAGAGGGCGGCACAGGCCAACAATGAGATCGCACAGGCCGAGGCGGCTCTCTCCAGTCTGGACCGCGAGCAGGAAAGGCTGGAGTCGGAGTCGCTGGCCGCACGTGCTGAGCTCGAATCTATACATGCGCGGCGCAGCTCCTCCCAGCTCTCCTTTGAGAGCCTGACCGAGCGTCTGAAGGCGCTGGAGGGCGAGATCGTCGATCTGCGCCACACGCTGGAGACCCGACGCCTGGAAGAGACCCGGTCCCGGCGCCGCGGAGACGAACTGCGCGCCCAGGCGGCAACGTTGAATGGCCGTCGCTCTTCGCTGGAGGCCCTCATCCGGGAGCACAGCTACTCCACCGATACGGTGCGGAATATCTTCCGCGCCAAGTCCAGGCTCCAGAATGGCGCAGCCCCTCTGGGCACCCTGGCCGACTTTCTTGAAGTGGATGGGCGCTATGAGAGTGTCGTCGATGAGTTTCTGCGCGACGAACTCAACTACATCGTGGTATCCAACTGGGATGCTGCGGATGCCGGCGTTCGTCTCCTCCAGACCGACGTCGCCGGCCGCGCCACCTTTCTGGTGCATCCGGACAGCGCCAACCCAACCGGAGGCATTCAGGAGGCAGGCGTTCTCGACGATCCAGGCGATGGCGTCGTCGCCTTGCGGGACTGTGTTCGGATTCTCAATGGATTGGGAGACTCTCTGGAGGCGATGCTGCCGAAGCTGCGCCATGGGTTCGTGGCGCCCGACAGCGGGACGGCGCGGAGGTTGGCTTCCGACTATCCGCGGTCTTACTTCCTCTCCCCCACCGGTGAGACCTTCCATAACCGCACCGTCACCGGCGGAAAGCCGCGGGAGCAGGGCCCTCTGGCGCTCAAACGCGAACTGGCCGAGCTGCAGAGCAAGCTGGCCGGCACCGAGGCGGAGTTGGCTGAAAATGAGCTTGCCACGGCAGCTCTTGGCCGGGAGATCGCAGACCTCACAACCGCGCTCGACACCAGAAATCACGAGCGCCGCGATGCCGAACGGGAGAGCGCCAACGCTGGCGCCTCGCTGCGCCAGATGGATCAGGAGGTCTCTCGCATCGAGAACCGCCTGCAGCAGTGGCAGATCGCCGCAGACAGAAACCGGGACCAACGCCAGCAGCGTCTGGATGTTATCGCTCGCAAGCGGCAGGAATCGGAAGGCTTCGACACCGAGCGCGCCACCCATGAGCAACAGGTCTCTGACCTCTCCGAGAAGATTCTCTCCCTGCGCATTCGCCGTGAGGAGCTTCAGGAGGCGGCCTCTGCCGCAGCCGCAGCCCTGGCCGGCCTTGAAGAGCGCAGGCGCAACGCCCATGCCAACTTTGAGCAGACCAACCGGATCCATCAGAGCCAGTCGCAACGGATCACCCAGTTGGATGCGCAGATTGCCGCCGCTTCTGCCGAGAAGCGTCAGCGCGAAGAGGAAAGTTCAGCCCTGGCACAAAAGCAGATCGAACTCTCCGAGACGCGCGCCCAGGCCATGGCGGAAGGAGAGACGCTCTCTGCCGAAGCCGCCGCGCTGCGCCTGGCCATGACCGAACTGGACTCCCGCCTCCGCAATCTGCGCCATGAGGCCGAGGCACTGCGTGAACAGCGCGCCGAACGCAGCGCCCGGGCCGCCCGGCTCGCCTCTGATCTGGAGCATATTGAGGCGGCCTGCCTCAATGACCTCTCCGTCGAAGCCGCCGCCTTGCGCCACGACGACACCATTGTGCGAATCGAAACCGAGGCGCTGGCGGCCGAAGACGAGGCGGCCCGAGCGCTCAAGCAGCGTCTGGAAGCCATGGGACCGGTGAACATGATGGCGCTCGAAGAGTTCCAGGAGACATCCCAGCGCCACACCTTCCTGGAGACGCAACGCAAGGACCTGCTCGACTCGATTGAAAACACTCAGTCGTCCATCAAAGAGATCGATGATATCTCCCGCGTCAAGTTTTATGAGGCCTTCAAAATCATCAACGACAACTTCTCAGCCACCTTCACCAAGCTCTTCGGCGGCGGCCAGGCCTTCATGAGGCTCACTGATCCCGAGGCGGCGGAGAGCAAGGGCTCCGATCTGAGCGGCATCGACATCATTGCGTCGCCTCCGGGCAAGAAGCTGCAGAACGTTCTCCTGCTCTCCGGCGGCGAGAAGGCTCTTACCGCTCTCTCTTTGCTCGTTGGCATCTTCCAGTTCCAGCCGGCCCCCTTCTGCATGCTCGATGAGGTCGATGCTCCGCTGGATGAGACCAACGTCGGACGGTTTGCCAACCTTCTCTCAGAGGTCTCTACCAATACGCAGATCATCATCATTACCCACACCAAGCGCACCATGGAGCAGGCCGATGTTATGTACGGAGTGACGATGCAGGAGCCCGGAGTCTCCAAGATCGTCAGCGTATCGCTCAGCGGCCGGAGTAAAGGACGTGAGGCCCGCAGTGCAGCCTGAGAGGATCCGGCGCTGCATGGAAACGGCTTCGCCAGGGAACTTGTGAACGGACGTAACCACATGTTCTGCCCATCAGGAGCCAGAAAGAGAAAAGACGGGCAGACCACCCAATCGGCCGCAGATCTGTTCCCGCTCTCTTCTGGCACTTCTTGGCAGGGGGAAGCTCTTTGGCCGTGAGCCGCGGCCACCGATGAGATGCGTTCTATGAATCCTCTTGACTGGCTGCTCGTCCTTCTGCTCGCCTATTCCGTCTTGCGGGCCACGATACGCGGCTTCTTCCGGGAGGCATTCTCTCTGGGTGGCTTGATTCTCGGCCTCCTTTTCGCCTGCTGGTTCTACCAGCGAGTGGCGCTTTCACTCCGGGAGCTGATTCCCTCCTCTTCCGGAGCGCAACTTGCCGCGTTCCTCCTGCTTCTGCTCGGCATCATGTTCTTATCCGCTTTGCTCGGTAAACTGATGAGCCATACGGCCTCCGTGTTGGGATTGGGCTTTATCGACCGGCTCCTGGGAGCGATCCTGGGACTCTGCCGGGGAGCAGTTCTCTGCTTCGCCCTGCTCCTGATCCTGACCGCTTTCCGGCCAACCGTACCGTGGACAGAAGATTCTCTCCTGCGACCGTATTTTCTTCGAGCCGCTCATGCTGTATCCTTCCTCATGCCCACAGAACTCAGCCGCCGGCTGCTGGATGATTTCAACCATCTCAAGCACACCACACCGGATTGGATCAAATGAGCTCTTTGGCCGCACACTGAGAAGGAACGTTATTCAGCCGATCAGGGCTGCATCCCGTTCAGGGCCCAAAATCACTCCCAGAAAAGGAAGATTCCGCGAGTGAAACGCGAACTTGCCAACCTCGTCCTTCAGATGCGCAGTGCAGGCATTTCATATGCTGACGCAGTGTGTGAGTTCAAGAAGCAGTACATCCTGGAGGTGCTGGCGCGCCACCGTGGCAACCAGTGCAAGGCGGCGGAAGAACTCGGCATGCATCGCAACACGCTCAGCCGTACCCTCACCGAACTCGGACTGGACTCGACGGAGATACGGCAGGGTATACGGCGGCCGCCCGCTTCAGTACGCCCCGCGCGAACTGCCGGATCCAGCTTGCAGGTGGTTTCGAGCGGACGTTAGCCAACCTGACGCGTCTAAATCTGCACAGAATGCCACGCTCACCCTCATCTCAGGAGCCGCGCCTGCCCGCCAGCCGTTTGTCGGGCAGGCTCCACTGCCCAGCTCTGAGGTTGCTGGTCGCACTTTGCGTGGGAGTTCCACTCACCTGGGCTGCCAGCATCCCGGCCTGCGCGACGCAGATCGCTGGACAGACAACGACACAGACGCCCGGACGAGCGGTCAACCCGGCCGACAGCCCGGCCATCACGCCTGCCGGCGCCACACCCGCACTGCCCGCACCAAAGCCGGGCCCCGCCCCTGTGCAGCATGTCCTGTCGCCCGGACAGGTCCGGGCCGCCGATGATGCGTATCTTGCCGGTGCCAGATACGTAGCGCACCGGGATCTGGCTTCCGCCATCCGGAGCTTTACCCGCGCTACCCGCCTGAATCCAAAGAATCGCGACTATGCTCTCGCACTGATCGTTACCCGTGAAAACTACGTCACGGAACTGGTGGAACGCGCAGCCCAGGCTCGGGCTGCCGGAAACCCCACGCAGGCCGACAAGCTGCTGGCCCAGGCTCGCTCCCTGGATCC
>JAJZDM010000050.1 GCA_021806005.1 Acidobacteriota bacterium | reverse complement strand
CCCGATGATGGATTGGGCGGCAGAATTGCAGCGCGCGGGCATCAAAACCGGCATCCTCTCCAACATGGGCGACGCGATGGAGGAAGGCATAAGAAAACGTTTTCCTATCATCAACAACTTCTCCCACAACACCTTTTCACACCGCCTCCGCCTCGCCAAGCCCGATCCCGCCATCTACCTCCACGCCATCCAGGGACTCGCGGAAATTCCCCACCACATCCTCTTCATCGACGACCGAGAGGAAAATATCTACGCTGCGCAGCAGTTGGGAATTGTGGCAATCCAGTTCGCCGATCAGTTTTCATTCACTCGAGAATTACCCGTCCTACCGATGCGGTCCAGGTAAAGACGCGGGGGGGGCTGATGGTTGGTGTCGATTTAGGTTTGGATGGCGGTGATCAGTTCCGGCACGCCGTGGAAGGCTCCACGGCGGATGCGCTTGTCGGTCAGGTCGCGGAGGAAGCTACTTCGGTCAGAAAGACGTCACCTATGCCGCATAGACGCATTCCTTCCGTGCCGAATCAATAGTTTCCGGCAGTATCAGCTGTATTGAGATTCCTTACGAAGCTGTCACGGGGGAGCGCATCAATTCAATCGGTACGCTTTCAACAATCTCAATTTCGAACCCTTGTAAGGCAGGTACATGCTTGGGGTGATTCGTCAGCAAGCGAATCTTGTGGATACCAAGATCGGAGATAATCTGCCCTCCAAGACCAACTTGGCGGATTGTTCGCTGGTTGGGATCCCGTACACTTTCATCTGATGCCAAGCGGTTAGTGTGGTGGATGCTGAGCCGTGCAAGGTGGGGAGAACTATCAATTAGAAAGCCACGCTGAGTGTGATGCAAATAAATCAGAGCTCCGCATCCGGCCCGTGCGATTTCTCGTAGGCTGGCGTCTACTGTCGCTCTGCAGTCGCAGGCTGAAGAGCCAAATACATTGCCGGCTAGGCAGTGGGTTTGGACACGGACCAGGACCGGAAGGCCGGACTTCGCTGCCAACTCAATGTCACCGAATGTCAGCGCCAGATGAGCCTCCTCTCCAGATTCAGAGTCTGGATTCTGAATCTCGCTTTCATAGGAGAGCATTCTGAACACACCGTGCTCAGTAGGGAGAATCCCTTCTGCGACGCGATGGATATATCGTTCGTTAGCCATGCGGTAACGAATGAGGTCAGCTACGGTGACCATCTTGACGTTGTGTAGCTTGCAGAACTCAATCAGATCTGGAACGCGGGCCATGGTACCGTCATCGTTCATGACTTCGCATATAACGCCAGCGGGGATCAAGCCGGCCATGCGGGCCAAGTCCACCGAGGCTTCCGTCTGACCTGCCCGCACCAAAACACCGCCTTTGCGGGCTCGCAGAGGAAAGATATGGCCGGGGCGCGCAAGGTCATGGGGTGAAGAGTTGGGGCTGATTGCGACCTGGATGGTATGTGCTCGATCAGCTGCTGAGATTCCCGTCGTTACTCCCTCGCGGGCTTCGATAGACTCAGTGAATGCTGTGCCGAAGCGTGAAGTATTGTCCTGCGTCATGGGACCGAGTCGCATATAATCTGCGCGCTCTTCCGTCAAAGTAAGACAGATGAGACCGCGACCAAAACGAGCCATGAAGTTGATGACCTCAGGGGTGCAAAATTCAGCAGCAATGGTGAGGTCGCCTTCGTTCTCTCGGTCCTCATCATCTATCAGGATGATCATGTGACCAGCCTTTAGTTCTTCGAGGGCTTCGGGAATAGAAATGAATCCAGCAGCGCGGTCTGTCATAGGGCCTTGCAATCCACCCGCTCAATTTCGGCGTTGAAGAAAACTTCTCAGGCCTGCGGGTAATGTCCACATGTTAGAGATGATTTTATGCCTTGGGGTGGCATGACGGCGACGGTTCGGCCGGGTCGATTCACAGCCGCTGGCTTTGGGGATTTCTGTTTTGAGCGCAGCTCGTGTGGGCTTGGGATGAACTGCTGGTGGTGTGAAAAGGTGTGGATTTCCCTAGCGGCTTATATTGTCAATAGGTAAACATTTCATCTTCTTGATGGATGAAGATTAGCCACTCAGAGAGTGGACTCGATCTCAAAGCCCCAAGCCTCCAGAAGAGCCTCCGGGATGTATTTGGAGTTCTTGTTTCGGCGCGCCCACTCACGAAGACGGGTGGAGCGGACGTACTGGTCAGGGGTGAGTTTGTACTCCTTGACGACCTGCTCGAAGGATGTGATGGTGGGGACCACCGGGCCAATGGGTTCCGGCTTGCCCCAGTTGGGATTGCCGCGGCGCTTTGCCATGTGTCTGGTTTCCTCGCTATTCAGGCGGCGTATTGCCGCAACACTTTATTTTACCACTTTCAGGACGGCGAAGGGCTGCCAGTGGACCATTGCGGAGTCAACATTACTGGCCGTATTAGCGGACAAGCTCATGCGAGCATCGACGCGATCGTACTCTCCCAAGAACAGAAGGTTGATCTGAGACGAATCGCTCAGTCACGCTCCTTGCCAGCCGGCTATGCTTTCCGTGCGAGGCCAATTCTCATGCTCGCCGAAGGCGCCTCGTACAACTTGATAAGCTGCGGCTGAAGACGACGGTGGACCATGCCAAGCCGATTCAGTGGAAGTACTCAGACCCAAGCGTTGAATTCGTAGTCACGAATTCAACGCGACAGTCCACTAGCACTCCCAGCGGAGGAGGGTGGCGCCAACGGTGTAGCCGCCGCCGAAGGAGGCCAGAAGGATGGTCATGCCCTTCTTCAACCGGCCATCAGAGAGAGCGGTGTTCATCGCCAGAGGGATGGTGGCGGCAGTGGTGTTGCCGTACTCTCCGATGTTGATGACGATATTTTCCTGGGGCAGACCGAGACGCTCAGCCGTGGCCAGGATGATGCGCTGGTTGGCTTGATGGGGGATGAAGAGATCGACGTCGGCGGGGGTGAGTCCGTTGCGGGCGAGGACGTTTTCTCCGAGCTCCGACATCTTGCGGACAGCTACCTTGAAGACGGCCCCACCCTCCTGGTGGACGTAGTGCATCTTGGCGTTGACGGTGTCGATGGTGGAAGGGTGCAGGCTGCCGCCGCCGGGCATGTAGAGAGAGTTGGCGCCGGAGCCGTCGATCTCATGGGTATAGTCCAGCATTCCAATCTCGCCTTCGGAGCAGGGTTCGATGAGGACAGCACCGCCGCCGTCTCCGAAGAGGATGCAGGTGGAGCGATCGGTGTAGTCGATGATGGAGCTCATGACATCAGCTCCGATGACCATCACCTTTTTGTGGGCTCCGGATTCGACGAGCTTGGCGCCGACCTGCATGGCGTAGAGGAAGCCGGAACAGGCGGCAGAGAGGTCAAAGCCCCAGGCGCCGGTGGCGCCAATTTTGTTCTGGACCAGACAGGCGGTGGCTGGGAAGAGCATGTCTGGTGTGACGGTAGCGACCAGAATGACTTCAACCTCAGTGGCGGGGATGCCGCGCCGCCTCAGGCAGTCGCGGGCGGCTTCGGCGGCAAGATCGCTGGTAGCCGTGCCGGGGTCGACCAGGTGACGCTGGCGGATTCCGGTGCGTTCCTGGATCCACTCATCGTTGGTGGTGACCATCTTTTCCAGATCGGCGTTGGTGAGAAGGCGGGGTGGAACGTAGGTTCCTACGGAGGAGATTTTGGCGCGAACAGGGCTGCGGTGCTTCAGGGTGAGACTCAAACGTCGACCTCCAACAGTAAAGGTGTAGCCATGAGCATCTTAGAGCAGTTTTTCGGTTACTGCGAGTGGGCAGGGTCTCGCATATCCTTTTTGCCGGGCGCTGAGAGGCGCATTGAGGCTTACAGGATACGGATTCCAGGGCATTTCACAGTCGCGGGCAGCGGACGGGAAGAGAGGGATTGCAGGAGGGTTGCAGATCCGGGCTGCGGGGGAGAAAGAAGTGTACCGGGTTTCCCTACTGCGCCCGTATCGACCCGTTACCGTTGCTTCCTTCCGGACCTGGCGGGGTTGGCGGGAATACGTCGCGTAGGACCCGGCACATCATTGATCTTAGCATGCGGGACCGGAGGCATTTGCTACGGGTAGGAGGGGAGACCTTGGAGAAGGGCCGATGCGTTGACGGAGGAGTTCGGAGGTTTGGATGGAGACATCCAGCGGCATGGGAGGCAGCGCGCGAACTCGCTGCATTCTTGCGGGTGCAGGTGTTTGTCACGGCATCCGGTGTAGATGGGCGCATGGAGCGGACGTGCAGCGCGGATGCCGTTCCATTCCAGCAGGGAAGCGTGCCGGGTGATGGGGCGCGGCACATGGTCGCACGTCAGCTTCAACTGGAGGCGGGAGACGCTTCCGTCACCGCCCGGAGCGTGACAATTTCATGCGGATGAATGGTGAACTGGAAGGAGTTGTCCTCCAACGTGGCGATTGCCTTCTGTCCTCTCTCGACGGCGTCTGTCAACCATACATCCTCCAGATGCAGATAAGGCAACTGAACGCTGACGGTGTGTCCCACTCCAGACAGTTCCAGGAAGCGCAGAATGGTTCCATGGCCATCTTCGGCCGGCTTCCATGTTGACAGCAGAACATCGGAGTCTGCGGTATTCAGGAAGCTCTCCTCGTTTGCGTTGAGAGGGATTGGAGCGGCGGAGGCTGGCGCCGCGCTTTGTTCTGCACCGCTCTCACCCGTACCGGTCACGGAGTCGACCATCGCCTTGTCCTGGCTGGTGATAAAGTCCTTTTCGAGCGGTGTTGCCTCCTCCCATCCCATGCGGCTCAAAGCGCCTGCCTGGGTTGCATCGGCACTGGTAACAACGTAACGAAACTGGAACTCTCCGCCCTGGCCGGCAGGGTCGTTGGTATTCCAGTAGTTGTTCATGACGTAGGAGAAGATCGTTCCCGGACGATCCCCGAACGTCTCTGGCCACTCGCCGCGATTGATGTCGCCCAGTGTCAACAGTGGCGCATCGAGGGGAAAGACGGTCCCAGCCAGGCCGTCCTGCTCCACGGAAGCCCAATGCTGCACCGAAAACCACACATGGCCCGCACCGGGATACATATCCTTTGCCGGGTCCACCACCCCGGTCTGGATCTCATACTGGAAGCGTGGATGGCGCATTGCGAAGGGAAACGCAAAGTACGCCGCCTCCTTGGAGTACACCATGGTCTTCTCGACATCCTGGATAAACTCGATCTTCTTCTCATCGTCGAAGAGACGGATCTCTGTTCGGATCGAGGGGGTATTCACGTTTTGGCTCTGCAGATGCGCCACCTGACCAGAAGGGGTGCGCACCACGGAGACGACTTTGCCATCCCGAGTCGGATGCACCTCTACATCGGGCCTGGGATCGACCGAGCTATAACCCAGCAGCGTGTTCGGAGCCTTATCGCCGCCTGTGACATAGAGATACTGGCCAAATCGGTAGGGGCTGGCCAGATCGACCAACTCACGCTGCAGTTCCTTGTCGTAGATACTGCGAACCGCTCCCGTGGAGGGATCCAGTTGCACCCGGTAGTAACGGCTTTCAAGGGTTGAACCCTGCACCGCTTCAGCGGCAGCAGGCACCTTTGTCTGTGGGCGTATCTGATAAACCCTGTAGCCCACAGCCGGAAGATCCTGGGCAACAAAGCGGGCACGGACAAACTCCGCTCCAACGTAAAGGATCTCGTAAGGCACCGGCACATTGGTTCGGCTGTCGGCGATCTCATGGCCCTTCTGCAGATCGAAGGTAACCATTCCGCTGCGTCTCCAGTTCAAACTGTTGAAGACGATCAGGCTGTTCGGGCCAGCGGGGATTGCGTAGGCCAGGTTCGCCATGCTTCGTTTCACCGCAAGGTCGGCCTGAGCCGCGGCGTTCACGGCGAACTGATTCTTGACCCGGGGTTGTTCGGCGGCCAGACTGCTGGTGCGGTCCCATACGCTGTCATACGAATCCCAGGTATGCTCATCCATCAGCACCATGTTCTGCCACATCCTGTCGAGGAGTGATTTATCGGCGCTGAGAACCGGATTGACAAAGGGAAGGAGGGTCGCGAGTTTCTCTGCCGTTTGCGCTCGCGCCTCAGTGCGTCTCTGCGTGGCCTCGTAGTACGCATCGGAGGCCACGCCAGACTCCCAATAGGGACCGCCATCACCCCGGATGGTTGGGATGGCGTCACCAAACTGGTTCTGGATCGTCTCCATCGCCTGGTGGAAGCCGGCATACTGCAGGCGGGGATAGGCGTGCGTGGCGTTCCAGCGTTGGACAAGCTCCGCCTGGGAGGCAAAGAGGTCAGTGTTCTCCACCTGCGTGCCATAAAGGATGGTCGCATTCGCCTTATACTCTTGCCGCTCGTACATCTGCAGAAAGAGCGGAAGCATCTCCTCTCCCGCATCGGTGACCGGGGGCAGGCCGAAGAGCATCTGCATCTGCTCGTAGTGGCGTGAGTACCAAAGCAGAACCCGTTTGCCGTCCGGCCCCTCCCACCATGCCGGTGAGTGCTCGTTCAGGCGTCCCTGCAGCAGCACGGGGGCGAAGAAGTTATTGGCGGCCGCAGCCAGATAGGGGATTCCAGCCGAGGCAAGAATCGATGGATACGACCATGAGTAGGATGGGACATCGGTGATGTTCGCGTAGTTGAAGGGCGTGCCATATCTGTTGCTGAAGTTCGCGCTGGGGTACAGCGAGCGGATCAACGTCTCCGGGCCGGGCAGGCCGGTGAGCAGGTTGGCATACTGGGCGGGAACAAAGAGTTTCTTCTGCCGGATTGCATCCAACGCGCGCTGGCGGTCGGCCTCCGTCCGGGTTTCCATGAACTGTTGAAGAACCCACTCTCCGTCCAGACTGAAGCGGAAGTCCGGATGCTGGTCGATCATGGTCAACGCCTCGTCCATCAAGCGGGCCTGGACGGCGGAGACCTTCGCCTGGTAGTCGCTGTAGCCCACGTCCAGGTGATGGAGTGGAACCACAAAGACCGTCCACTTCTTCTTGGGGTTCAGCAACAAGTGGAAGCGATTCGTCTTTCTCCCGATCCTGACGGTCAGTTCAGCGCGGGACTGGGTTGCAAACTCTGAGACGAGGAACTCTGCCTTCACTTCGCCAAAGTCGAAGCCTCCGCTCAACTCGCAGAGATAGTGACGGCCGGCGATTCTCAACTCCGCGCTGCCTCCTGGTTGGATTTGCCGAGCGGTGCGAAAGAACGCATCGACGCGCTCTTTCAACCCGCCAGCCTGCTGCACAAAGAAGATGGTGGGCGTCAGCAGCGCGGAGACCGCGGCGGCGTCGATGGGGCTTGGCACACTGTCCAGTTCGATGGCGTCGTAGGTGATTCTGGTGTCAGGAACGGCGGTTTTTCCGCGTGTCACGGCTTGCAAGGTGATCGTGTTGCTGCCTGTGCGCAGGTAGTCTCCGGGAAAGGCGAACTCTACATCTGCAGCGGAATAGGCTGGATCGAAGCTGGATCCCTGATCGCCGCCACGGTAGTCGAGTTTGGGGTGAAGATAGAAGACGCCTTCCCTGCCGTTGATGCCGAGCCGTAGCACCGGCACTCCGGAGGATTCGATCAAGAGAGCAACGCGCAAGAAGTAACTTGCCGCCGGGGTGGCAGCCACGGAGAAGGTAATGGCTCGCGGAGCGGCCGCGACGCCGGTCTGCTGCTTGCCCGGTGCGGAGGCAGGCACGGCCGGCTGGGTTTGGAACCAGTCTTTCGCGGCGCTGCTCTGGCCAACAACGAAGTTGACCGCCTGCGCGGGATCACCGGGTGCAAACTCACCGGAGGAGCCATTGAACTCGCCTATCCGGAAGACTGTCGTCGCGTCGTGAGGCAACGGCGCCGCATCCTGTGAAGACTGCCAGGCGGAGCAGATGGAAGGAACCATACCTGCGCCCACTCCCGCGGCCAAGCACTTTGTGAAATCCCTGCGCGTGATCGCCATTCGCTCTTCTCCGATTCGGTTGAGGCCGGCCGCGCCCGTCCATTTTGCATTCTTGGCGGCGCATGCTTGTCGGTGATCTGTCGGGTTGATTCGTTTGAATCTCCGACGGCGCTCAAGCCACGTTTTTCCGGCTGGCCGACTCGAGCAGATTGTAGTGCGGTGAGCGTGAATTGAAAAGCACAGAACCTGCGCGGTTTGCTGGAGTTCAGCCGCCGCCATCCAGCGTTTCGTCCTGGGGTGGTCACGGCGCCGGTCCATCAAGGGGTAGAGAGGCGTCCCGCGTGAATACGATCCGTTGGGAAGGTTGACGGTCTTCGGGTGCAGCGCCGATGCGGAGAGCCCGACGGTCGTGATCCATCGCACGCCGGTTCCCAAGGGCTGCGAGCAACCGGAAGCCGTTTCTCCCGGC
Organism: Acidobacteriota bacterium; assembly: GCA_021806005.1. Classification (GTDB taxonomy): domain Bacteria; phylum Acidobacteriota; class Terriglobia; order Terriglobales; family Acidobacteriaceae; genus Granulicella. Next base: position 18,613 of record JAJZDM010000050.1, on the reverse strand, counting down.
CGGCTTTGAAGCTTCAGGCAGCTTCTACGACAACAATGGCTTGACTTCTCCGGGGCAGCCGCTACGGAGCCGCGGTAGCATGTCAGCATGTCACGAGTGCTTCACTATTCGCTGCTGGATGTCTTTGCAGAGCGTCCCCTGGAGGGTAACGCTCTGGCGGTCTTTCATGATGCGAGTTCGCTCTCCGAAGAGGAGATGCAGGCCATTGCGCGAGAGATGAGCCTTTCGGAGACCACCTTCATTCTCCCCGGCGACCTGGAGAGCGAGGTGCGCGATGGGGTGCGAGTGCGTATTTTTACCACGGCAGAGGAGTTGCCGTTTGCGGGTCATCCCACCCTGGGTACGGCTACATGGCTACGCCTCCACCATCCACGACTGCGCGGCGCTCAGGATCAAGCTGGGTTGGTGATCCTGCGGCTGCGTGTAGGCCCTATTCGCGTGCGCTTTTCTCCGCAGGAGGGTCGTGCCTCCGGTCTTCGCGCGACGATGCTGCAAAATGATCCGGTGTTTGGAGCGACCCATGACCGGGCGGAGGTAGCACGGCTCATTGGTCTCAGCGTGGAGGATCTCTCTCCCGGGTTTGCTCCGCAGACGGTGTCTACCGGAGTGCCCTTCTGCATTGTGCCTCTGCGCTCTCTGGCCGCTCTGCGGCGGATGCAACTGGCGCACCGCGAGGCAGAGGGGTGGCTGGCTGCAAAAGAGACCCATTTCTTCTACTGCATCGCGCCGGCTGACGCTGCGATGCCTGAAGCGGACGAACCCGGAGCGCGGACAGATCCCACTTCGGGCGTTTCGATGCAAGAGCGGCCGGACTGGCACGCGCGGATGCAGTTCTACTCGGGCGAGGATCCGGCAACCGGATCAGCCGCAGGTTGCTGCATTGCGTGGCTGGTCCGGCATGGGCTCGCCCGGTCGCAGCAGACGGTGGAGATTCAACAGGGGGCAGAGATCGGTCGTCCCAGCCGGATCTCTGTTCGCGCGGCCCGGCAAGGTGACCGGGTCCATTCGGTTGAGGTCTCCGGACGCACTATTCCTGTTGCAGACGGACGGCTTTTCCTGCCCTGAAACCGGAGTTTTTCCACAGCCCGGGAACCACAAAGGCCAACAGGGACAGGCAAAGTGCGATTGCGGTGGAAGCGCCAGTCCAAACTCTTCGCATTTTCGCCAAAAATTCACTGTTGCCATAGCAGTTGGACCTTCGTATGCTCAGCAAGTCGTCATCCAGCGAAGGCTTGGAGGACGTAAGATTTTTCGCCTGATTTACTGACAATCTGAGTGATAGCAAAGGTTTCAATTGGGTCCTTTGCCATGCGGTGCAAGCCTGACGGGCGCCCGCGTGGCAAGGGCCTCACGGCCTCCTGAACTATCACAAGCCACCAGCAGGTTTACGGGAACTTTGCCCGGTCGAGCTGCAAATGGACGCTGCCCGGAAGATGACACGGAGGCAGGGGAGGGGAGTTGTGCGCCTTTTCCACTGCAATCCACAGCTTCCACAGCGATCGCACGGTTAGCGCCTGGGGCGCGACCGGAGGGATCCCTTTGCCAAAATCCGACCGGACTGTAGCGGGCAAGGACGGGGACTGGCAGGAAAGGGAAGCGATGTGCCTTGTAAGGGCGCAAAAGCCCCCTCATGGCTCAAAGGATCTGTTGAATTTGTTGGATTTGTGTGGAGATGCTGCTCGTCACGGCGCAGTGCGGTACCCGGAGCGTCGTCTGTTTTGAACCAGGAACCAGTGAGCCGGAGACCACCGGCAAGGAGAATCAATGAGACCACGTAAGACCATTTTGTGTGTAGAAGATAACGAACAGGTGCTGTCGGTGCGCAAGTTTCTGTTGGAGACGCGTGGTTACCGGGTGGTGGCGATGCGTACCGCTGCGGAGGCTCTGGAGTATCTGCAGGCGGCGGTACAAGGCACCGTGGATCTTCTGCTCACGGATCTGCTCTTGCCGCAGATGGATGGAAATGACCTGATTCGAAGGGCGAAGCAGCTACATCCGGGACTTCCCGGGCTGCTGGTGTCAGGCACGGTGACGAGCTTTGACCGGGCCGCCGCGGCGGACGCGTTTCTACCCAAGGGGGCAAGTTCTCCGGCCGAGGTGCTGGACAGGATCAAGATCCTGGTGGCCCGGAAGAGGGGACCGAAGAAGCAGGTGCAGTCGGTGAGGGTTCTTGAAGAGCAGGTGGCGTTGGCGAGTTGAACCGGAGTACAGGGGCGCTTGCTTGAAGAGCCTGGCCGAACCCTGAGGCACCTGGCTCCTGCGGGTTTGGCTGAAGCCTCAAGCGTGTCTCACAAGCGGCGAATGTCGAAGTTTGTTTTCAGGCCTCAAGCAACCCGTAGCGCCGCTGCCACTGGTTCTTGAGGCGAGACCAGACCGCCTCGATCTCCTCGCGTGGAACCTTAGGGTCGGGGCTCTGGGCAAAGCGGACGGCCTCCTGGCGGGCGAGCTCGAGCAGCTCCCGGTCACGGGCGAGATTGGCAACGCGCAGGTCGGGGAGGCCGGCCTGTCGCGTGCCAAAGAACTCCCCGGGGCCACGCTGTGCGAGATCCTGTTCGGCAAGCGCGAAGCCGTCCTGGATCTGGACCATCGCGTTGAGGCGCAGGTCAGCCTCGGGAGTCAGGTTGGCGCCGGTGACCAGGATGCAGTAGCTACGGGCATCGCCACGGCCGACCCGGCCGCGGAGTTGATGCAGTTGGGCCAGTCCGAAGCGTTCGGCGTGTTCGATCACCATCACCGTGGCGTTGGGCACATCCACGCCGACCTCGATCACGGTGGTAGCGACCAACACCTCCAACTCGCCGCGCTTGAAGCGGTTCATGGTGACATCCTTCTCATCCGCGGACATGCGGCCGTGAAGCAGACCGAGCCGCATGCCGGCCAGGGGACCCTGCTGCAGTTCCTGATGCATCTCCACTGCGGAACGGAGCCTGGGCGAAGCCGGGGAGCGCGTCTTGGCAGGGCGCAGGGAGCCGGAGCTCCGGCCGGCGGTGGAAGAGCGCTTTCCCGGAGGTTTCTCCTCCGGTTCAGCCTCCAAGGCAAAGTCCAATTGGGGTTCGTCGTCGCGATCGCCTTCGATGATGGGATAGACGATGTAAGCCTGGCGGCCTGCGGCGACCTGTTCGCGTACAAACGTCCAGACCTTCCCGGCACGCTCTTCAGAGATTCTCCGGGTCTGAATCGGGGTGCGGCCCGGGGGGAGTTCATCGATCACGCTGGCTTCCAGGTCGCCGTAGAGGGTCAGTGCCAGAGTGCGGGGGATGGGGGTTGCGGTCATCACGAGCATATCGGGCTCGCAGAGAGGAGGCTCCTGTGAAGAGGGCGCACGGAGCAAGGACATGGTCTCGGGCGGATGGCTGCACGTGACTGGGTTTGTGACTGGGTTTGGGGCTGGGTTCGCGGGCGGGTGGCCGGGCTTGCGGATCAGTTGGAATCGCTGCTGGACGCCGAAACGGTGCTGTTCATCGACGATCACGAGGCCCAGGCGGGCGAAGTCGACGCTGTCCTGAACGAGGGCGTGGGTTCCAATCGCAAGATCCACCTCGCCTTGCTGGATGCGCGCGCTGGTGTCGCGTTTGCTGCGGTCGTCCAGCGAGCCGGTGAGCAGGGCCACGCGATAGCGGCGGTGGTTGCGGGGAGAGATCTTCTCGCTGAGAAGCTTGCGTGCGTAGAGATAGTGCTGTGTGGCCAGGATGCCGGTGGGCGCCATCAGGGCTACCTGGTAGCCGTTCTCAATGGCTATGAGTGCGGCCTGCAGAGCGACGATGGTCTTGCCGGAGCCGACATCCCCTTGCAGCAAGCGGCGCATGGGCTGGGTGCTGCGCATGTCCTGAACGATCTCTCCCAGCACCCGCTTCTGGGCGGGAGTGGGCTTGAAGGGCAGAATCTGCTTCAGAGCCGCGCGAACCTGATCGTTGGTCACGAAGGCGGTTCCGCGGCGATCCTTCAGGCGCCGCCGCTTGAGTTCCAGGCCCAGCTCCAGATAGAAGAACTCCTCAAGGATCAGGCGGCGATGGGCCGGGGTTCGCGCCGACATGAGCTCGGTCATGGAGGTGTCGGCAGGGGGGAAGTGGAGGTCGCGCAGGGCGTCCATGCGCGTCGGCAGGTCCAGCCGCTGCCGCAACGATGCAGGCAGGGTATCCGCGGAGGGCTGCGTCTTCAGCGGCTGATCTCCCGACCTGAGATCGACCCCGGCCTCCTGTGCCTGGAGGAGGTCTTTGAAGATGGTCCACATCACCCGGCGCAGCCAGCGCGATGTGAGCTTGGCGCCCCACGGGGTTGTTCCTCCCAAGGACTCGTAGATGGGAACGATGCGCCCCATCTCCAGCAGGGTGAACTCATCATCGTCGCTGCCTGCGTCTCTGCCGGGCGTGTCCCCGGGCAGGATCTCAAAGGTAGGCTGGATTAACTTGAAGCGCGAGGCGCCGGAGGCGTGCGCCGCGGCACCGCTTCGGCTGGCTTCCAGCTTGCCGTAGAGTGCGATTTTCTGGCCGGGGCGAAGCTTGTCCTTGAGATAGGCGCCATGGAACCACATGCACTTCACTGTCTCGACGGGGGCCAACGGGGACGGCCCGGACTCCCGGCTGTGCTGGAGGCCGGGCTGGGCAGGCGGGGGCTGCATCAGACCAGCCAGCCAGGGGTCCGCACCCGAGCTGCCGGCCCCTGCGCCCAGGTTGTGGTGGTCTGTGCGGGCAGGAGGCGTGATGGCTACTGTCATCTCGAAGATGGGGCCGGAGCGGGTGCGGAGGAGAACCGTTCCGCGAACTTCGCCGGTCAGGGAGGCCATGTCGCCCGGCTGGTAGAGCGACAGGGGCTTGGGATGGAGCCGATCCTCGTAGCGGAAGGGAAGGTGATAGAGCAGGTCTTCGACGGTGACGATGCCGCGCTCAGAGAGGCCGGTGGCGATGCGTTCGCCGATGCGCCGCACAAATTTCACCGGGGTGGAGAGTTGAACCGTCACGGGATGATGGTAGCAGTGGAGGATCTGCGAAAGTTGCAGCCGGCCAAGCGTCGGGGAAACAGCTTGGAGAAAGCTGAGCCTGGAGACGGATAGTGCCGGCCGGGGCAGAGGAGATGACGAAAGACGGTAGAGGTGAAATCACGAAGGACCATGGGAGTGAAACAACGAAAGAGAGTAGAGGTGAAATAATAAAGAGCCATGGAAGCAAGCGCGGCGGCTCGCCGGCGCCGTCTGGGGGCAGTCTCCGTCCCGCTCCTGCTTTCGTGAATCCGGGTGGGCAACGTGCGCACTCCGGGGCTCTTTTTTTATCATGGAATCTTTTTTTGTTCGCTTCAAAAATCCGCTAGTGCTGATCGCGATTGTGCTGCTGCAGGTGATCGCGCTGGCCATGCAGGTCCAGCGCCCGGCGAAGGACGCAGACGCGCCGGCGGGCGCAAGAGCGAATGAGCGTGAGGGAGCGGCTCCGGATGGGCGCAATGTTTCTCTGCTCCGGCGCTGGACGGTGACGGCCATCACACCACTGGAGGCGGCGGCCCAGAGTTCCACTTCCAGGGTTCGCGGAGCATGGGATGACTATGTGAATCTGCGCCATGCGCGGCAGCAGAATGCAGCGCTTCAGGATGAGGTGGCGCGTCTGCGTGAGGAGGAGGCATCGTTTGCAGAGGATGCGGCGCAGGGGCGAAGGTTGCAGCGGCTGCTGGCCTTCCGGGAACAGTATGCGCTGACCAATGTGGCCGCCCAGGTGATCGGGACCAGCGGGTCGGAGCGCTCGCACGTTCTCTATCTGGACAAGGGGTCCGACGACGGTCTCAAGCCGGACCAGCCGGTGATTACTCCGGACGGCGTGGTGGGAAAGATTCGGGATGTCTTTCCGCATAGCTCGCAACTGCTGCTGATCAATGATCCATCTTCGGGTGCGGGGGTCATCCTGGCCAACACCAGGATTCGAGCGATCCTGAGGGGATCGGCGACCGGACAGGTGCAGATCGATGATCTCACGGCGGACTCCCGGATCAAGGTAGGCGAGCCGGTGATCACCTCCGGCGGAGACCTGGTGTTCCCGCGCGGGCTACCGGTGGGGACGATTGAGTCGATTGCCCCCGATCCGCTGCACCAGCCCTACACCGCAATTCTCATCAAGCCGGCCGTGGACCTTAACCGTCTGGAAGAGGTACTGGTGATCACCGCGACCTCGGCGACCTTGCCGCCAAGCGCGGCTGAGGATGCGGCAGCGGCTGAGGCGACGGCGGATGCCAACCAGAGGGCCGCGGATCTGATCGCGGAGAAGCTGCCCAGCCTGGAGTCTGTGGCGGCGGCGACAAACGGAGCCGGGAGTGGCGGCGCAGGCGCGGCTGCGGGTGGCGCGGCCGGGTCCACGGCGGCTGTTCCGGACGACCCTGAGAGCCAGGTAGGGGGTCTGCCAGGCATTCCCAACTCGGGCTTGCCAAAGTCCAGGGCGGCGCTTCATCCGGACAGGTTTTCACCGGGCGCGGTCCCTCCGGCAACCGATATGACGCCGGGAGCGCCGTCCCAGAGCCAGAGCCAATCCCGGAGCCCGGAGCAGCAGGATCCGCAGCAGCCGCGGCAGCAGTAGAACGAGAGGCCCCCAAGGGGGAAGAGGAGCAAGAGAACGAAGGCTATGGCGGAGCGGAGTTACACATCACGCGAAGAGCTGGACCAGTATGGTTTCCATCCTGGCGTCACGGTGATGGCGCCGGTGGTGTGCATTCTGCTCCAGGCGATGTTGCCCAAAGATCTTCCCTGGCTTCTGCATCTGGATCTGCCGCTGATCGCGACCATTTTTTTTGCGGTGTCGCGACGGAGCCCGATTGCGGGAACCGTGACGGGAACTCTGATTGGCCTGTTTCAGGATGGTCTGACCAACCATCCGTTTGGGGTGGAGGGCATCGCGAAGGGCGTTGTAGGGTACGTGGCCGCCAGCCTCGGGTTCGCCGTGGACATCGACAACGTGATCAACCGGGTGGCCCTGGTCTTTACGCTCAGCCTGTGCCAGGGTGGGCTGCTTTACCTGATTGCTCACTGGTTGTTGGGTCAGACGTCCTACCAACTGTTGCCGATGGATGAGTTGATCAGTGCGCTGGCCAACTGCCTGATCGCGATTCCAGTTTTTTATGTGCTGGACAGGTTCAGAGTTCGGGATTGAAGCGGGCGGAGGGTAGGGCGCCGCCGGCCAAGGTGAGAGGAGCAGGACTGCGGGATGGATCTGGAGAGCATCGATCGCAAGGAAAAACTGTCAGCGGCGAAGCTGCATCTCTCGCAGTATGTAGTGGCTGCGGTGCTGGTAGTGCTGGGCTGCTGGCTTTGGCGGCTGCAGATCCTGGATGCGAACAACTACCGCGTGCTGGCGGAGCAGAACCGTATCCGCAGGGTGCCGGTGCTGGCCCCGCGGGGAAGGATCTTTGACCGTTACGGGCGGCTCCTGGTGGACAACTATCCCTCGGTCACCTGTTTTCTGGTGCGGGATCAGGTAAAGGATATGGATGCGGACCTGCCGCTGATTGCATCGGGTCTGCATCTGCCTCTGGATCAGATCCAGACGACGTTGAGGCATTACCGGTACACCCCGAAGTATGAACCGATTCCTTTGAAGCAGGACATTACGCCCGATGAGCAGGCGTTCATCGCGGCACACCGGGACGACCTACCGGAACTGGAGACGCTGGATGAGCAGCGGCGGGTCTATCCGAGGGATGGAGTGCTGGCGCATGTGCTGGGTTATGTGGGTGAGGTGAGCGAGGCCGATCTGAATGATGAACGCTACGCTGCCTACGAACCGGGCGATGTGGTGGGGAAGTCCGGAATCGAAGAGTCCTACGACGAGTGGCTGCGGGGGACGGATGGTTCGCGCGACATTGTTGTGAACTCGCATGGCAAAGAGGTGGGGCAGATGGGCGAGGAACTGGCCAAGCCCGGCCACGACCTGCGGCTCACGATCGACCTCGACGTTCAAATGGCCGCCGAGCGCGCCATGGAGGGCAAGACGGGAGCGGTAGTGGCGATGGATCCTCACAACGGGGATATTCTGGCCATGGTCTCGCGGTCTGCGTTTGACCCAAACCAGTTCTCCGTCCGGCTGTCACCGGCCTACTGGCGGTCCCTGATGGACGATCCGAATCATCCCATGATGAACAAGGCCATCCAGGCGCAACTGGCGCCCGGGTCCACCTTCAAGATCATCATGAGCCTGGCGGGCCTGCAGGAGAACGTGGCCCAGCCGATGAAGGTGATGTGCAACGGCGGCGGCGTCTTCTATGGGCAGTTCCACGCCTGCGACAAGCACCATGGGCTGGTGGACATCGAGCATGCGATTCCCTGGAGCTGCGACACCTTCTTCTATACCCTGGCGGAGAAGCTGGGAATCGATACGATTGCCCGGTATGCACAGAGCGTCGGTATCGGGCAGAAGACGGGGATTGATCTTCCGGAGGAGGCGACAGGTCTGATGCCTACGGTGCTCTGGAAGGAGAAGGTGATGCACCAGCCCTGGTATCCGGGTGAGGTGATCTCCGTAGGGATCGGACAGGGCGCCGTGGAGGTGACACCGCTGCAACTGGCGCGGGCACTGGGGGGAATTGCCTCTGGTGGCGTGCTGGTGCGCCCCCACCTGGTTTTTCCCAGCGAACTGAGCCCGGAGGAGCTGGAGGAGATCCAGACGGAGTTCCCCGGATCTGGGGACAAGACCGTTCCGATCTCGCCGCAGAACTGGGAGCTGATCACCGACGGCATGGCCCAGACCACGGTGCCGGGAGAGTTCGATACGGCGGGGCCGGAGCATCTGGAGGGGATCGATTTTGCGGGCAAGACCGGAACCGCGCAGGTGATGAGCCATGAGGCGCTGGACCGCACGAACCACGGGCACAATACGGAGCCCAACGCGTGGTTCGTGGGCATGGCGCCGCGGCGCAATCCGGACATTGTGGTGGTTGTGCTGTGGGAGCATGGGGTGTGGGGAGAGCATGCGGCGCGGCTGGCTGCGCAGGTGATCGATGCCTACGTGACGGAACAGCGGGAGCGGGCGAAGAATCTCCAGATGCAGGTAGCCGTGCCCGAGGTCAAACAGTCGACGGTTGGGGTGGGTGGCGCGGCGCCGGCTGAGTAGCGGATGGAGCCCGCGGCCGGAGTAAAATTTTGCCGTGCTGGTGGATTCCAAGGCTTTGACCCTTACGGGCGTCTTCACCAATGGGAACGCCACAGCAAGCCCGATTCGGAGGCCTGCCGACACGGAAAAGAGCTATAGACCATAGACTGGATAGAGGATGATTCGCTCTCGGTTTCGCGACTTTGACTGGATGCTGCTGGGTATCGTGATCGTGCTTTCGATCATCAGTGTGCTGGAGATTCGGTCAGCCACCGAGATGACCAAGTTCCATGGCTTCCAGCAGAAGCAGATCGGGTTTCTGATCGCGGGGCTGGTGGGCATGTTCGCGTTTGCGCTGGTGGACTACCATCGTCTTCTGGCGATCGCCTACTGGGCCTACGGCGTCAGCCTGGCCTCACTGCTGGCGGTGCGGTTGGTAGGGACCAAGGTGCTGGGGGCGCGGCGCTGGATCAACCTGGGCGGAGGTGTTCACTTCCAGCCCTCGGAGTGGGTACGTCTGGTGCTGATTCTGGTCTCGGCGCGGTTTTTCTGGGAGATCATCGAGAACGGACGGGATCTGAGCTGGAAGGATATCGGCAAGTCCTCGCTGCTGATTGGTATCCCGCTGCTGCTGGTGCTCAAGCAGCCGGACCTGGGGACCTCGCTGACCTATTTGCCGGTGCTTGTTGTGGGTCTGTTTCTGGGTGGAATACGCTGGAGGCAGGCGACGATTCTGGTAGCAGGCCTGGCGCTGGTGGGAGGCATCGGGCTGGCCTCCGGCAAGCTGCTGAAGCCCTATCAGAGGGCTCGGCTTACGGCGTTCAGAAATCCGGACAGCGATCCGCAGGCCTCCGGATATCAGATTCGGCAATCTTTGATTGCGGTCGGCTCCGGGGGGCTATGGGGAAAGGGAGCCAATCAGGGCACCCAGACCCAGGGGGACTTTCTGCCGATTCCGTACACGGATTTCATCTTTGCAGCCTTCTGCGAAGAGCACGGGTTTATGGGGGCGATCGGCGTTCTGCTGCTGTACTTTCTGGTCCTGATGCGTCTGATCCAGAATGCGCAGACAGCGGCGGATCCGCCCGGGAGCCTGATCGTGATGGGCGTGGCGGGGGTGCTGCTCTTCCAGATTGCGGTCAATATCGGCATGTGTGTTGGCTTGATGCCCGTAACCGGAATCCCGTTGCCGTTGATGAGTTACGGTGGGTCGTCGGTTATTTACATGTTTGTTGCGCTGGGGATGGTGATGAACATCCGGATGCGGCGGTTCGTGAACTGATCGCCGGAGAGCGCCATGCGCGGGCGGGGAACCCTGGAGGGCTCCGGGCTGGAAGAATCTCCTCCCGCAACCCCCTGTTCGTTCTGGTTTTCGTGCATACTAGAGTCAGGTGATCGGCTATGGAGTGATCGCCATAACGACCGCCGCACGGATGCGACTATCTTCCCGTTGCAGCGGTACAACAGGTTTTAGAAGGCCGGCCAGGCGCGGATCAACCTCCGATGGCCGGACAGGTTTTGAGAATGAACGGAAACGGACGGTTAACGGCCCCGCCTGAGTTCAAGGTTGTGTTGGTCACAAACTCCGTTGACGGCATGAGGTCAGAGGGCAGAAGGAGTTGGCCCCCGACAGGCAGCACAACGCTGGCGAGTTTTTCTCTCAGGGCACGGACACGCGAAGCGCGCCATGGTTCCAGCCCAGAGGATCCTGGTGCGGCACGCACCCAGGAACCAGAGAAGTTTGATCCAGTCTGCGCAAAAGAAGCCTTTAGTGCCCATGCCTCCGCAACCCGTGTATCCGTAACTCAATCTCTGTCCGAATCAAAGGATGTTGCTGCGAGATTCTGACGCTGCGCGTCAGGATGCTTGATACAGTTCTGACGCCAAGTGTCAGAACTTGTTGACAAGGCTCTCACTCAGGATGTTGGAGCCCGACGCAGCACGATCCAGGCCTGTTCTGCCCATAGCACCCCGGCTGCAAAAGCCGGATGCAAGAGGAGAGCAGAGCGATGTCGAAAGAGATCTATATATCCAGCACGCCCCATGAGACGCGGCTGGCAATCGTTGAAAAAGAAGAGCTGACAGAGATTTATTACGAGCGCGAGAATGAGTACACGCTCGCCGGCTCGATCTACAAGGGACGCGTTACGCGGGTTTTGCCCGGCATGCAGTCCAGCTTTGTGGATATCGGTTTGGAGCGCGATGCGTTCCTGTACATCACCGACTTCATGGAGGAGACCGACGAGGCGGCGGACTTTGATGCCGTCTCCGGGGGTGCGGGACGGGGAGCCCGAGGGGATCGTTCGCCAGCGGAGAACCGTGGCGAGGGCCGAGGCCGAGGCCGGCGTGATCGGGATAGGGACCGTGATCGCAGTGGCCGTGAGTTGACCCCGGAGACCCGGTCCGAGGGACGCGCTCAGGGTTCGGAGGAGGACCCAGAAGAGTACGGAGGCTTTGCGGCAGCCGCTACGCGGCCAGAGGATGACGAACTGCCAGGATTGGAAGCGGACCAGGTTGGCGAAGAAGTACTCTCGGGAGATTCAGGATCCGCCGGTGGCGATCTCGCCCGGCGCTGGCGTGGACGCCGTGGACGGCGGCGGGGACGGGGTGCTGCGGGTGAGGCGCAGAGCCAGGGCGCAGCGCCTGAGGATGCCGTCGATGAGTTTGGTGGAGACGCCAGATCGCAGCAGGAGAACACGGAGCGCCGTTCGGTGGATGCGAACGACAGCGCTTCGCGTGAGGCCGGACGAGACCACGCCGGACGTGCTCGCGGGGGCCGTGACCGGGAGGGACGTCATGGGCGGCGTGATGCTGTGCGTGAGCGGTTTGCACCTCGTGGAGCGCACCTGGCCTCCACTGGGGATGAGATGGTCGATGTCTACGCCAGCTCGCAAGGCGGCTCGCAGGCGGAGCCATTCATCCTGCCGGGCGAATCCCTTTCAAAGTATCGCCGCGCAGAGGCGGAGGAGAGTGGTGCGGAGCGCTCCCATCCACAGGCCTCGAGAACGGCCGCCAGCCAGACGCTGGCCCGGCCATCCACACAGATAGAGGCGCTGCCCGGATGGGACGGTGGCCTGGTGTTGCCCGGCGAGAGCCTATCTCGGCGACGTGAAGGGCGAGATATTCCCGGGGAGGAGCGGGAATCCCGTGAATCCGGCCGGAGAGATCTGGAGGGAGATGTTCGGGCAGACGATCGTGGTGATCGTGGCGGCCGCGGACAGGACCGGCGGCGAGCCCGCGATCAACGGCGTAATCGCGATGAGCGGCAGACCCGCGGTGGGCAGCAGGAGGCGGACCTCGAGTATCGCGCAGAGCCCAGCAAGATGGACCCTGCGGAGGCGGTGCTGCCGCCTGTAAGCTCTGGCCATGATGTGGCGGAGAGCGAGTATGAGCCGCCCTTTGCCGGCCAGACGGATCTGTCGCCGGTCGAGGGGCTGGATCCGGCCGCTGCCCATGAGGCGGAGTTCGAAGAGGCCATCTCAGAGATCTATGACGTTGAACTGCAAGAGGCCGAGGAGCTGCCGGAGCCGGAGTTCCATGAGACCACTCTCGAGTATGAGCCGGAGGAGAACGCCGCCGTGTCGTTCCGCGTAGATCCAGCCGGAGCGCGCGAGTTTCGGAACACCGGGAGCGTCGCTGACACAGAGGAACCTGTGTCTACAGCAGCGGCGGAAGATGCCGCCATTCCGACGGCGAGCGCTGTGCCGGCGCCTGCCGAGGCGCAGGTGGCGGAGGAGACGCTTCCTTTGGCTGCAGACGCAGCTCAAGAGGGAGCCGCTGCCGCGATAGATGCCGAGCTTGCCTCTGTCGCTGAATCTTCTCCATCCTCTTCGCTTGCGCTGGAGCGTGATTTTGCCCCGGGCGACGGCCAACTCGAGGAAGAGTTGCTGGATGAGGAGGATTTCGAACTGGGCTCTCTGCGGGCCGGCGCTCTCGAGGACGACCTTGAGGAAGAGTCGATCGAAACTGCCGCAGATCTCGGCAGCATGCTGCGCGATATGACCATCGACGATATCACCGGACATGAGTCGAAGGATCTGGACGAGGACGAAGACGAAGATTTTGAAGACCTGGACGACTTCGAGGAAGACGAACTGGAGTCCAGCGCAGATGAGTACAGCGAAGAAGGCGGAGTCTCCGGCAGCGAGATCAGCGAGGTGGAGGAGGAGGACTTCGCCGAGACGTCGAGCTATGACGAGAATGGCGGAGTGGAGGGGACGGTCTCGGAAGAAGAGAATCCGCCCCATGTGGATGGCTCCGAGGGCGCCGGTGAAGGCCTGCCGGAGGGCGGCCGCGAGGGTGGAAGACGCCGCCGGGATGGACGCCGTGGCAGCCGCGATCGAGGCGGCCGGGATCGTCGCGGGACACCGCGCGTGGGTGGTGGTCGCGAGCGTGGCGGAAGAACGTCGATGCAAGCCACCAACCTTCCCGCCATCAGTGATCTGTTGAAGCCCGGACAAGAGGTTCTGGTGCAGATCGCCAAAGAGCCGATTGCCAAGAAGGGAGCGCGCATTACCAGCCACATTGCGCTGCCCGGAAGGTTTCTGGTCTTCATGCCCACGGTGAACCATACCGGCGTGTCGCGGAAGATTGAGAGTGACAGTGAACGCAGGCGGTTGAAGGAGATTCTGCTGAGTGAGCGAGGGGATGCGAGCGGAGGCTTTATTGTGCGCACGGCTGCCGCCGGCGCCAGCGAAGAGGAGTTGCGCAGTGATCTGCGCTTCCTGCTGAACCTCTGGGCCGATATCAAGGCTCGCTCGGAGTCGTCCAAGAGTCCTGCGCTGATTTATCACGATCTGAATCTGATCGAGAGGATCCTGCGCGACCAGGTGACGGACAACTTCTCTGCCATCTGGGTGGATACGGAGACCGAGTATGAGCGCGTGCTGCGCTTCCTGCAGCGGTTCCAGCCCAGCCTGATCCGGCGCGTCAAACTCTATACCAAGGAGACGCCACTTTTTGAGCAGTTCGGGATCACCGAGGAGATCAACGCGGCGCTGCGTTCCAAGGTGTGGCTCAAGTCGGGTGGATCGATCGTCATCAACCAGACAGAAGCGCTGGTGGCCATCGACATCAACACCGGCAAGTACGTCGGCAAGACGGCTCGTCTGGAAGATACCATCGTGAAGACCAACCTGGACGCCATTCCGGAGATCGTACGCCAGATTCGTCTGCGAGACCTGGGCGGCATCATCATCATCGACTTCATCGATATGGATGAGCGCAAGAACCGCAATCGCGTGATGGCGGCGCTGGAAGAGGAGCTGAAGAAGGATCGCGCGCCCTCCAAGGTGCTGCAGTTCAACGACTTTGGCCTGGTGGCGATTACGCGTAAGCGGGTGAAACAGTCCCTGGAGCGGACACTCTCCACGACCTGCAGTGTCTGCGCCGGCACGGGCATGGTGAAGTCGCCGGTGACCGTCTGCAATGACATCTACATCGAGATGCGGAAGATGCACAAGCTGATCGATAAAGGGGACATCATGCTGCGGGTAAATCCCGAGACCGTCAAACAGCTCAAGAGCGGCGGAGGGAAGTGGCTGCAGGAGATGGAAGAGATGTCTGGAAAGACCATCCTGGTGAAGAGCGATCCCAGCCTGCATCCGGAGCAGTTTGATATCCACTGATGCCAGCGAGGTGCGCTTCAGACGTGCCGAGGGCAGGGCCAAGCCTGGAGGCAGAGAAAGAGCGGCGACCCTCAGGGGTCGCCGCTCTCGCACTTTAACCGCCTCTGCGTGCTTTGTCTTTTACCTGCCCATCTCTTCCAGGAATCGTTCGACTTCGAGCGCAGCCATGCAGCCTGTTCCGGCAGCAGTGATCGCCTGACGGTAACGGCGGTCCTGGACATCTCCGCAGGCGTAGACGCCCGGGATGCGCTTACCCAGAATCGAGACAAAGACGTTTTCCTGGGTCTTGATGTAACCGTCGGCATCAAGGTCCAGTTGCCCCTCGAAGGCGCGGGCGTTGGGTGTATGACCGATGCCCAGAAACATGAAGCTGACCGGCAGCATCGAGTGTTCGCCAGTCTTCTTGTTGAAGAGCTTGATGCCTCTGAGTTCCTTGCCTTCAACCCCCAGGCACTCTTCGACCACCGTGTTGTGAAGCAACTCGATCTGGGGGTGAGCGATGGCCCGCTCCAGCATGATCCTGGAGGCGCGGAAGTGTTCGCTGCGATTGATGAGGGTTACCTTGGAGGCGAAGCGGGTGAGGAAGAGCGCCTCTTCCATGGCGCTGTCGCCGCCGCCAATGACGGCGATCTCCTTGCCGCTGGCGAAGAATCCGTCGCAGGTGGCGCAGGAGCTGACGCCGAAGCCGATGAGCGCCTGCTCTGAGGGCAGCCCCAGCCACCGGGCCGAGGCCCCAGAGGCGATGATGAGGGTGCGCGTGAGGATCGTCTCATGCCCGATCTTCAGTTGGAAGGGGCTCGTGGTGAGATCTGCCTTCGAAAGATGAGCCATGCGAAGCTCAGCGCCGAAGCGGACCGCCTGCTTCTTCATATTCTCAATGAGTTCGGGGCCCTGGACGCCCTCAGGCCAGCCGGGAAAGTTCTCCACCAGGGTGGTGATGGCAAGCTGTCCGCCCGGTTCATGGCCCTCCAGAACCAGGGGTTTGAGGTTGGATCGAGCGGCGTAGATGGCTGCAGTGAGGCCGGCGCAGCCAGATCCCAGAATCACGGTGTCGCGGAGTTCGTTCTCGGTAGACATGCAGATTCGATTGTAAAGCTTGGCAATCGGTTCCAGTCTTCGTCGGATATCGGGGTGAGCAGGAGCGGGCGAGGGTCCGCCCGCTCCGAGATGCAGCCCACCGGGAGGGTGACTATATCGGCTCTACCGGGAGAAGGACGTCGGAGGCCTCTGGACGGCCGATGTTGGCGATACCGAAGGCTGCGATGTAGACGTAGCAGAGTGCCGGCAGGATGAAGGCGTGGTGCAGTCCGATGATGTCGGCCAGTTTGCCCGTGGTCTCCGGAATGACAGCTCCGCCCACCACCGCTGCGATGAGGATGCTGGAGCCTTTGCTGGTGAGGGAGCCAAGGCCCTGAATGCCCAGCGAGAAGATCGACGGGAACATGACGGAGTTGAAGAGGCCGACAGACAGGAGGGCGAACATGGCGGTGTGGCCATGGCTGACGAGAGCGAGAATGACCAGCAGAAAGGCGATGACTGCATTGAAGACCAGGACCTTGCCGGTTTTAATGCGCTTGAGCACGCCGGAGCCGATGAACCGCCCGCACATTGCGCCACCCCAGTAGAGCATCAAGTAGCGGGCCGCATGGGACGGCTCCAGGTTTCCAATATTGCGCAGACCCATGTAATTGACGAGGAGGCTGCCGATAGAAACCTCGGCGCCAACATAGGTGAAGATGCCTGCGGCGCCGAAGAGGAGCCAGCGATGCCGCCAGATGGAGTCCGGCTCGCTGAGAGCTTCGGCGAAGGCCCCAGGGCGGAAGTCCTGGGTGCGCTCCGCAGCGGCGCTGCGTGGTTGCAGATGGATGCTGGACAGTGTGATGGCCAGCAGGACCAGGACCAGGGCGATGCCAAAGTAGGGAAGCACCACGGTGTGGGCCTGAATTTCGCGGTAGGCCTGGAGTTTGGCCGCGCTGAGCGCGCTCATGGCTGCCGGCGAAAGCGTCTCAGCGCCGCTGAGGATCACCAGACTGCCCAGAACGGGCGCGATAAAGGTGCCGAAGGAGTTGAATCCCTGCGCCAGATTCAGGCGGCTGGAGGCCGTGGCCGCAGGACCGATTACGGCGACATACGGGTTGATGGAAACCTGAACCACGGTGATGCCGGCGGCCAGTACGATGAGGGCGGCCAGGAAGATGCCGAAGACGGCGAGCTTGGCGGCGAGGATGAACCCGGAAGCACCCGTCGCCATCACCAGCAGGCCGATTACCATGGTCTTCTTGTAGCCGAACTTCTCCACGATGGCGCCGCTCGGATAGCTGAAGACGAAGTAGGAGGTGAAGAAGCTGAACTGCACCAGCATCGCCTCCGCATAGTCGAGCGCAAAGATGCTCTTCAGGTGGGGCGTCACAAGGTCATTGAGACAGGTGAGAAAGCCGACCATGAAGAAGAGCGCCGTGGTGATGCTCATCGCCCGGGTATCGGTCTTAAACTGCAGGTCATCCGTGTAGCCGGGAGAACTGATGTTGCGGATGGGAACGGCCAAGAAAGAGCTCCTTTGTGCAGGACGTTGCGGTCGAGGGAGAAGGTGCGCCTCCACCAGAGTAAACGCTTTGCGGCCTCTTCGCCGCGCGCATTTTGAGCGGCGGCGATCTCTGGGGCTGTGCTTCGGCCAGCTTCTCCAGGCTGAAGGCGGCGCAGCGGAGACACAGAGCATCCCGAGGCACAGAGGAGAGGATGCCCTGGCCCAGATGCTCCTGGCCGTGATTACTGGAGGAGGATGTCCTGTGCCTTCCCCGTGTCTGGTACGGTGACCGCGTAGCCCAGCGCCGTGCGTTCGAGCGCCGTGCTGTGGCCGCTGAAGCTGGCCTGGTGTTGCCTGGGGTTCAAGCCGACGGCCTCAATGCGGAAGTGCGTCCACCACGGCCGGAAGCTGCCCTCTGGCGCCGGGATGTGAACCGTCAGGGCTCCGTCTGGGGTGACGCTGCAGGTGAGGTGCAGGCGAAGGTAGGCGCCGTGGCGGAAGTCAAAGCTGGCGCCGTCGTCGCTGTAAAGATCTCCGGAGCAGGGGGCGCCAGCGTCACCCGAGCCGCTGGAGGCCGGCGAGACGGCAGTCGCGGCGGGAGCAGGGGGCGCGCCGGTTGGAACGTAGACGCGCAGGGTGAGAGGCCCATCCGGCCTCTGCTCGGTGGACTGTACCAGCGGCTGCAGGGGAATGATCGCCCCGGCACGGACGTAGATGGGAAGATCTCCCAGCCCCGGACGAACCAAGAGCGGAGCGAGGCTGGGGCCAGCCTGGGCGGTGGGGCTGCGCAACTCCTGATCCTGGTTGCCCAGGGGCTGGCGCCGGTCCAGGCGGGCTCCGGTCCAGTAGTCGTACCATATGCCGGGTGGAAGGTGAACCTCGTAGGGAGCGATGTCATCGGGAAGAGGAGAGTCCGCCACCAGAATGGAGGGACCGAAGAAGAACTCGCCGGGAGCATCGTCGTCCAGGGGATGGTTATCCGCCGTGGCGTGCGGGTACTCAAGAAACAATGGCCGGATGATGGGAATTCCGGTGCGAGAGGTCTCCTCCGCGGCGGTATAGAGGTAGGGCATCAACAGGTAGCGCTGTTCGATGTAGCGCCGCCGGATCGCCTCCTGCGCAGGGCCGTCCACCCATGGTTCATGACCCCGTGTACCCTTGGCCGCGTGGTCGCGGTCGATGGGCTGAAAGGCAGCCAGCATCAGCCATCTGGTGAGCAGATCCGGAGACGGGGAACCGCCGAAGCCGCCGACGTCTGCGCCGGAGAGCGAGAACCCGCTGAGGCCCAGGTTGAGCAACTGCGGGGTGGTCATGCGCAGATGGTTCCAGGTGGAGAGGTTATCCCCCGTCCAGGTAGCGGCATAGCGCTGCCCCCCGGCGTAGGTGGCACGGGTGAGAACAAAGGG
>JAJZDM010000049.1 GCA_021806005.1 Acidobacteriota bacterium | reverse complement strand
CGGGATCCAGAGCGGAACCCAGAGCGGTACCCCGAGCGGGACCGGGGCAGCGACCGCTCCCTTCCGGGTTCTGGTGCACGGCGTGGTCACGGATCCCGATGGAGCTTTGATTCCGGGGGCGACGATCACGCTCAAGCCGGCGCGTGGAGCGGCAGTCATCGTCAAGTCCGGCACGGATGGGACCTATCAGACAACGGTGAAGCCGGGGAGCTACTCGATCCAGGTCACGATGCCGGGTTTTGCCTCCTACTCCGCCGCTGGAGTCGATCTTTCCGCCGCGGAGATGACGATCAACGCCAAGCTGCAGGTTGGCGTGCAGGCGCAGGTAGTTACGGTGCAGGCCAACGACCGGATGCACCTGAGCGTGAGCCCGGAGTCGAACTCGAGTTCGATTGTGGTCACGGGCCAGTCGCTGAATGCGCTCTCGGATGATCCGAATCAGTTGCAGCAGCAGTTGATGGCTCTGGCCGGGCCGTCGGCCGGACCGAACGGCGGGCAGATCTATGTGGATGGGTTCACCGGTGGGCAGTTGCCGCCCAAGTCGTCGATTTTGGAGATCTTCGTCAATCGCAATCCGTTTTCAGCCCAGTTCGATCAACTGGGATACGGACGCATCGAGATTGTTACCAAGCCGGGAACGGAAGAACTCCACGGCAACTTCCAGATGAATGGAAACGCTTCGCAGTTCGACACCGGAGACCCGCTGGCGGTGGGATATCAACCGCCCTATCACAGCATTTTTTCGTTTGGTAACCTTACCGGGCCGCTGAGCATGCGGGCGTCCTACAACCTGGGCGGAAGCTACCGACAGATTCAGCAGGATGAGTACACCAACGCGCAGATTGCGGCGCCGTCGGCGGGTTCTACCACGGTCTGCGCACCCGGCGATGCCACCTGCGTGCAGACGGGGTACCAGGTCTCCACGTACTATCCCCAGACGCGCATGGACATCAACCCGCGGCTGGATCTTTCCCTGAGCAAGAACAACGTGTTGATGGCGCGGTACCAGTATGTGAACAATACGGCCACCAGCGCGGGTATCGGCAACCTTGACCTGCCGCAGGCCGGCTATAACACCAACACGCTGAGCAATATTCTGCAGTTGAGCGATACCGAGGTCTGGAACTCGAACACCATCAGCCAGACGCGATTCGAGTATCAACGCCAGCATCTGACCACCACGCCGATCAGCACGTTGCCTGCGGTCAACCTGGAGGGTCTGTTCACCTCCGGCGGCTACAGCGCGCAGAGCCTGAGCGACCACCAGGACCACTTTGAGTTCCAGAGCTACAACTCGTATCAGAGGGCGAAGCACTTTATCCGCTTTGGCGGACGCCTGAGGGCGACGCGAGAGGCCGAGGATACGGCGAACAACACCAACGGATCGTTTACCTATGCGGATCTTGCGGACTATCTTTCGGGAACCGTCAGCCAGTTCACCTTCACCACGATCAACAACCACAAGATCGGAGACACGGACGCTGATCTGAGCCTGTACGTGGAGGATCAGTGGACGGTGAAGAAGAACGTGAACATTACCTCCGGGCTCCGCTATGAGACGCAGAACCACCTTCCGGATCACCACGACTTTGCACCGCGGCTGGCCGTGAACTACGGCGTGTTTGGAAAGAATGGACCTCCGAAGACTGTTCTGCGGGCCGGATTCGGTTACTTCTACAGTCGATTCCAGCAGCCCAATGTGCTGGTGCTGGAGCAGGAGAACGGCCAGAACGAGACCGTGTATACGGTGGACAACCCAACTACGGCCTGCAATCCCACGGCGCCGGATCTTGTGGCGGCCTGCGGCGCAACGGCGACGGCGCAGACGACCTACACGGCTGCATCCAACATGCGGGCTCCCTACATTGTGGAGACGGTGGTGGGAGTGGACCAGCAGTTGGGGCACGATGGCACCATCTCGATCAACTTTCTGCACTCGCTGGGCCTGCATCAACTGGTGACCCAGAACATTGGCTATAACTTTGCCAACCCGAGCCTGAGCACGGCGCAGTATCAGTACTTCACCGAGGGAGCCTTCCATCAGAAGGAGTTGATTGTGCACGGCAACCTGCAGATGCCCATGGGCATTTCGA
This sequence comes from Acidobacteriota bacterium, assembly GCA_021806005.1. Lineage (GTDB taxonomy): Bacteria > Acidobacteriota > Terriglobia > Terriglobales > Acidobacteriaceae > Granulicella. The sequence goes on along the minus strand of JAJZDM010000049.1, from coordinate 24,805 downwards.
TGTTCGGGTACGATGCGCTGAACTTTGCCAAGGGCGATACTTCGGGAGGCGGAGCGGATATGTCCACGCCGGGCAATATTCACGCTGACTATGGACGGACCACGTTTGATGTGCGCGACCGGCTGTTCTTTGCCGGCTCCATCGCCCTGCCCGCCGCCTTTGAGTTCAGTCCGTTCATGATCTTCCAGACCGGGCAGCCCTACAACGTGACGACCGGCGCGGACAACCTGGACGATACCTTCTTCAACTATCGCCCGGACCTGGTGAGTGGCGTGGCGCCCAACGGGAGTACGATCAAGACCATCCCGGGCTGCGGAACGTTTGCTCAGCCAGGTGTCGTCCCGGGCGCGTCGCTGGCGCCCATCAACGACTGCTCCGGTCCCTCGGAGTTCACGTTCAACTTCCGTTTGACCAAGACCTTCGGCTTTGGGGCGAGGTTGCAGGGCTCGGATAGCGATAACCAGGGCCAGTTTGGCGATCACGGCCATCATCACCACGGTGGCGGCGGACCGGAGGGCGCGGCTCTCTCCGGACGCCGCTACAACCTGGCTATCGGCGTGCAGGTGCAGAACCTTTTCAACAATGAAGATCTGGCTCCGCCGGTCGGCGTCCTGTCCGCCTCGGACTTCGGGCAGTCGATCCAGATCGACGGCGGCCCGTACACCACCTCGAGCGCGCTGCGGCGGATCACGCTGCAGACGAACTTCTTCTTCTAAGGCGGAGTGCCGAGCAGAGAGCCGGGGGGGTGAGCCCTCCGGCTCTCTCAGAAAAGGGAACGGCCAGGCTGGGAATAGCCCGGCGGTACTCCTGGTGCAAGAGGTTTTGACTCACGGCAGGGGCGCCCTTGGATTTGGGGGCGCTCTGGCTTTTTGGGGGTCTTATGGCTCTCGCTCGCTGTGCGGGCGGTCACTGGCGCAGTGACCGGTCTCTGGTGAAATGGGGAGAGAGGGGCCGCATGGATCGGCGGAGCTTCGTGCAACTCGACGCCCGGGCGCGGGCCATGGCGCTCTTTGATGAGGGATGCTGCCGGGAACTGCTCGGCCCGTCCTGCGGGATGGGGTCGCCATGGCTGGCCCGGCAGGGGATTACGCCCCAGGCCGATGACGGCTGCGTGGTGATGAAGGGGCGGATCGCCGCTCAGACGGCCGTGGTGATGGCGCTGGACGGCTCCTTCCTGGGCGGCAGCGTCGGCGAGGTCTCCGGCATGAAGATGACCGCAGCGCTCGACCTGGCGTGTGCCGACAACCAGCGAGGTATTCCCACCAGCGCCGTGCTCCTGCTGGAGAGCGGTGGAGCGCGGCTGAGCGAGGCCAATCTGGGCATGGAGGCGGTGGCGGAGATCCTCGCTTCCATGCTGGCGCTGCGCCGGCACGCTCCGGTGATCTCCGTAGTCGCAGGACCAACCGGCTGCTTTGGGGGGATGTCGCTGGCCGCCGCGCTCTCCAGCTATCTGGTGCTCACCCGCCAGGCGCGCCTGGGTTTGAGTGGCCCCAGGGTGATCGAGCAGGAGTCCGGGGTCGAGGAACTGGATGCAAGCGACCGGTCCCTGATCCAGGCGATCTTTGGCGGGGAGCAGCGCCATGCGATGGGCCTTGCCGACGCTCTGGTGGAAGACGATACCGAGCAGGTTGCCGGAGCCGTCCGGAGGCTGCTGGCAAGCGGCCTTCCCAGGGTGCACAGAAGTTCTCAGGTCACTGCTTATCGCGGCCGCCTCGCCGCGCTGGATGGGCTGCGCCTGTGGGAGCCCGCGGCGCTGCGGGTGCTGTGGAACGAGGCTGCCGGCGGAGAGGAGAGCGCATGAGCGAGTACGCGGGCACGCGCGGACCCGTCTGGTTCCGCGCCCTCACCGGCCATGCGGCCCCGCTGCGGGGCGACCCTGCCTCCGTGCTGACGGCCGATGCGCCGCTGGGAGGGGAGAAGGCTCGCTTTCTGTGTGTGGTGCGTGATCCGCAGGGCCGGTATCCCTGCGCGCGCGACGGACAGGTGGGGCTGGAGGAGGCCTATGCGCTGGCGGCGCGCGTGCGTGAGGCGGTTGCAGAGGATCGGGACGGGATCAAGCGGCCCATTGTGGCCATCGTGGATGTGAAGAGCCAGGCCTATGGACGGAGGGAAGAGATGGCCGCCATCCATCTTGCGGCGGCCTGCGCGGTGGATGCTTATGACGAGGCGAGAGTTTCAGCGCACCCGGTGATTGCGCTGGTGGTGGGCCATGCGCTCTCCGGCGGCTTTGTCAGCCACGGTCTGCTGGCCAACCGGGTGTTGGCGCTGGACGATGCCGGGGTGATGATCCACGCGATGCATCCGCAGGCTGCGGCGAGGATCATGCACACCTCTGTCGAGAGCCTGGAGCGCGCCAGCCGCAGCATCGCGCCGCTCTCCTACGATATTGGAGAGTATGCGAAGCTCGGACTGCTGCACAGGCTGCTGCAGGTGGAGGAGCCGGAGAATCCTTCGGCGGCGGCGGTGCAGGGGGTGAAAGAGGAGCTTGCCGCAGCGGTTCGGGAGGCTCGCCAGGGTCCGCTGGACCTGAGCGACCGATGGCTCTCTCCGCAGGCCCGGCAGAGCCGAAGCGCCGCGCTGATGGTCCGCGCCGCGCTTGCCGCGCAGTGGGCGGAGCCGGAGAGCGGACGTTAGAGAAAGTCTGGCAAGGGAAAATGGATAAAGCGGCGCGCAGCGTCTCAGCGCAGTCCCAAGATCGAGCCACGGCTGGGTGGCGGGTTCTTGTCCGGCTCTTCCCCTGATTCGGATCCGGAGCCTGCCGATTGGGATGGCTGTGTGGCAGCGTCCTTCCGGGACTCCGCAGCCGGCGTGGCAGCCGGTTCCAGGCGCGGATCGAACTTGCGCAACTGCTCGGCGATCTGCTGGAACTCGCTGGGCTTGCCAGAGCGAACCTCCGCTTTGGGCGAGTCGAAGAGCGAGGCTTGAGTTTCCAGCTCCGGCGCGGCGATGACGACGGTCTTGGCGTTGAGAAACTCGCGCATGCCCTCAGTGGCGAGCTCGCGCCCGTACCCGGAGCGCTTGACGCCTCCAAAGGGAAGGCGGGGGTCGCTGGCCACGGGAGTGTTGACGAAGACGGCTCCGCACTGGAGCTGAATGGTGAGCCGCCGCTGCTCCTCCGAGTCGTTGGTCCAGACGCTGGCGGCCAAACCAAAGGGCGTGTCGTTGGCCAGTGCGATGGCCTCGTCCAGGGAGCCGACGCGGAAGAGCATGGCGACCGGGCCGAAGATCTCCTCCTGGGTGATGGGGGCATCGCGCATGATGCCGGCGATCACCGTGGGTTCGAAGTAGTTGCCAAAACGGCCGTCCTCCACGCTGGCGCGCGAACCGCCCGCGAGTACGCGGCCGCCGGACTCCCGGGCCCGGGTGACCTGATCGAGGAGCTCGTCGATCATCTGCCGGGTGGCCAGCGGACCCACGTCCGTGGTCTCCAGCATGGGGTCTCCGACGGTGAGCGCCTTCATGCCGGCGACGAAGCGCCTTTCGAACTCGGGATAGATGCTCTCATGCACGATGAAGCGTTTGGCGGCGATGCAACTCTGGCCGTTGTTGATGCAGCGTGCTTTTACCGCGGTGGGGATCGCAATGTCCAGATCCGCGGACGGAAGAACGATAAACGGATCCGAGCCGCCCAGTTCGAGGACGGTCTTCTTGATCAGCCAGCCGGCCTGGGCGGCGACGGCCCGGCCGGCGGCCTCGGAGCCGGTAACGGTGACGGCGGCGACGCGGTCGTCCGCAAGCAGGGTCTCCACCTGGCGGGCCTCAATGAGCAGGGTCTGGAAGACGCCGCGAGGGAAGCCGGCGCGGCGGACGAGGGCTTCAATAGCGAGGGCGCACTGGGGGACGTTGGAGGCGTGCTTGAGCAGGCCTACATTGCCGGCCATCAGCGCTGGGGCCAGAAAGCGGAAGACCTGCCAGAGGGGGAAGTTCCAGGGCATCACGGCCAGCACCACGCCCAGGGGATCGTAGCGGACGTAGCTCTCCTGGTGTTCGGTGGGGATGCGCTCCGGAGTGAGGATGCGGTTGGCATTCTCCGCGTAGTAGCGGCACACAGCGGCGCACTTGGCCACCTCGGCGCGGGCGGAGACCAGGGTCTTGCCCATCTCAGAGGTCATGGTGGCCGCAAGGTCTTCACTGTCGGCATCCACGATCGCCGCCAGACGGCGCATCCAGAAGATCCGCTGATCGAGAGACTCTCGAGGGTAGGTCCTGGCTGCGCTCGCGGCCAGGACCAGCCTGGCGTTGAGAGCATCAGGGCTAAGGGGATCAAAGCTGCGCAGGAGCTTGCCGTTGGCCGGATTGATGGACTGAATCATAAGGCTGTCAATGATAACGCGTGTGTCGAGTGTGGTTGGTGGTGCCGAGGATCGAAGAGCTGGAATCAAGGGTGGAAGGGGCGATGAACCTGCGGGCTCTTCCATCTCTCCGGTTCTCTCCCGCGGTTGTGAGTAGTGTAGCCGCATCGCGACCGGAGGGCTACGTCTCACCGGGTGGGAGGACCCCGCGGTGCGCTATTCGTCAGTGAAAGGTGTCAGGGGCGGCTATAGCTTGCGGTGCGGATGGAGGTGAAGAAGCAGGTTGAGCAGCGTGGCCAGCGCGGCCTCCACGTCCTGGCAGAGGACCTCCTCCTGAGGGTGATGGGAGAGTCCTCCCGGGGAGCGCAGGAAGAGCATGGCGGTGGGTACGGCGGCGGCCAGGATCATCGCATCGTGTCCGGCTCCGGAGAAGATGGGCTGAGCGTCGTAGCCGGCGCGCTCGGCGGCGCGGTGGAGCTTCAGGGTGAGGTCGCGGTCCATGGGCACGGCGCGCTGCTCGGACTGCACCGTGGCGTGAACCCGTACGCCGCGCAGCGCGCCGGCGGTCTCCGCCTTGGTGAGCAGGTGGGCGACGGCGGCGTGACGCGATTCATCCTTGGGATGGCGCACGTCCAGTGTCGCCTGGACTGTTCCAGGAATGACGTTACTGGCCCCGGAGAGCGTGTGGACCCGGCCGACCGTGGCCACCAGTTGGGTGTAGTTGGCTGCATAGTGCTCCACCTCGACGATCCACTGCGCGGCGGCGGCCATGGCGTCGCTGCGCAGGGACATCGGCGTGGTTCCTGCGTGGTTGGCCTGGCCCTGGAAGGTAAGATCCATGCGCGAGATGCCCACGATGGACTCCACGACGGCCAGGGCGGAGTCGCTCTTGTCCAGCAACGGGCCCTGTTCGATATGGGCCTCGATGGCGGCGAAGGTGCCGGGCGCCAGCGGGCAGGTGATGGGGATGCGGTCGGGGTCGAGGCCAAAGGAGCGTATGGCCTCGGCGACCGGGATGCCATTGCCATCGGTGCGGGCCAGATGCTCTGCGGTGAGCTGGCCGGTGGCGGCCAGAGAAGAGAGAAAGGGAAAGCCGAAGCGCACGCCCTCTTCTTCAGAGAAGGCGATGACCTCGATGTGGAAGGGCAGAGGGGTTGAGCCCAGTTGCTCGATAGCCGCGATGGCCAGAAGGACGCCCAGCGGACCGTCGAAGGCGCCAGCGTTGGGCACTGTATCGAGGTGCGAGAAGAGCACCAGGGTGGGCGCGTCGTCGTGGGGGCAGCGGCGCGTGGCGCGCAGGTTGCCGACGTCATCGGTGTGCGCGATGAGGCCGGCCTGACGCATCCACCATCCGACCAGGGTCTGGGCGTCGCGCGTGGCTGGTGAGAGGAAGAGGCGGGTTGTCTCGCCCGGCATGTCGGTGATGCCGGCCAGTTCGCGGCAGCGATCGATGACGGTGGCGGCTCGCGTAGCCAGGGACTCCGACGCTGAGGAAGCTTGATTCATGACAGACCATTCTACGTCTGCTTCTGGCGTTGCGCGGGGCAGGGGAGAGCCTGGCAGAGAAGATTCGGCGGCGCAGGCGCGGGACCCGTGTTGGCGTGCGGCGGCGAGCGTGCACCCTGATGCTGTTTCGCGCAAAATGGAGAGGAGAGGTGGAGCGGACAGTCTGTGTTGCAGGGCGGGTCTCTGCCTGCGATGCGACGGGCTCGCTGGAGGCAGGATGCAGATTCATACCGAGGTGGAAGACGATTCCCGGTTCCAGGGCCATGCCGAGTTCATGCGGCAGGCCATTGCGCTGGCAACGGAAAACGTTACGGGCGGCCGGGGAGGTCCGTTTGGGGCCGTGGTGGTCAAGGATGGCCGGGTGATTGCCACCGGAGTCAATCGGGTGACTGCGAGCAACGATCCGACCGCGCACGCCGAGGTGATGGCGATTCGTTCCGCTTGCCAGCGCCTGGGTACCTTCCTTCTGGAGGGTTGCGATGTCTACACCAGTTGCGAGCCCTGCCCGATGTGCCTGGCCGCCATCTACTGGGCGCGCTGCCGCGCCGTCTTCTATGGCAATACGGCCGCGGATGCCGCCCGGGCGGGGTTTGATGATGAGTTTCTGTATCAGCAGATCAGCAGACCGATCTCCGAGCGCAGCCTGCCGATGGCGCAGATGCTGGCCGGGGAGGCGCAGGCCAGCTTTGCGGCCTGGCAGGAGACGCCCGGCAAGGTGCGGTACTAGCAGGCAGTGGCCGGAGATGCGCTGTCTGGCGCAGAGCAGGCTTTGGGGCGCCCGTTCGGGGCGCTGCAGGTTGGGGTCTTTGCGCAAAGCGCTGCAGAAGATGTTGTACTAGACAGATGCAAGGGATCGGCCCTTGGAGGGATACACATTGAGAGTTGGTCTGCTCGGTTTTGGAACGGTGGGGAGTTCGTTTGCGGAGGTGCTTGCGGCGCAAGAGGGGTCCGGGGTGAGGATCACCCGCATCTTCAATCGCGGCGTGGAGCGCAAGCGGAGCCACGCGCGGGCGCAGTTTGTCCCCGGGGACGCGGTGTGGACCGAGCGCGTGGAGGATGTGCTGCAGGCTGAGGATGTGGATGTGGTGGTGGAGTTGCTGGGCGGCCTGGATCCGGTGGAGAGCTGGCTGCGGACCGCGATGAACGCGGGCCGGCACGTGGTGACGGCGAACAAGCAACTGATCGCCTACCGGGGCGCGGAGCTGTTTGCCCTGGCTGCCGAGAAGGGAGTGCAACTGTTGTACGGCGCAGCCGTGGCGGGCGGGGTGCCGGTGATTCCCGGCGTGGCCCAGGGGCTCTGCGGCGACAGCCTGACCCGGATCAGCGGGATCGTGAACGGCACCTGCAACTTCATCCTGAGTTCGATGGAGGGCGGAGCGGAGTACGGTGAGGTGCTGGGCCGGGCGCAGGCGGCTGGATACGCGGAGGCCGACCCTTCCGCGGATGTGGACGGCTTCGATGCCCGGGCCAAGCTCTGCATCCTGGCCCGGCTGGCGCTGCATGCGGAGATCGACCCGGAGCAGATTCCGGCGGAGACGATCGGCTCGATCTCTGCGGTGGATTTTGCCTATGCCAGAGAGCTGGGGTGTACGCTGCGCCAGGTGAGCCGGGCAGAGCTGCTGGACGGCCTGGTGAGCGCCAGCGTGGGGCCGATGCTGGTGCCGAAGAGCTCGCCGATCGCATGGTCGCACGGCACCCAGAACATGGTGGTGACCAGCGGTCGTTTTGGCGGCGATGTGGTCTTCAGCGGGCACGGTGCGGGCGGGCACCCCACGGCTGTGGCGGTGCTGAGCGACGTGCGGGCGATTGCAGAGAACAGCGCGCAGGTGCGGCTGCCGGCCCGCCGGATGAAGGTGAGGAGCGATACCGTGGCGCCGCATTACCTGCGCTTTGTGGTGGCCGATGAGCCGGGGATTGTGGCGGCGATCGCCGGGGCGCTGGCGCGGCACGGGGTCAACATCGACTCTGTGCTGCAGCACCGTGGCTACCCGGCGGAGCGCCTGCCGTTTGTGATTACCACCGAACCCTGCCTGGGCTCCACGGTGAAGCGCGCGGCGGCGGAGATGGCGGCGATGCCCTTTATGGTGCAGCCGCCACTGTGCCTGCAGATGCTGGTCAGCGAGGATCCGGAGAAGGATTAAGGCGCCCCGTGCGCCGTCGGCGCTCTCGGGATGCGGGGGCGCCGACGGTCAGCTTGATGCGGAGAGTTCAGTACTTGGGCAGGTTCTTGTTGATGCGGTCGGCCCAGGCAAGGATGCCGCCGGCCAGGTTGGAGACGTTGGTGAAGCCGTTCTCCTTGAGGATCAGGGCCGCGCGCTGCGATCGGGCTCCTGACTTGCAGTGCACCACGATCTCGGTGGTTTTGGGGAAGGTTAGACGATGCAGGTTCCGGGTCAGCTCCCCAACCGGGATCAGCGGAGCTCCAATGTCCACAATGGCGTACTCGTGGGGCTCGCGGACGTCCAGGATGAAGGGAGCCGAGCCGGCGTCCATGCGGGCCTTCAACTGCTCCACGGAGATCTGCGGAATGCCATCCACGATGGGAAGATCGGCGGCCGGGCCAGGGGAGGTTGCCTCCAGCGGACCGGTTCCGGTGGGTTTGGGAACGCCGCAGAACTGGTCGTAGTCGATCAACTCGGTGATCTGACGGGTGCCGCAGACAGGGCACTCCGGGTTCTTGCGCAGCTTCATGGTGCGGAAGCTCATCCCCAGCGCATCCACCAGCAGCAGACGCCCGATGAGCGGCTCGCCGATGCCGAGGATCAGCTTGATGACCTCGGTGGCCTGGATGACCCCCACCAGGCCGGGAAGGATGCCCAGCACGCCGCCCTCCGCGCAGGAGGGGACCAGGCCGGGGGGTGGAGGTTCGGGGTACAGGCAGCGGTAGCAGGGGCCGTCCTCGGTGGCGAATACGGAGGCCTGGCCTTCAAAGCGGAAGATGCTTCCGTAGGCGTTGGGCTTGCCGGTAAGCACGCAGGCATCGTTCACCAGATAGCGGGTCTGGAAGTTGTCCGTGCCGTCGGCGATGACGTCGTAGTCCTTGAAGATCTCCAGCGCGTTGGCGCTGGTGAGCATCGTGTTGTGCTTGATGATGTTGGTGTTCCTGTTCAGCCCCTTCAGCGTCAGCTCGGCGGAGTCCACCTTGAGCCTGCCGACGGTGGCCTGAGAGTGAATCACCTGGCGCTGCAGGTTGCTCTCTTCCACCACGTCGAAGTCCACCAGACCGATGGTTCCAACCCCGGCGGCCGTGAGGTAGAGGGCCAGGGGCGCGCCCAGTCCGCCGGTGCCTACGCAGAGGACACGCGCAGCCTTCAGCTTCTTCTGGCCCTCCATGCCCACTTCCGGCAGGATCAGATGGCGCGAGTAACGAGCGACCTCTTCATTGCTCAGCTTGGGGAGTTCGGGCTGTTCAACAGTAGCTGACATTCTTGTATCTTCCTTTGGAGATCTTCACCGAAGATCGGATGCGCCGCGCCGCAGCAGAGACGCTGCTCGATCGCCCGGCAGAGCTGTAAACAGTGTATCCATGAGCGGATCCCTGCACTGAAGAGCCGCCGGTGAGTTCAGATTGAAGGCTCTTTGCTGCAGCCGCCGGCGATGGACGGGATGATGCTGAGTTCATCGCCAGGACTCACGGCGGTAGCCTGCCCGGCCGGCAGCCAGCGCACGTCATCGTCGTTCAGATAGACGTTTACAAAGGACCGCAGTTTGCCTTCGCTGGTGAAGAGATGCTGCTGCAGGGCCGGATGCGCGGCCACCAGCGCGGCCAGGCCCTCCGCTACAGTGGCTCCTGGTATGGAGACGGTCTCCTGTTTGTCGGTGTAGGCTCGCAGCGGCGTCGGAATGTGGATGTTCATGATGACCTCAGGGGAGAGAAGAATCGGCTATATTTTGCCGCTGCCCGCTCCAGAGAGTGGCTGCGGCGGTTGATTCGCTGCGCGCGCGGGCTTATGGGACGCCGAGGACGGGGCAGGTGGCGCGCATGGCGATGCGGTGCGTGGTGCTGCCCATCTCTCCAAAGCCGAGGTGCTGGTGCAAGCCAACTACCAGCAGGTCGGCGTGGGAGGCGCTCACCTCGGCCAGGATGCCGTCCACCTCGCGGCCGTCGATCAAGGCGGCATCGGCGGTTACGCCGGCGTCGGCGGCGTGCTTCAAGGCCAGTTTCAGGGCCAGTTCAAAACGCTCGCGGCGTTCGTTCAGGAGCTGCTGGGGCAGGTCCGGATCGACGGCCAGGGTCATATTCACGTAGAGCGGCAGCGGCTCAACGACGGTGATGATGCGCAGGCTGGCGCCCAGGGTGGCGGCCAGGGAGATGGCCGTGGCCAGCGCGTGTTCGGAGGAGCTGGATTCGTCGTATGCGATGGCGATCTTCTTGTACATGACGTATCTCCCTAATCAGAGTCAAGGTGAGGGGCAGAAGACGGTAACACGATGGATTGCGGGCGGAAGGACTTGTCTTCCTCTCGGGTCCCGGCCAGCAGGAAGCTGTTGGTCACGGTGGCCCGCCCCTGCTCGACCGCAGTGATGACATAGGCGCAGCCCAGCCAGTGAGCCTCGGCAAAGTCCGTCGCAGACCACTGGGCGGGGTGATCCGGGTGGGAGTGGTAGAAGCCGACGATCTCCAGACCGGCCTGGCGAGCCTCGCGCTGGGCGGAGATCAGCTCCTGGGGTGCGATATTGTAGCGGTTGTGGGCGCTGTCGGTGCGGGTGTTGCCGGCGCGCAGCAGGCGCTGGACCGTGATTTCGCTGCCGTCCGCGCTGCCCAGCAGAATGCCACAGCACTCGTGAGGGTAGGTCTCTTCGCCGTGCGCGCGCAGCTCGCGGTAGAGAGGGTTGGAGAGCTTCAGGGTCATGGTTCCGGGTCCTCCCCGGGTAGGTTCGCGGCTGCGCTGGTTCGGAGCTCCTGTGCGCTGTCTTCCGGGTCTTCGTGGTGCTCGGTCCAGAAGCGCTCACTCAGGTACTTGTCGGCGGAGTCGCAGAGGATGGTGACGATCACCGCGTTGCGGCCGGCGTCAGCCTCTTCCTGGGCGACATCCAGCGCGGCGGCGACGGCCCCGGCAGCGGAGACGCCCACCAGCAGGCCCTGCATCCGGCCCAGGCGTTTGGCCATGCTGTAGGCGCGCTCGGTGGGCATCTCCACGCTGCGGTCGGCCAGGGTTGGATCGTAGATCGGCGGGACGATGGCCGTGGCCATGTGCTTGAGCCCCTCGAAGCCGTTGAAGGGCGAGTCCGGCTGCATGGAGATGCACTGGATGCCGGGGTTCAATTCATGCAGGCGGCGGGTGGTGCCTACAAAGGTGCCGGAGGTGCCCAGGCCGGCGACGAAGTGCGTGACGCGGCCCTGGGTCTGGCGCCAGATCTCCTCGGCGGTGCCGTGGTAGTGGGCCAGCCAGTTGTTGCGGTTGCCGTACTGGTCGGCGTAGAAGTAGCGCTGGGGCTGCTCTTCGGCGAGTTGGCGCGCCCTGCGGATGGCCCCGTCCGAGCCGTCGGCCGGATCGGTCCAGACGATATTCGCCCCGTAGGCGGCCAGGATGTTCTTGCGTTCCGTCGAGACGTTGGAGGGCATGCACAGCGTCACGGAGAAGCCCATCGCGGAGCCGAGCATGGCGTAGGCGATGCCGGTGTTGCCACTGGTGGCGTCCAGCAGGGCTCTGCCCCGCCGGCCCGGGGTGAGTTGGCCCTCGCGGATGGCGGCCCGGACGATGGACGAGGCGGCGCGGTCCTTGATGCTGCCGCCGGGGTTGACCCACTCAACCTTGCCCAGCAACTGGATGCTGCCCGGGCGCCGGGCGTTCAGCGCTTCGGTAAGCCGATCCAGGCGAAGCAAGGGCGTGTTCCCGATGCGTTCGAGCAGGCTGATGCCGAGAGGTGGTGGAGGGTTGACGTTCATGATCCCTGGCGGAGGCTGTGCCTCATCCCTGTGTGCCGCGCGTCATCCTTTGGCGCCTGCTTCAGCGTTTGCTCTGATACCCTGCGGCCGGACGCGCCCTGCCCCGAGCCCGTGCGCGTTGAATCCCGGTATGCAGATGTGCGAGAGTTAAGCAAGGTCCGCCCCTGGATTGCAGTGTACGGCGGCAGCGCGAAGAGAGTGGTGAGAACGACCATGGCAAAGATAAAGACGATCCCGACGTTTGACGATGTTCTGTCCACGCTGGGTGGTGAAAAGTTTGATGTTTCGCCGGCCACGGAGGGTGCAAACCGGACCGGAGGGGCCTACCGGATCAGCCGGGACGGGTGCGCCGCGGAGATTGCGCGGAGTACAGAGAAGGATGCTCCGGTGCGGCTGCTGACCAACCCGGGATGGGTGCTGGGTGGGGAGATCGCGCGACTGGTGGACCGTGGCTACCAGAAGTTCTTCAAGACCAGCAGGCTGGAGGTTCCGGCTACGGCCGACCAGTTGCATGCGCTGCACAGCTTCCGCGAGCAGATGAAGGAAGCAGCGGGGGCGATTGTGCTCTATAACCAGGCGTTGGGCAGCACCAGTGACAGCTACCAGTATGACCGGTTGAGGGGCAAGTAAGAAGGGCTGCGCCCAGTTCTGTGTGCCCAGCTCTGTGAGGCCAGTGCTGTGAGGCCGTCTCCGCAGGCCCACGGGCTGCACGGAGGCCGGCGGTTGCGTCCCCAAACCCCGCAAGCCAGGCTCTGTGTCCGGCGGCTCTATCGTCTCTGCGCGCTCCCGCGCTGCAACTCGCGGTAGGCCTCACTTTTGCCGATGCCCCGGGACCTGGCCACGCGCTTCAGCGCCTCCTTTTCGGTGAGGGACTCGGAGCGCATCAGCGTGGCCACCTCCTCGGCTACGGTCAGCGACGGCGCGGTCGCACCCTCGGAGTGAGCCGAGCCGGCCATCCTGGCTGTGGCGCTATCGCCGGCGATGAGCAGAACCATCTCTCCCCGGATCGAGGGGCGGGCGCGCAGAGCAGCGAGGATCTCCGCCGCGCTGCCGCGCAGGAACTCTTCGTGGAGCTTGGTCAGCTCGCGGGCCAGCGCGACGCGCCGTTCCGGGCCAAGGATGCTGACGATGTCCTCCAGAGCCTCCAGGATGCGGTGGGGGGTTTCGTAGAAGATGTGAGTGGTGGTGTGGGTTACGGGTGGCGCGGCCTCTGCGCCGGCGCGGAGGGCCTCCAGCGCGGTTCGCCGCTGGCCCAGCCGCGAGGGCAGGAAGCCGTGGAAGGTGAAGGCTTCCGCAGGAAGGCCGCTGGCGATGAGCGCGCTGAGGGCGGCGTTGGCCCCGGGGATGGGATACACCGGAACGCCGGCCCGGATGGCCTGTTCGGCGAGGACGGCTCCGGGGTCGCTGATGCCGGGGATGCCGGCGTCAGAGACCACGGCGACCCGGCCACCGGCCTTGAGCTCCGCGATCAGTTCCTGGGCGCGCTGGCCCTCGTTGTGGGTGTGGTAGCTCACCGTAGGCGTGCGGATGCCAAAGTGGCCCAGGAGCCTGGCTGTCTGGCGGGTGTCCTCGCAGGCGATGCGGTCTACCGCGCCCAGCACGCGCAGGGCGCGCAGGGTGATGTCTTCCAGGTTGCCGATGGGCGTGGCCACGAGGTAGAGGCCGGGAGCCAGCGGCGAGGATGAGGGTCGAATCGGAGGGCGCTCTGACCCGGGCTCTGGTGCGGGGACCTGGTCCGGGTCCGGCTCCTGATATTGGGTGTCTTCGGTCACGTCGGCCGCTCTCCTTCCCCGGGAGCATCGTTGCTGTTGCGGGACGCCCCGGAGGGGGCGTGTTCGCTTCCTTGTGGATGCTCCGCGTTACCCCCGCAGGGAAGCTACCTCTATGGCATTTTCGGTGTTGATAGATATCCCGAAGCGGGCTTGCAGTGGCGTTTTCCTTGGGGGAAAACGCCCATCGAAGTCGAGTCGCCCTCTACACCTACACCGAAACTGCCTTAGCGGGCTCTGGCCGCGGCCGGGCGCATCAGCTTGATCTGCTGTACGGCGCGGGAGAGGCTCTGCGGGGTAAGGATGCCGATCATGGCGCCGTTCTCCACCACGGGGATGATCTCGCTTGCGCCCAGTACGGCGGCGCGGCGAAGCGCCTCCGAGAGCTTGTCCCCGGGGCTGGCCAGTTGCAGGCTGCGGGTCATGATGCCCTGCAGGTAGCTGTCGCCCTGCGAGATGAGGCGCGCCGCCATGGTCTGGCGCGCAACCGAGCCCACCAGGCGGTCGCCACGGACCACCGGGAAGACATCCTGCGAGCTGTGGATGGAGCTGTCCAGGGCGGTCTGCAGGGTGTCTGAGCCGGAGAGTACGGTGTACTCGGTGAGCATCACCTCGCGAACCAGGATGTTGTCCGCGTCGGCGCTGGAGATGGTGTGGGCGCTGGAGAGCTGAGAGCCCAGCATCATGAAGCCGCCCAGGATGATGAGCCAGAGATTCATCAGCACAAAGCCGGCGACGACCATCGCCAGGGCCAGGCCGGTGCCCAGGCCAAAGGAGGGGAAGGGCAGAAGGCCGCCCGGTCCGGATCGCGCGCCGGTCTGGCCCGTGGGTCCATCGGCGGGAGCGTCCGCCTTGCTGACCCGGGAGGAGGGCACCGGCATGGGCAGCAGGCTCACCATGCCCAGAATCATCTGCATCCACACCAGGCTGCGCAGGATGTGGCCGGTGGAGATCCATGGCTGGGCGAGCAGGGAGACGTGCGGCTCCAGCGCGTAGCTGGTGCCCAGGATCAGAAGGCCCAGGCCAAAGTTCGCCAACGGGCCGGAGAACATCAGCAGGCGGCGGCTGGACTCCGGCTTGGGATCCTGCGCGGAGGCGGTAAAGGCCATCAGGCCGCCGATGGGAAGAAGAAACAGGGCGCGCAGGCGCAGGCCGGCGTAGGCTGCGGCCAGCGTGCGCGTCAACTCCCGGACCAGCACGGCCGAGCACATCGCCAGCCAGAGCGCCACGCCGCGCCCGACGCCGCCATCGTCGATCAGCGAGAAGCTCATTGAGATGAGCAGTAACAGCAGAAAAGAGAGATGGACGCGCAGGTCAACACCCATGAACCTGCCTAACGGGATCGACGACCGCAGCATGCCTCTATTGTAGACAAGAGAAGAGCCGCGGCTCGGAGCGAGCCCGCAGAGGCGGGAGGGCGGATGATAGAGAGAGTGCCAGGGGGAAGACCAGAACGATGAGGGTGATTGCGGGAGAGTTCCGGTCGCGGCCGTTGCAGGCTCCGCGGGGTATGACGACACGGCCCACCAGCGACCGCCTGCGCGAGGCGCTGTTCAACGTGCTGGAGATGGGCGGGCTGGGGCCGGCGGTTGAGGGTTCACGGTTCGTCGATCTCTACGCCGGCTCCGGCGCGGTGGGGATTGAGGCCATCAGCCGGGGCGCTCAGTTTGTCTGGTTTGCCGAGGATGCCCGGCCGGCGCTGGCGGCGATCCGGGCGAACCTTGCTCAGCTCAAGGTGGCCGGCGGCTTCGCGGTGGAGGATCGGGGCTCGGCCCGGCTGCTGCGCGAGCTTGCGGCCCGGGGGAAGGCTGTGGATTTTGTGTTCCTCGATCCTCCCTATGAGATGGCCGAGGCCTATGAAGAGACGCTGCAGGCGCTGGCTGCGCAGGCGGAGGACTCCGCGCCGGCGGCGGGGAAGCTGTCCGCTGCGATCCTCTCCGCCGGGGCGCTGGTGGTGGCCGAGCACTCGCGCAAACTTCCGACGGCGGAGAGCTACGCGGCTCTGCAACGGGTGCGGTTGCTGGAGCAGGGTGATGCCGCGTTGAGTTTTTATCGGGTTCGCCAGCCGGGGAGCGACGCGGTCAGCCGGTAAAGCGATGCTGTGGCGCGATGCGCTCCGGTGACGTGGACGGCTCCGGTTGCGCTGGAGTGGAGCTGGAGTCGAGCTGGGAGCGCTGGCGTGTTTGCCGGGGAGGCATCCTGCAAACCCACATCTCAAAAAACCGAGATGTGGGGCACCCGGCATGCAGCGAGACGTTGAATAGCTGACGAAACATCGCAGGAGAGTTCAAGCAGGGCTGAATTGAACCAGTTTTCCTGTGAAGAATCAGGTATGGAAGCGCCAGAAAAAGCGACCAAAGAAAGCAGTGCATCGCCGTCCCCCCGGCAAAGGACTGGACCGGGACAAACCATGTCATGCGCGATGTGCGGAGCGTGCGGCGTGGCCATTGCAATGGGCGGCGGTCCCGCGATGGCGGTTGTGCCGCTGGTGCTCAAGTTTTTTGAATCCGAAGGCTCTGAGTCATCTGGCGCAAGCAGTGTGTGATTGGGCAATTCAGTGAACCGTTTCGCCGACACGCTCCCAAAGAGAACTCCGACCTAATCCGTTCCGGAAATCAAGAGATCATTTGATGCTGGATTGAGCATTTGACAGGCTCAATCGCGGATGATACATTATTCCGTGTAATACTGTAGTATCTACATCATGAACAGCAAAGTCCGTCATCCGTGCTCGCCTAAGCCAAGTCTGACTGCCAGGCCATTGCTGTCGGTTAGGCAGGCGCAAGGGCTTGAGTCTACCTTCAAGCTGTTGGCGAATGCCACGCGCTTGCGAATGCTTCACGCCTTGGCCCGCGCGGGTGAGTTGTGCGTCGGCCAAATAGCAGACGAACTGGGAATGAAGCCCCAAGCCGTCTCGAACCAACTGCAGCGACTGGCCGCGCGCGGCATTGTGGAGGCGAGGCGAGACGGCCTTCTGATTCACTATTCCATTCTGGATCCATGTGTTCTTGCTCTGCTGCATCAGGGATGGTGTTTGGCTGAGGATGCACGGGTCAGGGCATTTGATCGCGTGGAGAAAGCCGCGTCATGAAGGACGGTGAACAGAAGACGGTTTGCCGCGCAAGCAGTACGCTGTTGGACGGGAGAACGAACGCGCAAGACCTCGCTGCATCGGCTTTTCACATCATCACGTCCCAAATCGACGAAGCCATCGCCGCCGCCAAGTGCCACCAGTGCGGATGCCTGCAACAGACGGTGGAAGCGCTGACCGGCACAGAGGTGGGGAGGGGGGAGCTGGCTTCCGTTCTTGCGAAAGCGAAAACCGTCTTCGAGCCAAAGAAGTACGACTGTTTAGGCTGCCCCGTCTGTTACCCGGCCCTTGCTGCCAATGCTTTTGTCGAGGCATTTCCTGAAGCAGGGGCGGGCCTCGATCTTTGCCCGACAGAGGAACCAGAAGAACGGCAAGGCTGGCCGCCGTTGCCCGGCGATTATTCAGTTGTCCGCTATGGGGCTCCGGTCGCTGTCTGTGCGCTCAATAGTGAACCGCTGGTGAAGGTTCTTGTTGAACGAAAGCCCGAAGGTCTAGCTATCGTCGGAACCATGCACACGGAAAACCTCGGTATCGAACGCGTGATTAAAAACACACTCGCAAACCCGCATATTCGCTGTTTGCTGCTCTGTGGTGAGGATACGCAACAGGCCGTAGGTCATCTGCCCGGACAATGCCTTGAGAGCCTGTTCCAAAACGGACTGGACGAACGGAGCAGAATTATCGGCGCACGTGGTCGCCGGCCGGTACTCAAGAATGTGAGCCGGGGAGAGGTGGATGCCTTTCTGAAGCAGGTAGAGATGATCTCGATGGTGGGCGAGGAAGATGCAGGCGTCATCATTGGGCAGATTCAATCTTGTGCCAACCGCAGACCCGACGTGTATCCGTACCCCACTAAGGAGTTTCAAATTGAGCGTATACAGGCACCCGAACCCAAACGCCTGACCCTCGACAAGGCTGGGTATTTTGTGGTCTACCCGGAAATGCGCTGCAAGCGGCTTGTGGTGGAACATTACACAAACCAAGGCGTGCTCAACTGTGTGCTCGAAGGCACTTCGACCGGGGCGCTCTACAGCGAGGTAATCGAGCGCCAACTGGTCACGCGGCTCGACCACGCCGCGTATTTAGGGCGAGAGTTGGCCCGCGCCGAACAAGCCATTCTGACCGGTGCACCCTTCGTTCAGGATGCCGCTCCCGGAGAACTTCTTCCTACAACCGCACCTCCCTGCGGCTCTGGAAGTTCTTGCGGGTGCCCCTCCACTCCAAAACCTGTTTCGAGTTCTTGCTCCTCACTCGATTCGGCGAAGGCGGCCTGCCAATGAAGACCAGGGTGTACGGACTCATTGCCGTAACGCTGATTGCCGCCGGCATTATTGCGTACCGAGTGAACCGCGCTCATCAACCGCAAAGCACGGCGACTCATCCCAGAGTGCTTCTGGTTGCTGATTTTCGCGAAGCTGGTTCAGGCGGCGACGCCTGCGCCGAGATCATCCATTCAGTTCAAGCGGCACAGGCTCGGGGCATTGCGGTGCTGGAACTCAGTCCGGACAGTAAATCGGATCTGCTTACGCGCTATCACGTCCTGACCATCCCCACCGTGCTGGTCCTCAACCGGGACGGGCAAGTCGTTTCGCGTTTTGAAGGTGAGGCACCGGATACGGTGGCTGATGTGCGCAACCAGATGGAGCAGATGAAATAGGGGAAGATGGGCATTCCTGAAACATTGAGCCAGGCACTCTCTGGCGGAAACATCGCGGCCCTCCCGCTCGCGCTTGCAGGCGGCGTGATCGCTGGCGCGAATCCGTGTTGCCTTGCTCTGTACCCGGCGGCAGGCGCGTGCTGTTGTACTCCGCAACAAGGAACCATCAAGCGTTCTCTTGGAAATGCCCTCGCTTTTTTGCTGGGAGTCGCCATTTCCATTGCCCTGCTCGGTTTGCTCGCCGCCTACATTGGCAGGATGGCAGTGCTGGCGATACCTCTCCGGTACGCGATCGCCGCTTTGCCAATTGTTATGGGGATGTATCGCCTGGGATGGATTCGGCTTCCCCGGATGGCGCCCAGAGCCTTTCAGCCGGGTATAGGCGGCGCGTTTGGAACTGGTATCTTGCTTTCCCTCATCATCGGTCCATGCGGTACGCCAGTGCTCGCTTCTGTACTCTCGTTCGCCGCATACGGACAGAGCTTTCTGTATGGAGGGCTGCTGCTGTTCCTGTATGGTATCGGCAACGGCCTCCCGCTCGTTCTGGTAGGAACAGCCGCTGGAGGACTTCTGAAACGGCTCGATTGCAGCCGCTTTAATAAGTGGATCGATCCCACCGTAGGTGGTTCGCTGATACTGCTCGGCTTTTACCTGCTCTTGAGGATATGACTCTTGTTGTCTTTGACCGCCGCTTCCAGTTTTCCAATGGATTGTCTATGCAGTCAGCGGGATTACCTGCGCAGAGCCGCAGCGTTATATTCCGACAACCCGCGATAGATCCTCCATCACTGTTTCGATCTCCTCGCGAGTCGTTCCGCGGCCAAGACTGAAGCGAATTGCTCCCATGGCGATCTTCTCAGAAATGTCCATGGCACGCAGGACAGGTGAAATATCGACCGAACCGGAGTGACAGGCCGATCCAGTCGAGGCGGCTACCCCCGGCATCAGGCTGAGGATCTCCGCACCGACTTTCTCAACGAAGCCAACATTCAGCGTGTTGGGCAGGCGCTCAGTGGGATGGCCGATCAACACGACGCGGTCACCAAACCTGGAGCGGAGACGGTCCCAAAAGTAGTCCCGCAGAATTCTGACAGATTCCATCCCGACCCACTGTGCTGCCAGGTCGCAGGCGATGCCCAGGGCCGTGTTCAGCAGCACATTCTCGGTTCCGGCTCGCCGGCCGTTCTCGTGGCCCGCGCCGTGGATGAGAGGTTCAAGGGAAACACCTTCACGAATGTAAAGCGCACCGACGCCCTTGGGGGCATACAGCTTGTGGCCGGCTACGGAGAGCAGATCGGCCCCCAGCTCTGCAACGTTGCAGGCGATCTTACCACCGGACTGGGCGGCGTCGGTGTGCAGCAAAATTCCCGTGCTGCGCACGAACTGCGCAATCTCCGCAATCGGTTGAATGGTGCCCACTTCGTTGTTTGCATGCATCACCGAAACCAGAACGGTTTCAGGCCGCAACGCCCGCCGGACATCGTCGGGATCGACGCGCCCAAAGCCATCGACCGGCAGGTAGGTGACGTGCGCGCCCAGTTTCTCCAGGAACCGGCACGGATTGATCACGGCGGGATGTTCGATCTGCGTCGTGACGATGTGTGCGTCACGCCGGTTTGCAGTGTAGAACACGCCTTTGAGCGCGTGGTTGTTGGCTTCACTGCCGCCGCTTGTAAAAACGACCTCACTCGGTTTGCTGCCCAGCAATCGTGCGACCTGGGCACGCGCATTTTCGATTGCCTCCTTTGCCGGCCTGCCCGCCCAATGGCTGCTCGAAGGATTCCCGTAAGGCTCTTCAAACTTACGGGCCATTGCCGCGCGCACTTCAGGCGCAATCGGCGTACTGGCATTGTAATCGAGATAAATCCTACTTGGAGTATCGCCCATAGGTGTCATACCTTGTCCGCGCAAATGGTCAGGAATGCGGCATCGCCGCGGAAGCACTCGGAAGCTTCAAAACACAAGAACCTTGTCTGCTTGCATGGTCCATTGCGTGAGTTCGTCCATTGTGCCTCGCCTGGTTCCCTCAGCGACCATTTCCGGTCGTATTCCGCGGGCATCCATGCAGGTGCCGCAGATGCCAATCTGCGAACCCTTGGCCACGAGAGCCTTGATCATGCGCTCGATATTGTAGTACCCATTTGGCGTGGTTTGGCCACTGATTGCGCAGCTTGCCGCATCGCCGATCAGGAATACCGTCACCGTTGCTCCTTCCTGTTTGGCCAGCGAAGCGGCGAGACGGAGACCGTTGTAGCTGCGTTCCGAACCGTAAGGCGCATCATTCAAAACGACGAGATAATTCATTCCACTTTCCCTTTTGTTCCTTTGGTGCTTGTTCACCAACCAAAATCCAGAGGCGGCAAGTCGTAGCGGATTTGTGCCAGATAGTACTTCTCGAACATCAGCTTCAGATACCTTGCCCATTTGCCCTTCTTGGTGATCACGCGATTCCGGGGCGGCAAGAAAGGATCGGCGGCAAGATAGAATGAGGTGTCGCCCGCGTCTGCAATGCAGGAGGAAGGTATCGTCAGGCCGTCTACCTTGCTTCCACCTTGAAACTCCGCCGCGAGGTTGCGTGCAGCGGCTCGGGCCATGAGTTCCGTCATGTGCCCGGTCTTGGGTACGGCAACGGGGACGGGAGTTGGCCGTGGGGGCGGGATGGCGATGGCAACTCCTGCTGCGAAGATATTCGGAAAGTTCTCGCTCGCCATCTGCCGGTTCACCGTTACAAAGCCTTTCGGATTTGCCAGGCCCGCGACGGAGCGCACAAACGCTGCCCCGCGAAAGGCAGGGATTACCAGCGAGAAGTCGTATAGGTATTCGCTCCCGTCATGCAGAACAACTCGATCGGGCTGAGCTTCGACAATCTGCGCATTGATCACCGTATCGATCGACCGTTCTGCAAACTCGTCCTGCACCATGCGCGGCGAAGCTC
This sequence comes from Acidobacteriota bacterium, assembly GCA_021806005.1. Lineage (GTDB taxonomy): Bacteria > Acidobacteriota > Terriglobia > Terriglobales > Acidobacteriaceae > Granulicella. The sequence goes on along the minus strand of JAJZDM010000049.1, from coordinate 3,665 downwards.
CAATACCACCGACTCCGAAATGGCCGATGAAGGGCTCCGGCGTGAGGAAGGTGAGCGAAAACCGATGACGCTTCTTCAACCGCTTCAGAGCGGTGTCGATCATCATGACCAGTTCGTATGCCGGGCCGATGCAGCTTGCGCCGGGCGCCGCGCCAACGACGATGCGGCCGCTTTCCTGGGCCATGACTCGCGCTAAAGCATCTCTGGCTCGGACCGCCTCTTCGACCGTGAAAGTTGAGTGTGTGTGGCCCGAGTGTGGTCCAAGGCCAGGGATGGCTGCGTAATCGAGTTCAGCGCCGCTGGCGATGAGTGCTGCATCGTAATGGAAGGTCTCGGAGTTCGTCGCAATTTCGCACTGGTTGGGATCGAGGCGTTCTACTTCGCCATGCACGAAACGGATTCCTTTTCGCTGCAGCGGCGCTTCAATAGGTATTTGCACTGCACGGGGATCGCGCCAGCCGAGGATGACCCAAGGAAGCGACGGGTGAAAGGTGAAATCGCGATCCTTGGAAACGACTACGATTTCTGCTTTCTGGCCGAATCTGCGGTGCAGTTCATAAGCGGCGTTGATGCCCCCAAAGGAGCCTCCAACGACGGCGATCTGCTTGCGGCTATTGCTCATTTGGAGCCCTCCCCCACGACTACCGGCAGTCCCTGGGCACGCCACTCAGGCACGCCATCTTCCAGACGAACGGCACGGAATCCCCTGGCGCGCAGAAGTCTTACGGCTTCCTTGGCAAGGACGCAGTACGGGCCCCGGCAATAGGCCACAATCGGTTTACGCCTGCGCAGTGTTGCGAGAAGCGAGTCGAGGTCTTTAAGCGGCGCAGAGACGGCAAAGGGCAAGTGAGCTGCGCGGTATTCTTCAGCAGGACGCACGTCCAGAAGAATGACCTCTCCCTTCTGAATGCGGTCGAGCAATGCATCCTTCTCGACAGGTTCGAGGGTCTCCGGAGCCTCCCTGAACTGACGAAGAATCGCATCCACCTCGGCAAGCCTTTGCTCTCCCAACGCTCTCAGCGTTTGGAAAAAGCTGCATACGGAGGGATCAGCCAGCCGATAGGTGACGAAGAGGCCCGACTTTTCCCCCTCGACGAGCCGGGCGCCATGCAGAACCCGCAGGTGCTGCGAGGTATTCGCAATGCTCAGGCCTGCCTCTTGCGCGAGGCTCTCGACTGTTCTCGGGCCCTGGCACAGCAGATCGAGCAGTTCAAGCCGGGCTGGACTGGCGACCGCTTTGCCAAGCCGCGCCAGTTGCTCGTAGAGAGGTTTAGCTGTACTCATGACTAGTCAATAGAATACTTGATTATTTCGACTATACTTGTCAAGTGAGAAAGAATCGAATGGACAAGTTGCCGCTGCTGAACCACCCGACCGATCAGCCGAGCGTGTTTACGCCTGCCAACCTGATCGATAGCGTCCGCCGCGCAAGGAAGATTCCCGAGGGAGCAATTCCCGCGCTGTGCTTCCTCGAATTTGATGGCGATCTGACCGACTGGCTGATCGCGCAAGGACTTGCCAAGCCCTATTCATCGTGGCCATGCTTCCACACAACGATGTTTGCAGCCGAACTTGAAGGCATGAGGGTAGGAATCATCCCCCGAACCATTGGCGGACCCTACGCGGTGCTCGTTGCAGAACAACTGGCTGAGGCTGGCGCGCAGCTGATCGTTGGGCTGACATCCGCTGGCCGGGTCTCACCCACATTGCCGTTGCCCAGCCTGGTGGTCGCAACAGAGGCCATTCGGGACGAAGGCACCTCGTTGCATTATCTACGGCCTGGCAAGGAAGTAGATTGCCCCGCACCAGCCGCCGTTGATCGGATAAGTCAGGAGTTGGCTGCGACCGGATGGCCCGTTGTCCAAGGCAAAGTCTGGACTACAGACGCACCCTATCGTGAGACGCAGATTCAGTTGGAGCAATGGGCGGCGGAGGGCGTTCTCGCCGTCGAGATGCAGACTGCCTCGTTATTCGCTTTTGGAAAGGCGAGAGACGTGGATGTGGTTTGTGTCGCGATGGTGAGCAATGCAGTGGATCACGACGGCGAGCAATTCGACACCGGTTCGCAACAGGATGGACTGCGCATCCTTGAGGCTTGTGCGCGTGCTTTCCCCAGGTGAGCTTCACATTGAGGCCCTGCTCAGTCGCGCGGTCCAAGGCACGAAGCACTCCCGATTGCAGAACTCACCCGACTCGGAGCTGTATCCAGAAGCCGGTTCTATTGAGCCGTTCTGCCTGGACGATCTCGGTTGACGCCTTCAGGGCAATGCACTCATCCGCTCCCGTTTACGGCCGCCAATCGGTCTGATACGGATGAATGGGAAGTACGCGCGGTTCTTACTGACCCGGCATGAAACGAACGCTCGGCGGCGGAGAGCTATCCATGGCTGCATCGGGTGCGCGTGCTGGAGCAGGGAGACGATTTGCTCAGCTTTTATCGGGTTCGGCTGCCGGGGAGCGATGCGGCCAGCCGGTGAAACCGTGCTCTGGCGCGGTTGGCTCCGGTGAGGTTGATGTCTCCGGTTGCGCTGGAGTGGAGCCAAAGGGCACCGGCGTGTGTGGTCAGGTCGGCATCCTGCGAACCTACATCTCTGAAAAAACCGAGATGTTGGGCACCCGCTGCGGTCGGTGAGAACCGGAGTTCACTGCAGAGGGTGAGAGGGGCGGTTCCTGATGCTGAAAATGGGGAGGCCTGGCCGGATCTTCTGATGCGGATAGGCACGAACTCGGACGTCCATTGCTGCGGAGGCGGGATGGCGGGGAACTGGTGTTCTCAGAGAGGCCGGCGGCGGCAGCGAACGGGTCAGCCGGGAAAGCCTCCGCCCTGGTGCGCTCCGGTGAGCAGGTCGATGCGAAAGGGGACCTCGTGGTCGGTGTGCAGGTTCCAGCCCAGGCCGTGCAGAGCTCCGTCGCGTACCGCGGTCATGGTTACACCCTCCCAGCTCAGCCGCGCGCTCTGCCAGCGGACGCCGCCCGCGTCCAGCGCCAGGACGTGATGAAAGCCGGAGAGCAGAAGCAGGCCGTCGGCGGGTGCGGCGATCAGTTGCGTTACCGGACGCAGCGGAAGATGCAGGCAGCGCTCCGGCGCGTGGGTGTCGATGAGGTAGGCGTAGCCTCCGGCAAGGGCCAGCAGATCCTCCGGGCGAGGGCAGGCGAAGATGCCGCTGGGTAGCGCAGGGTTCTGGAAGCCCAGGGCGCAGGTGGCCAGGAAGCTGCCAGGGTGGGGCGGTTCGGTTTGCAGCGGCGTGACCTCCAGCAGCAGGGCTCCGCGGCCCAAGGCATCCTCTTCTCCGGGAACCGGGCGCGGATAGACGTACTGGCGCGCGGGCAGGATCAGGGGCGGCGTGGCGAGGATGCGCGCCTTCCAGCTTTGGGCAAAGGCCTGGTCCCGGGGAGGCGTAGGCGGGTCGGCGACGGGATCTGGGAGCGAGCCTGGCAGAGTCTCCGGGAGCGAGTCTGGATGCGAGTCTGGCGCAGAGCCTGGATGCGAGTCTGGGTGCGAGTCCGGCGCTGGGTTCCGAGGTGAACTCATCGCAGGTGCTCCCAGCCATGCGGTTGCAGCTCAAAGCGATCTTCGCCCATGCAGAGTGTCATCTGCGGGCGATCCTTCCGCGCCGGGACCATGCGGCCGATAGGATGGATCGGAACCCCGGCGATGGAGCGGG
>JAJZDM010000048.1 GCA_021806005.1 Acidobacteriota bacterium | reverse complement strand
CACGACGTAAACGGGGTTGGAACCTCCGGCCTCAATGCCGACGGTGTCATAGAGGGCGGCGGTGGAGGCGTTGACGGCCGCAATGCTGTTCAAGCCGCCCTGCGGGATGAAGATGGTGGAGAGACCGCTGGCGGGCGCGAAGGCGGAGATACTCACCGGACTGGATTCCACCGGAAGCGAGGTCGCTACCACATCGCTGGTAAGGAAGCTGGAGGGATTGGAGAGGGCGAAGCTATCCAGCGAGCCTTCCGGGTTGATGACATATCCCTGGCTGCCATTGACGTTGACCTGAAGGTAGTTGGGGTCCGAGACAAGGTTCGGCGTGGCCAGCACCGTGTCACCGGAGAAGTCCACGATGGTGGCCAGCGATGCAGGGCTGGCTGTAGGAATGGAGACAGCGACGGCATATTTGGTGAGTTGGCCGGCGGGGCCAACGGGGTTGATGGCGCTGACCACTGGACGATAGTTATTGCCACAACCAGCGGTTGCCATGAGGATGGAGAGACTGGCGATGCCGGCGAGGCTGGCGCGGCGCGCGAAACGTGCGCGGCAAAGGCGATTTCCAAGCTGATGCATAGACATTGAACGCGACATTCGGAACAAACAGTACTCCCCATAAAGAGGCCGCTTTGAACCGAGCAAGGGACAGAACCCAGGTGTCTTCAACCCGGACACTCCAAACCTGGACTCACACTGAGAGTCTGTGGTCGATCTTCGCGGCTGCCTTCAGCATCTGATTGTAAACGAATCCAGCCGCAGATCCTCGCGCGGAGGGACAAACAGCAGCGTGCTGGGGTTACAGCAAGTACAAGGAGGGCGGGATGAACGAACCAGAGACCCTGTTGGAGATGCTCGGGGGCAGGCAAAAAGAGGCTCGCACCCTAGCGGTTGTGGGGTTATCAGATGACCCAGGCAAGGCCAGTTATGTAGTTTCCGCCTATATGCAGGCGCAGGGATACAAGATCTTGCCGGTGAATCCGGTGATCGAGGAGGTCCTGGGAGAGAAGAGCTATCGCTCCCTGGCGGAGCTGCCGGTGAAGCCGGACGTGGTGAATGTGTTTCGCCGGGCGTCCTATCTGCCGAAGGTGGTCGAGGAGATGCTGTCCCTGGGGCTGAAGAACCTGTGGGCGCAGATGGGCATCATGAATCCGGAGGCGGCGGCCAAAGCGGAGGCCGGTGGAATCCGGGTGGTGATGGACCGCTGCATCATGGTGGAGCACCGGCGGCTGTTGGGGTAGGGCGCAGGGGCGGGAATCGGCAACCGCACCAAACCGTTGCTTCTACAATAGAAAAATGATGGGTCGGCGCTGGAATGGGATTGTGCGGGCGGCAGGGCTGGCCTGGCTTACGCTGGGAGTGTTACTGGGCGGGAGCGCGCAGGCGCAGATCGTCGAGGTGGGCAACGGCGGGCCGGGGCCGGTAAAGGCAGAACATCTGACAGCAGAGTTAACGACGCTCTCCCCACAGATCGCCGCGGGTGGAACGCTGCAGGCCGGACTGGTGCTGACCATGCAGGAGGACTGGCATGTTTACTGGATCAACGCCGGGGATTCGGGTGAGCCGCCTGCGATCCACTGGACCCTGCCCACGGGATTGACCGCAGGGCCGATGCACTTCCCTCCTCCCAGCCGCTTACCGCTGGGACCACTGATGGACTTTGGCTACGAAGACAGCGTGGCGTTCCCGGTCCTGCTGACGGCCTCGCCCAGCATGCAGCCGGGCAAGGTGCACCTGGATGCGCACGTGAGCTGGCTGGTGTGCAGCAGCATCTGCCTGCCGGGCAAGGCGCACCTGGGGATCGATCTGAAGGTGGTGAAGGGTCCGTTGCCAGCGCCGCCAGCCGTAGGGGCGCTGGGAACGGCGCTGTCAGAGCTGCCCTCTCCGCTTGCAGATGGCATGAGCGCGAGCGCGGTGACCGATGCCAAACAGATTCTGGTGACCCTGAAGACCGGCTCGCGGGAGACCGGCGCCCAGATCTATCCTTACGACTCCGAGGTAATCGACAACGCGGCGGAGCAGAGGGTTGAGCCGGTTACGGATGGGGCCGAGGTGTGGCTGAAGCGCGCAGAGGATTCAACGAGCCCACCAAAGACGCTGCACGCCCTGGTGGAGTTCCCTGATATCGGGGCGTTTGACTTTACCGTGCCGGTGACCCAGGGAGTGGTCCCAGCGCCACCACTGGCCGCGCAGACGACTCCGTCCAATCGTTCCGACCAGGACCAGGATCAAGATCAGGCCCTGACGGCGTTCGGCGCCATCGGATTGGCGTTTCTGGGAGGATTGCTGCTGAATCTGATGCCGTGTGTCTTCCCCGTACTGTTTTTGAAGGGATTGAGCCTGCTGCACTCTGCCAGTGAGGAGCGCGGCAGGCAGAGGTTGCATGGATGGATGTATACGGCGGGAGTGGTGGTCAGCTTCTGGGCGATCGTCGCGGGATTGCTGATCCTGAGAGCCGGAGGGCGCGAACTGGGCTGGGGGTTCCAGTTGCAGTCGCCGGGGTTCGTAGCCGTTCTGGCCTCGCTGGTCTTCTTTCTGGGCTTGAGCCTTGCAGGACAGTTTGAGCTGGGCTTGAGCCTGACCAGTGCCGGCGGCGAACTGGCCAGGAGACCGGGATTGGCGGGTAGCTTCTTTACCGGGATGCTGGCGACTGTGGTAGCTACCCCGTGTATGGCGCCGCTGATGGGTGCGGCTGTTGGATTCGCCCTGGTACAGCAGGCCTGGCTTACTTTTGCGGTGTTCACGAGCCTGGCGCTGGGCCTGGCGGTTCCCTTCCTGGCGCTGACGATGCAGCCGCAGTGGACCAAGGTGCTGCCGCCGCCGGGCGCATGGATGGAGACGTTGAAACATCTGGTATCCGTGCCTCTGTTTGCCACCGCGATCTGGCTGACCTGGGTGTATGGTCGGCTGTACTCGTCCGATGGGACAGATCATATGGCATGGTTGCTGTGCTGCTTTCTGGTGCTGGCGATCGCCGGATGGACGCTGGGCCGATGGCCGGCGAAGTGGGGTGCGGCAGTGGCCGCGATGGCGCTGATCGCCGTTGCACTGGCACTGCCGCTGCACCAACCCGAGGTGGACAAACTGCTGTGGCAGCCCTACACCGAGGCGAACTTCAAGGCGGCGCGGGCCACGGGTGATCCGGTGTTTATCGACTTTACGGCGGCCTGGTGCCTCAGTTGCCAGGTGAATGAACGGGCGGTGCTGCAGTCCGGCGAGGTGGAGCGGGCGCTGGAGAAGAATCACATGCAACTGCTGAAGGCCGATTGGACCCAGTACGATCCGATGATTACCAAGGAACTCGGGTCTCTGGGAAGAAGCGGCGTGCCAACCTATGTGATCTACCCGCCGGGCAAGATCTCAAACGCCGACGTTCTCCCGGAGGTGCTGACAAAACAGATTGTGCTGAAGGCCATCCGGACAGACGCCAAGCCGATGGGGTCGCAAACCAAAGAGGCCGAGTCACACTGAGACTAAACTCAATGGTGACTGGTCCGGCAAGCGAGCCTGAGAACAGGCCTCCGAGGATGGCATTCGATGAGAAAGTGATTGCGTGACCGGGCGACAGCGGCATGGGTGACGATTCCGTTGCGTGCGCTGGCGCTGAGGCCGGGAGACGGTCGTATGGCTGGGGTGCAGTGGTCCGCTGAGTTCAGGAGCGGGTTGAGTCGCTGGTTCGGATCGCAGTTCAGACAGTCCGGCAGCAGATGTTGTGCAGTTCTCTACGGATAAGGGGGAGGAGATGGTCTGCGGCCAGGCAGTCTGTGGGACGGGCTGAGGCCCGGCCCTTAAGTTCGCGCCATGGACCGATCGTCGTCCGGGCCGTCGAAGAGTGGATCCCGGTGAAACGGCAGGCGAATGCGGTGCTCAGGATCCGGAGTTGGAGCCGCGCTCGCGCAGCCGGGCAACCTCAGCCATGCGCTGGGCCAGGAGCTTTTCGCGTCCTTCGCTGGTGGGGTGATAGTAACGGCGGTTGACCATGCGCTCCGGCAGGCACTGCATGGCGGCCACCTTGCCTTCGACGTCGTGGGCGTACTGGTAGTCTTTGCCGTAATCCAGTTCCTTCATCAGCCGGGTGGGAGCGTTGCGAAGGTGCAGCGGGACGGGTTCGGCGGGACTGCTTTCAATCTCTGCGCGAACCTGACCGTAGGCCTTGTAGACGGCGTTGGATTTGGGAGCCAGCGCCAGGTAGACGACGGCCTGGGCGAGGGCCAGTTCGCCCTCTGGAGAGCCAAGAAAATGCATGGCGTCACGCGCCGAGAGGCAGAGATTCAGCGCCTCTGGCGCGGCCAGACCGATGTCTTCCACGGCCATGCGGACGACCCGGCGCGCGATGTACATGGGATCCTCGCCGGCGGCCAGCATGCGACCCAGCCAGTAGAGCGCGGCGTCGGCATCCGAGTTGCGAACCGATTTGTGCAACGCGGAGATGATGTCGTAGTGCTGCTCGCCCTTCTTGTCGTAGAGAAGGACGCGCTGCTGCAGGGCGTCGGAGGCGATGGCCAGGGTGATGGCCGTCTCGCCGCGGCCCTGGGCGAGTCGGGCAGCGACATCGAGGGCGTTGAGGGCGTTGCGCGCGTCGCCGCTGGAGTAACTGGCGATGGCCTGCAGCGCCGACTCCTCTGCCGCAAGGTGCAGGTTGCCCAGTCCCCGCGACTGCTCCGGAGGCTGGCCGGCGCCCTCGGCAAGGGCACGGCGCAGGAGGGCGAGGATCTCTGGCTGTTCAAGGGCGCGCAGGGTATAGACGCGGCAGCGGGAGAGCAGCGCCGCGTTGATCTCAAAGCTGGGATTCTCTGTAGTGGCGCCGATGAGACGGATGCTGCCGCGCTCCACGTAGGGAAGGAAGGCGTCCTGCTGCGCCTTGTTGAAGCGATGGATCTCATCGACGAAGAGGATGGTACGGGAGCCGTAGGTGACGGCCTTCTCCGCGTCGGCCATGACCTGCTTGATCTCCTTGATGCCGGAGAGAACGGCGGAGAACTCGATGAAGGTGGCGGAGGTGCGGAGGGCGATGATCTTGGCCAGGGTGGTCTTGCCCGAACCCGGAGGCCCCCAGAAGATGAGCGAGGCGGCGTCATCGGCTTCGATCTGCAGGCGCAGTGGTTTTCCGGTAGCCAGAAGATGGGACTGGCCGAAGAACTCGTCGAGCGATCGGGGACGCATGCGCTCGGCCAGAGGGGCGGCCTGAAAAGCGGTGTGGGGCGCAGCGCGGGATGGATCCGGGTTGGGGTCGAACAGGGTCATCGCATGGGGGCTCAGAGGTTGGAGGGTTGGGCACGCTGGCGCATGGCCTCATAGAGCAGCGTGGAGCCGGCGACGGCGGCGTTGAGAGACTCGACCGCGCAGGGGATACATACCCTATGATGCGCCAGCCCGAGTGCCTGAGAAGAGAGGCCGGCTCCCTCATTGCCGATGAGGATGGCCGCCGGCGGGGCAAAGACGGTCTGCAGCAGGGAGTCTGCACCGAGGGACTGGGCCACAGCGGCGTAGAGGCGAGTTCCCTGCCCTTGCAATTGGGCGGCGATCTGCGTCAGCGGAGCGCGCTCGACGGGAATGCGGAAGACAGAACCGGCCGAGGCGCGGACCACCTTGGGGTTCCATGGATTCACGGTGTCGGGTGTGAGGTAGACCTGCTGGACCGCAAAGGCCTCTGCGCTGCGCAAGAGCGTGCCGAGGTTGCCGGGATCCTGCAGACCCTCCAGGATGAGAACGATGGCCCGCGGGTCCAGCGGGGTGAGAGGCAGCGAGGGGATGGAGACCATGGCTGCGATGCCCTGGGGGGAGGCAGTCTCAACGGCGCTGGCGAAGACGTCGCGGCTGAGGATGAAGCGTTGGCACGCCGCAGCGGTTTGCAACGCCGGGCGATCGAGCAGGCTCTGGCTGCCTTCCCGCAGAAAGAGGGCTTCCATCACGAGGCCGGAACGGATCGCCTCTGCGATGAGGTGTTCCCCCTCCAGACCGAGCGGATCACCAGGCAGCGCCGGCTTTCCGCTGAAGGAAGAGCGCAGGGCCTTGACGCGGGCGTTGGATCTGCTGGTGATGGGGACGGGTACGGGCATAGAAAGAGTGAAATCCGCTAACGACCCCGGAGACTCGGTGGCCGTTCGGATATCGCCAAGATTCAGTGTAAGCGCTGCGTTCTGGAGGATGTGCGAATAGAGACTTCGCCTGCGAGAGGCAGATGGGATAAAGTCATTGCTGGGGAAGATTATCTTGAAGGCTGAGATGCTCCGCATTCATCCAGACGAACCGGAACCACGCCTGGTTTCCCAGGTTGTCGCCTCACTGCAACGTGGCGATGTGGTGGCTCTGCCCACAGACACATTCTACGGACTGGCGGTAGACCCGGTGAATCTGCGCGCGGTAGAGCGCATCTATGAGCTGAAGACCCGGGCCAAGCATAAGCCGCTCTCCCTGCTGATCTCCGACATGGCCCAGGCCTACGAACTGGCGCGAGAGATTGATAACACCTTTGACAAGCTGGCAGAGCGGTTCTGGCCGGGGCCGCTGACGATCGTGGTGAAGGCGGGGAGCAAGCTTCCGTTGCGCGTGACAGCGAATACCGGCAACGTGGCCCTGCGCGTTCCGGAGGCACAGATCTGCAGGAGCGTGGTGCAGGCTCTGGGGCTGCCGATCACGGCGACCTCGGCCAACCTGAGCGGCCTCAGCGAGTGCACCTACGCTGGTTGTGTGCGGGAGCAATTCGGAGACAAGATTCCCCTCATTGTGGATGGTGGACCCACAGCGCGAGCGGTGGCCACGACCATTGTGGATCTGAGCGGGGGCGGAAACTCATGGACCATTCTGCGTGAGGGCGCCATACCGACCTATGAGGTAGCGCTGGCTCTGCAGCAGTAGAACTGGACCCGAGTAAGGCAAGGAAGACAGGGGTCCGCCCGAGAGATGGCTTGTTCACCGCGCAGATTCTCAGCTATCCAACGCAGAGATCGCGATTCCCTGTATTGTCAGTCACTTCAGGTGCCACGTCGTCGTCGCTCATCGATAGCAAGATCGCGTCCGTTGCCTGATGGATCGGATTGCATTCTGCCAACCCACATCTCAAGAAAAGCGAGATATGGGGCACCCGAATGGTAGCCTCAACCCATTGCGCCCTCCGGTGGCCTAGCGGATGGAACAACGCCTTGACCTTCTACAGGCACCTGGCAGCGAGCCTCAGGCTGGATTCCGCACAACCGATCGCGGCATACTGAATACTGGTTGCATCACGATACTGGTTGCATCACGGATGGATACCAAAGCGGCAAGACCCGAGGACCAGAGGCCAGACGACAGGGTGGATGGGAGGCGGCGGATGGGAAGCAGAACGGAGACCGTTGCCTGGCTGCGCTGGACGATGGTTGCGTTGCTGCTGGCCGGTACCGGATGGTTCACCTGGGTGTATCGCCAGATCATCGCCACCGCAGAACAGGACAACGCGCGACCTGCAGACGCCATTGCCGTATTTGGCGCGGCGGAGTATGTGGGAAGGCCCTCGCCGGTGCTGCGCGCGCGGCTGGACAAGGCGGTTTTCCTCTTCGACGAAGGGATGGCGCCGATGATCATCACCCTGGGAGGGGGTGCGGAGAAAGACTTCGGCAAGACCGAGGGCGGCGTGGGTCGCGATTATCTGCTGGCCAACGGCGTGCCGTATGGGCAGATCATCGCCGAGACCAAGTCCTTCGACACCGAACAGCAGGTAGCCAGCCTGGCCAGGATTGCGGCACAGCGTCACCTTGGGCACCTGATTGTGGTGAGCGATGGGACGCACCTGTTCCGGATCGCACTGCTGTGCAAGAGGGCTGGATTGAGTGTCTACACCTCGCCGCGAGAGCCTCTGGGGCATATCGACGATGTGGTTGCCGCAGAACGGATCGCTCACGAGATGCTGAGCTATACCTTTGAACGCATGGACCTGAACGTGAGCTGGCTGCGCCTGTGGATGCAGGGACGAACCGCGGAAGGCTGAAGCGGCTTTTTCCGCAGGTGTGCTGTGAAGCCTGGAGGAAGGCAGGAAAATGATTGGGATGGTTGCGGTGAACGTCCCCTGGGACGTTCACCTGGCCGGCAGGGCGCATGGGAGTGCGCCTGGCCGGCCAGGGCGCCTAGACCTTCGCTGCCCCAGCGGTGTCGAGCGGGGTGATGCGCAGGTCACCTCCGGTCATCTGCCGGGGCAGATCCAGCTTGAGCAGACTCAGGATGGTGGGAGAGATATCGCGCAGGGAGCCCTCCGAACGCAGGCCGAATTTTTTGCCCTGATCGGTGACGAGGATGAAGGGAACGGGGTTGGTGGTGTGGGCGGTGTGAGGGCCGCCGGTAACCGGGTCGATGAGCAGTTCAGCGTTGCCGTGATCGGCAGAGATGATCCAGTTGGCGTTGTGTTGTTTAACGGCCTGGTAGATGCGGCCGAGTTGGGCATCGACCACCTCGACGGCTTTGACGGTGGGTTCGATCTTGCCCGAGTGACCGACCATGTCCGCATTGGCAAAGTTGACGATGATGACATCGAAGGCGGTATCCGTGATGGATTTGACGACCACGTCCGCGATGCCTTCGGCGGACATCTCCGGCGCCAGGTCATAGGTGGCGACCTTCTGGGAAGGGATCAACTCCCGGTCCTCGCCAGGAAAGGGCTTCTCGACGCCACCATTGAAGAAGTAGGTGACGTGAGCGTACTTTTCCGTCTCTGCCACGCGCAGATTGCGCAGATTGGCAGTGGCCATGACATTGGCCAGAAGGTTTTCCATACTCTCTGGCGGGATGACCATGGGCAGGGTGAACTTGGGGTCGTACTGGGTCATCATCACGTAGTGGAGGTTGGCAGGGACGGTGTGCAGGGGAATCTCGTCGTTCAACTCCGCGGCTCGGGGCAGACTGAGGCCTGCGTCGGCGGTGAGGCCGCTGCGGCGTGTGAGAGCCCGGGTGATCTGGCGAGCACGATCAGCACGGTAGTTGAAGCAGATCACCGCGTCGCCCTCGGCGATGGGCCCGATGGGATGATTGTTGGCGTCGACGCAGACGAAGGGTTCGACAAACTCATCGGTGACACCGTTGTTGTAGCTCTCCTTAACGCGACTGACGGGGTCGCGGTACCTGCCGCCGGCTGGGTCTGCCGTGACCATGGCACGAAAGGCCTTGAGGATCTTCTCCCAACGGAAGTCGCGGTCCATGGCGAAGTAGCGGCCGCTGACGCTGGCCAGTTGACCGACGCCGTACTCGGCGAACTTCTGCTCCAACTCCTGGAGGTATCCGGCGCCGCTGGTCGGCAGCGTATCGCGGCCGTCGAGGAAGGCATGGACGTAGACCCTCTGCAGGTTATGCTGGGCGGCGAGGCGGAGCAACGCGTTCAGGTGGCGCTGCTGGGAGTGGACGCCGCCGTCAGAGACGAGTCCGATGAGATGCAGAGCGTGACCCTGCTCTGCGGCCTTGATCGCCGCCAGCAGGGTGGGGTCGGAGAAGAACTCCCCGGAGTCGATGGCCATATCAATGCGGGTGATGTCCATGCGCACGATCCGGCCAGCGCCGATGTTGAGGTGTCCGACCTCGCTGTTGCCCATCTGTCCGTCAGGAAGGCCAACGAAGTGATTGCTGGCCTGGATGAGCGTGTTGGGGTACTCACGCAGCAACTTGTCATAGGTGGGCTTGCGGGCCAGGGCAATGGCGTTGCCGCGGGTTTCAGCGCGGTAACCCCAGCCGTCGAGGATGGTGAGGATCACCGGTGGCGTTGTTCTCATAGAGACCAGGCTCCTTGAATCTGGTTAAGGAGAGGATGGGAGCGATCGCACTGGGAGGGGTGCATGACGATGGGAAGCGGCGTGAAGGTGGCTCTTTCCGGGAGGAGAGAGATCCACCGGAGTCCTGCAGGGCTTCTTTCGGCGACCGCACAGTTTTTGCTGACGGCGGCCGTGTTTGCAGCATTTTCTATTCAAGTGTCTCCAGTTCCCAGAGGCTTGTGCCGCCTCCCATCCTCCGCGCAAAGAGCTGAGCGAAGGATGGGACACCCACGGTTTGGTTAACTCTTGAGTGAAAGCCGGCCTTAGACGGCGTGGTTGACGGAGACGCGACCCAGGTAGCGGGCTGTCTGGCCCAGTTCCTCCTCGATGCGCAGGAGCTGGTTGTACTTGGCGATGCGGTCAGTACGTGAGGCTGAACCGGTCTTGATCTGGCCGGCGCCGGTGGCTACGGCGAGGTCCGCAATGAAGGTATCCTCGGTCTCTCCGGAGCGATGGGAGATGATGGAGGTGTAGCCGTTGCGGCGGGCCAGTTCGATGGCGTCGAAGGTCTCCGAGACGGATCCGATCTGGTTGAGTTTGATGAGGATGGAGTTGGCCGCAGCCTCACGGATGCCGCGAGCCAGGATGGCGGCGTTGGTGACGAAGAGATCGTCGCCGACGAGTTGAAGCTTGCTGCCGAGCTTGCTGGTCAGCAGCTTCCAGCCCTCCCAGTCGTTCTCGTCGAGACCGTCTTCGAGGCTGACGATGGGGTACTGGCGCACCCAGTCTGCCCAGAAGTCGACCATCTGGGCGGAGGTCTTCTCACTCTTGTCCGACTTCTTGAAGACATACTTGCCGAGTTCCTTGTTGAAGAACTCGCTGGCGGCGGGGTCAAGGGCGATGGCGATCTGCTCGCCGGGCTTGTAGCCGGCAAGGGTGATGGCCTCGAGGATGACCTCGATGGCCTCGACGTTGGATTTGAGGGAGGGAGCAAAGCCGCCCTCATCACCAACGGCGGTGTTGTATCCCTTCTTCTTGAGCACGCCTTTGAGGGTATGGAAGACCTCCGCACCCCAGCGCAGGGCGTCCGCAAAGTTGTCGGCGCCGACAGGCATGACCATGAACTCCTGGAAGTCGACGTTATTGTCGGCGTGAGCGCCACCGTTGAGGATGTTCATCATGGGGGTGGGCAGGATGCTGGCGTTGGCGCCGCCGAGGTAGCGATAAAGGGGCAGGCCGAGGGCCTCCGCCGAGGCGCGCGCGCAGGCCATGGACACGGCCAGAATGGCATTGGCTCCGAGTTTGCCCTTGTTGGGGGTACCGTCCAGGGCGATCATGGTGGCGTCGATGAGTCTCTGATTGCCGGCATCCATGCCGACCAGTTCGGGAGCGATGACAGACTCGACGTTTTCGACGGCTTTGAGCACGCCCTTGCCCAGGTAGTGGGACTTATCGCCGTCGCGCAGTTCTACGGCCTCGTGTTCGCCGGTAGAGGCTCCACTGGGGACAGCGGCGCGGCCACGAGCGCCCTCGGAGAGGAGCACGTCGGCTTCCACGGTAGGGTTCCCGCGGCTGTCCAGAATTTCACGAGCATGGATGGAGACAATTTCAGTCATTGGATTCCTCAGTCTTGTTGACTTGCTACGTTGGGTTGGATGCGTGATGCGGTGCTGGAGCCGGTCTGCAAGAGCGGGCCGGCGGTCAACGGCGATAGGGTTGCCGGCGGTTCCGGAGATCACGCCGATAAGATCAGTCATTGCGCGGTTCCACCGGCCTCATTTTAGCAAAGCGGCGACGCTGGGTTTCGATGCTATGGAGCGATTGCCGGACAGTCTCGGTGAGCATGGCGAGCAACTCATCTCCCTCTTCGCGGGTGGCCAGCGGCATGCGCAGGCTGACCCGAGTGCCACGCCCCGGACGGCTGATGACTTCGACGTTCGCTTCCTCCCCGTAGAGGACGTGGATGCGCTCGCGGACGTTGCGCATGCCGATACCGGAGCCTTCACGCAGGAGGCCGCTGACAGGCGCCTGGGTGGGCCCGCCGGGTTCGATACCGACGCCATCATCCTCGATCTCCAGCAACAACTGGCCGTCGGCCACGCGGCTGCGCAGGGTGATGATGCCGCCGGAGATGCGGGGCTCCAGGCCGTGCTTGATGCTGTTTTCAATCAATGGCTGGAGCAGCATGCTGGGCACGGCAATATCCAGCGTATCCGGGGCTATCTCCTTGACCACACGAAGTTTTTCACCAAAGCGGACGACTTCAATATCCAAGTAGTCGTCGGTGAAATCGAGTTCCTCACGCAAGGGAACGAAGGCGTCGCGGCCACGCAGCAGGACGCGCAGGATATTGCTGAGTTTGACGATCATGACGCGGGCAAGGTCGGGCTGGGAGCGGACCAGCGAGGCGATGGAGTTCAGGGTATTGAAGAGGAAATGGGGATTGATCTGGCGCTGCAGGGCGTCCAGGCGAGCCTCCAGCAGGAGGCGGGATTGTTCTTCGAGCTTGTGTTCGATGCGGACGGCGTTCCAGATCTTGAGCGGGACGCCGACGACCACGGGAGCACAGGCACAGATGGCCAACTCCATCAGCCAGGAGCTGGAGTAGAGGGCAAAGTAACGGTGCGGATAGAGGTGCGCGAGCAGGCTGGCCGCAAACTCGGTGGCCATAAGCAGAAGCAGAAGAGAGATCTGGCGGTCAAGATGAGGCCAGGAGACGGTACGGCGAATCCAGCGATAGAGGCTCAGGTCAATGAGCGGAGAGAAGGTCCAGATGTTCTCCTCGCCGCCGATATGGCGATAGGCGCCGAAGATGGCAGCGACGAGGAGATTAACCGGGAGTGCAAAGAACTCCTTGTGGGCGAGGGCAGGGAGCGCAAGAGCGGTGGCGCCGGCCATAGCGGCCCAGGGACCGAGGAGCAGGCCGAGGATGGCGGTCGCCTGGAGCGATATGTCTGCCGCCAGAAAGTTGGGAACGCGCACCCGGACCAGCACGCCAAGCATGAGCGGAACACAGATCCAGGCAGTCAACTGCAGGGTTTCGCTGGAAGTGCGGTATTTGCGCAGCAACAAGCGCTTGAAGCCGGAGGAGCGGGCGAGCGAGCTGGCCACGGCAGCGGCTACACCCAGTTCCACCAGCAGGGTAATCCAGATCAGCTTGGAGTTGCTGGCATACACATCCTTAACTCTACTCGCCAACTGTACTCACCTGAGGCGCTTCGAGGCGGAAATACGAAGGAATGCGGGGCTCTGCATCCTGAGCGAAGCTGGGGAATCTATAATGAGGTATGGGGTACAGCAACGTTCGCAAGGTCGCAGGCGCCGACTTCCCAACCCGATGGGGACACTTCCGCATCCTTGGATTTGAAGGAGTGGCGGAGCCGGGCAGCGCATCGTTGAAGCATGTGGACACGCTGGTGGCGTTGACGATGGGGGATCTCTCGGCCGCGCCTCCGCTGGTAAGAATTCACTCGCAGTGTCTGACTGGCGATGTCTTTCACTCGCTGCGCTGTGACTGCCACGATCAGCTTCATCTGGCGCTGGGGATGATCGCCAAGGAGGGCGCCGGGATTCTGCTCTACGAAGAGCAGGAGGGCCGAGGCATTGGACTGATGGCCAAGTTGCGCGCCTATGAACTGCAGGACAAAGGGCTGGATACGATCGAAGCCAACCTGGAGTTGGGATTCCGCTCTGACTATCGGGAGTTTGAACTACCGGCAGAGGTTCTGAAGGCTCTGCACATCACGGCAGTGCGGTTGATCACCAACAATCCGGAGAAGGTCCAGGCGATGCAGGAGGCGGGAATTCGGGTGGTCGAGCGAGTTCCGGCCATCGTTCCCGCCGAG
This sequence comes from Acidobacteriota bacterium, assembly GCA_021806005.1. Taxonomy (GTDB): domain Bacteria; phylum Acidobacteriota; class Terriglobia; order Terriglobales; family Acidobacteriaceae; genus Granulicella. The sequence goes on along the minus strand of JAJZDM010000048.1, from coordinate 13,445 downwards.
CCAACCTTTGAGCGCTACCTGGAGACGAAGCGGGACAAGATGGGCCATCTGGTGGGGTGATAGAGGGCTGTGAGGGTCCAGACGGCTGCGCCGCGCAGGGTACGGAGCAGGCAGTGAAGCAGAGCGTTTCCCTTCCACCCACGCATCCCGAGCACGTTCAATCAAAAGGCAGGAGAGAAGATGGCGATCGATGAAGGCGTGAAGCCTGTACCCGTGGAAGATGAGATCCTTGCCGTGATTCGTCAGCGTTGGAGCCCGATGTCCTTCTCCGACCAGCCGGTATCCGACGCCGACCTGGCCAAGGTCTTTACAGCGGCGGGGTGGGCCGCCTCGTGCTACAACGAACAACCGTGGCGTTTTCTGGTAGGCAGACAGGGCGATGCCACCTACGAGAAGATCATGGATGCCCTGGTGGAGTTCAACCAGGTGTGGGCCAAGACCGCGCCGGTGCTGATTCTGTCGGCGAGCAAAATGGTCTTTTCCACCAATGGTTACCCTAACCCGCTGGGGCTGCACGATACCGGAGGGGCGTCGGCGAACATGAGCCTGCAGGCTGCGGCACTGGGACTGCAGACGCGGGGCATCAGCGACGTGGATCAGGCCAGAGCGCGCAGAAACTTTGCCATCCCGGATGAGTTTGCGATCTGCGCGGCGTGGGCGCTGGGATATCCGGGAGGCCCGGACGCGTTGCCGATGATCTATCGCGAGATGGAGAAGGCAGCAAGAACGCGCAAGCCGCTGCGGGAGTTTGTGTTCACGGCCTGGGAGCGGGCGGCGGAGATTTAAGGCACCCTCCCCGCAGGGGAGGTGGTGGACCATCGACAGGGATGGGCGTTTCCCCCTGAAGCGTGGTTCCCGGCAGGCTTGCCTGCCGGGGTGAGATCAAGACGCCCTATTCCCTGTCCGGCACGGTATATTGCAGAACCTTGGCGGTGGTGATGAGTTGGCCGGTGTGGCGCTGGGTGTGGTCTGCGCAGTGGACGAGGATGCCGCCGATGGTAGCCGGCAGTTGCTTTTTGCCGATCGCGACGGACTCATGGAATCGCTCCGGCGCGATGGCGCGAATGCGGCCGGCAGCCCGCCGGAGCCCGGTGCGGAACTCGTCATAGACCTCCGAGACGGAACTGGGATGCAGGCCGCTGGTGTCGAGTTCACTCTTGAGAGCATCCATCTGAGCCGGGCTCAACTGCTTGCCCTCCGCATAGGTGAGCAGGCGGTCCAGAGAACGCACGATATGGCGCAGGTGAAAGACGATGGGCGCAAGACCGGCGGGGCGTTCAAGGAGTTGGTCGTCACGCAGAGACTTACACCAGAGGGATGCATCTTCGCCGCAGAGATCGAGTGCGTGAAGGATGCCGCGACGGATGGGATCAAGATCGTTGTGGGTGCCACGAAGCCAAGGCTCGGGGAGGGTGGATTTTTGCATCGATGACCTCACTCCACTCCATCATGAACCAGATGGCGCTGCTTGCAAAGTCCAGCGCGGCCGGGCACGCACCCGGAGGGAAGAGCGTAGACCGTTCCGGGCAAATGCAGCAACGGACAAATACCGGAACTCAAAATCGTGCCGCATGAACCTGGAAAGAACAGGAGCACCGGTCTGTGGGCTTGAAGGGGCAGGAGACAGGAGATCCAGCACGCGCAGCCAAGCCTGAGCGGCGGCGTGCCGGGAGTTCTTCCAATAGGGCTGGATGGATTAAGACAGGCTCCCAGTTCCTGAATCCGTCTCGATCTCCTGCGCAGACGCTGTTCCTGAACCGGCGTCGGAGTCCTGCTCCACGCTGGCCTCGGAAGCGGACGGCCCAACTTCGGCTTCGGCAGGCGTCTTCGCTGCCGGGGCAGCGCCTTTGACGCGTACCACAGTGATCTTGTCAAAGCCCTCTTTGAAGGCGGGAGGACGAAGACGCTCGGCCATACGGTGCATGACATCATCGGTGACCTGACGGTCGCGCTTTGAATTGCGCTCCAGGCAGACGGCCAGGGGGACATCAAAGAAGACGGCGTGAACCTCATAGCCGAAGGACTTCGCCATCTTGATCCACTGGCGGCGCTCATGCGGACTGAGGTTGGTGGCGTCGACGTAGTTCCATGGCATCTTGGCGATGAGACGGGCCCGGAGCAGGCTGCGCAGGGTGCTGAAGACCAGACCCTGGTAGCGTTGCTCGGTGATGTCATCGAAGAGGATGTTGCGCAGAAGGTCGCTGGAGAGCGGCGTGACGCCACGGCGCTTGTACCAGGTGGTTTTCCCCGAACCGGGCAGGCCGATGGTGAGCACGACATAGCCGCGCGGGCTCCTGGCGGGAACCGCCTCCGGACTGGCGGGCGGAGTGGCCAGAGAGTCAGGCTGGAGTTCGTGAACCAGGCGCGGCTGATCGGAGATGGGCGCGGCGGGTTGGGACGGAGGAGGCGGTAGCGGTATTACGGGCTCAACCGTCTCCGTCGGCACGGATGCAGGAGGCAGTGGTTCCGGATAGGAGGGCTGGAGGGGAGCAGGTTGGTTTGCAGGAAGTTCTTGACCAATCTTGCCAGTGGACTCCGACTCGTTCGGACCACGCTTGGAACGTCTTCTCATGAGTATGTCGCGCAACCATTCGCGCATAGCTGGTTTGTAACACAAGGCGTCCCTCTGCCGCAAAAGCAGTGCAAAGAGCGGCGATCCAGGCGGAGAGAGCGGGCCGATGATCGCCGCCTGGCTGCGGGCGGAGTTGGCTGAGGGTTTGCGATCGGCGGGTGGCTTTGTTAGTTTGGTAGTTGGGAAGAACTCTATAGAAATGAGGAATTATGGCAGTCAAAGTAGGCATTAATGGCTTCGGACGAATTGGACGGAACGTATTTCGCAGCGCACTGGGCAATGCTGACATTGAGTTTGTTGCAGTCAATGATCTGACGACACCGTCGACGTTGGCGCACCTGCTGAAGCACGACTCGATTCTAGGAAATCTGAAGAACAACATTACAGCGACCGAGGACTCGATCCTGGTCGACGGCAAAGCCATCAAGGTATTTGCGGAGCGCGACCCATCCAAGCTGGACTGGGCCTCCGTAGGCGCGGAGATCGTGGTGGAGTCCACCGGTTTCTTTACCGACGCCACCAAGGCGAAGGCGCACATGGGCAGCACCGTCAAGAAGGTGATCATCTCGGCGCCGGCCACCAACGAGGATCTGACTGTGGTTCTGGGCGTCAATGATGACAAGTATGACGCGGCCAAGCACCATGTGATCTCCAATGCGAGCTGCACCACCAACTGCCTGGCTCCGGTGGTCAAGGTGCTTCACGACACCTTCGGGATCGCCTCCGGCATCATGACCACGATCCACAGCTACACCAACGACCAGGTCATCCTAGACACGCCGCACAAGGATCTGCGGCGGGCGCGGGCGGCCGGCCTGAGCATGATTCCAAGCTCCACCGGTGCGGCCAAGGCCCTGAAGCTGGTGATTCCTGCGATGGACGGCAAGCTGGATGGATTTGCCATTCGCGTTCCGACGCCCAACGTGTCGGTGGTGGATCTGAGCTTTGTAACCGAGAAGCCGATCGATACGAAGAGCGTGAATGCTGCGCTGAAGGCGGCCAGCGAGGGCGCGATGAAGGGGATCCTGGGATATACCGACGAAGAGCTGGTCTCAGTCGATTTCCGCGGCAATCCGCTCTCCAGCATCGTGGACAGCAAGCTCACCAAGGTGATCGCCAATACCGGCAAGGTGATCAGCTGGTATGACAATGAGTGGGGTTACTCCTGCCGGGTGCGGGATCTGATCCTGTTCCTCAAGAACAAGGGCCTGTAAAGACAGCCAGTAGAAGAAGAAAACTCCGGGGAACGGCGACCGCAGGGTCACCTTTCCCCGGAGTTTTCCTTTGGGTCGGTTCGTCGTGAGGATGGTGATCTGGCGGTTCATCAGGATAGCGAGGCCGGAGGGGATGGAGAAGGCTCTGAACAGGCGGTATGGGCAAGCGACGGAAGGCAATTTGGTCGCTTCGCCTGCGGCTCCGCTCCGGCCTGCGGCAGCGAGGAAGGGCCTGCGGCCCAGCGGTTCGGTGGCCGGGCTGAAGTCGGCCCTTAAGTTCGTGCCAGGGGCGCATGGTGGTATTTTCTTCAGGGAAGACACCCATCAGCGTCGAGACCCCGTGTTCCAGCTACAAGAAAAATGCTCTGAGCCTGGAGCTCCTGATAAACGCCTATGATCGAGAGATCCGGATTCGGGCAGAGCGCGGCAGCCTGCCGCTGGTGAGCTGATACGGCGCCAGCTCCGGATCGTCAAAGGAGAATGCAGTGATGGAACGGACGAATATTGCAGGAACATCGCCTTATGAGCCAGTGATCGGATTTTCACGCGCGGTGCGAATCGGCAGTGTGGTGCATGTGTCTGGCACAGGGCCGGTGGGAGCTGAAGAACTGTCGGCAGCCGAACAGACGCGGGTGGTACTGGGGCTGATTGGGCGGGCGCTTGAGCAGGCCGGAGCCCGCTTTGAGGATGTGGTGCGGACACGGATGTTTCTGGCTCATGCGGAGGACTGGGAGGAGGTGGGACGCGCCCACGGTGAGATCTTTGGCAAGATCCGCCCGGCGTCGACGATGGTCGTAGCCTCTCTGCTGAATCCCAAGTGGAGAGTGGAGATGGAGGCCGAGGCGGTGATTGAGTAGCCATGGAAGGCCGCGAGTGGACGGAGCAGGCGAGCGATGCAGTGCCGGCTTGATGCTACGTCCGCTCTGGCCCGTGGATGAGCACTGCGGTAGGAATAGCGACGGCCGGTGGATGGAAGTCGAAGCTGGCGGATGCCGAGGCCCGGCATGACGCCGACAGGAAATTGATCTACCCAACTCACAGCCGGTTCAGTTATCCTTCTACCAAATGTCCAAGCTCTCAATTCGTGACCTCGACCTTACCGCCAAGCGTGTTTTGATTCGTGTGGACTTCAATGTGCCGCTCTCCAAAGAGGGATCTATAACGGATGACACACGCATCCGCGAGACGATACCAACGATTGAGTATGCGTTGCGACGTAAAGCCAAGGTGATTCTGGCAGCGCACCTGGGAAGGCCGAAGGGCAAGAAGGTAGATTCGATGAGTCTGCGCCCGGTAGTGGCGCGACTGCGAATGCTTCTGGATGGCGTACTGGATGCGGATGAGAACGTGGCGTTTGCTCCGGACTGCGTGGGACCGGTAGCCGAGGAGATGGCGAACAACCTGGAACCTGGCCAGACGCTGTTGCTGGAGAACCTGCGCTTCCACGCGGAGGAAGAGGCCAACGCCCCTGAGTTCGCCAAGCAACTTGCGGCTTTGTGCGATGTCTACGTGAATGATGCGTTTGGAGCGGCCCACCGGGCCCATGCTTCCACCGAAGGAATCACGCGCTATGTGGCGCAGTCAGCCGCCGGCCTGCTCATGGAGAAGGAGTTGAACTACCTTGGCAAGGCGGTGAGCGAACCCTTCCGTCCCTTTGTCGCCATCATCGGAGGGGCCAAGGTCTCCGACAAGATTGAAGTGATCAACTCCCTTCTGGACCGAGTGGATGCCCTGCTGATTGGCGGAGGCATGGCTTACACCTTTCTGAATGCGAAGGGCCAGACGACGGGCAAGTCGCTGGTGGAGATGGACAAGCTGGAGGTAGCGCGGGCGGCGATGGCGAAGGCCGCGGAGCGGGACGTGAAGTTTCTGCTTCCGGTGGATCACGTGCTGGCAGACAAGTTTGCCGCAGATGCCCGGACCCAGGTGTTCAGCGGCGATGAGCCCTTCCCTGACGATTGGATGGCCCTGGATATCGGGCCGGCAACGGTGAAGCTCTTCTCCGAGGAGATCGCCGAGGCAGCGACCGTGGTATGGAATGGACCGATGGGCGTGGCGGAGTTTCCCGTCTTCGCCAAGGGCACCAATGCGATTGCCAAGGCTCTGGCGCGCAACGATGATGCCATCACCATTGTGGGCGGCGGAGACTCAGTGGCGGCACTGCATCACTCTGGAGTTGCGGACAAGATTACGCACATCTCTACCGGTGGCGGAGCCAGCCTGGAGTTTCTGGAGGGCAAGACGCTGCCTGGTGTAGCCGCGCTTACCGACAAGCCGGCAAACTGAGCCATGAGAGAGTAGACGGGGTGAGGGTTCGAGGCGCAGGATCCCTTGCCAGCCGTGGCCGTGCTCCGGTGCCGCACACTCGAGCATCGTCCATGGGGATGGTTGCCGCCCAGGCAGGCGGCAGTGTTGCGCATGGAAAGACAACCGGGCAGGCCGCCCAAGCAAGACGAGGCGGCCTGGGATGCTGCGCTTGAAGAAGCGGGAACGTGTGTAAGGAGAGAGATGCGAAAGCCGATCATTGCTGGAAATTGGAAGATGTACAAGACTCCCAAAGAGTCGCTTGCCTTTCTGGAATCCTTCCTGCCCCTGGTAAAGGGTCATGACCGGGATGAGATCATTCTGTTCCCCACGATGACTTCTCTGGCAGCGGTGCTGGAAGTCGTGGCGGGAACCAATGTGCGGGCCGGGGCGCAGAACATGCACTGGCTCAACGAGGGGGCCTACACGGGAGAGACGTCGCCGACCATGCTGACTGCGATCGGCTGCCGGCAGGTGCTTCTGGGCCACTCTGAGCAGCGGATGTACTTCAATGAGACCTTTGAGCGTGTGAACCTGAAGCTGAAGGCAGCGATCAGCCACGGGATGGACGCGATGGTCTGTGTTGGCGAACTGCTGGCCGAACGGGAGGCGATGCAGACCGAAGAGGTTCTGCGCACCCAGGTGCGGGCGGCGCTGCACAACATCACGGCCAGCGAGGCGCAGCGGTTGGTAATAGCCTACGAGCCGATCTGGGCGATCGGGACTGGAGCAACGGCCACCCCGGAGATGGCTGCCGAGGCGCATGAGATGATTCGCAAGGAACTGGCGCACTGCTGCGGTTCGCAGACAGCGCAGGAGACACGCATCCTGTATGGAGGGAGCGTGAAGCCGGAGAACATCAACACCTTGATGGCCCAGGAGCAGATCGACGGTGTTCTGGTAGGCGGAGCGAGCCTGGTACCGGAGTCGTTTGCCAGGATTGTGCGCTACGAGTAGCCCGCAAGATCCAGAGTCACGACAAAACCCCTTCACCGCGCGCGGTGAAGGGGTTTTGTCGTAGAAGGGATCCGGGCTGGGAGACCTGCGCTGATGGTTGGGGCCGCTGGCGTCGGTTCCAATGTTTCACTGGAAGGCACCCCCACCCGCACGTGAAAGTGACTCAGCGGACCACGCCTGCCTGGTCCACCGGCCAGTAGACAAAGGCTGCCTTGCCGTAGATGAGCGAGATGGGAACAGGACCAAAGTCGCGGCTGTCACTGGAGATGTTGCGATGGTCGCCCATCACCCAGCACTCTTCTTTGGGAATGCGCATCTCCGCTACGGACCGGTCGTCCCGGAAGCGAGCGGGGACGTAGGTCTCTTTGAGCCTGCGGCCGTTGACGTAGACGGTGCCATGGTCGATGCGGAGGCGGTCGCCGGGCAGGGCGATGACACGCTTGATGTAGCTCTTGGTGTGGTCGCGGGGATAAAGGAAGACGACCACATCGCCACGCTGAATGGACTCAAAACGATAGACGAACTTGTTGATGAAGAGGCGGTCCTGATCCTCCAGGTGTGGCAGCATACTGGTGCCTTCCACGCGCACCGGCTGATAGAGAAAGAGGATGATAAACAGGGAGATGGCCAGAGAGACCAGCAGGTCGCGCGGCCAGGAGCCGGAGTGGGACGGTTTGCCGACCGGCGGCACGGGTGCGGGAGCAGGGTCGCTGCACGGGGCAGTAGCCGCTGAGTGAGGCGATGGAGCCGTCTGCAGTTCTGGCGTCGGCGGGGAGACGATTTCAGACAAGTTGAATGGCCTCTTTGCGGAGGAGTACGGGCCATTGCCGGCCGTTACCTTCTCAGATTAGACGAAATCCGGGACTCCTGGTATCGAACCTGGAATCAATCTCTGTATCGGGCCGGATATCCGACCTGGAATTCAGACCAGGAATCGGCCTTGAAACCGGTTCCGCATATTGGCTCAGGGAGCGGGTGGGCAGGGCTCCGTGGCGGATGGGGGCAGATTCAGACCAGGGACAAGGTACTTTCCATCGAGTCCGGCGGGCGACCAGTCCTGGACGATCGCCCGGGCGAGCTTTGCAATCGCAACTTCGGCTTCATTGTCCACCGTCCAGCCATGGTCGCGATTGTCCCAGGTGAAGATGGAGAGGATCATGGGGCCGGTTTTGCCCATCACGATGGCAACGTCGTTGCGAACGTCGTCCAGTGAGCCAGTCTTGCTGGCGATGGCGGTTCCGTTCTCGCTACTGTCAACGGCCTCCAGATAACGAGGGATCGTCTCCCGGTAAAACTGATTTTTGAGCATGTTGAGGGCGACAGAACAGACGGCCCGGTCCGTGTCATCCACGGGGGCAAAGCGGGCATCGCCAGGATGGGCAGCCGTACCGATCTGGTGAAGATGACAGAGGCCGATGGTCTCCATGAGATAGGCCATCTCGCGAGGGGTGGTCTTGCCCAGGCCAAACTTTGGTTGATCGGCGGGCATGGGTTCGCTGGCGGGAACCATCACCTTTTTGTACAGGTGGGTATTTTCCAGACCCAGGGTCTGAAGGCGCGCGTTGACCGGATCGATGCCGAAGCGGTCAATGGCCAGATTGGTGGCCGTATTATCACTTACGATGACCATCAGGGTGAGGACATCCTTGAGGGTGAGGGTGACTGGGGCGTCGAGGAAGGTGAGGATTCCGGAGCCGCCGACGGCCTGGTGGGGGTGCAGCGTGATGGGCTCATCCCAGCGCGCTTTGCCCTGACGGATCTGAACCATGGCATGGTAAAGAATGCTGAGCTTGATGACCGAGGCGGTTGAGACGAGGAGGTCAGAGTCTACGCCTATGGTCTTGAGCGTATTGAGTTGAAGGGCGTAGAGGCCCACCTGACCGAGGCCGGCCCGGGCGCGTGTGGCAACCATCTGCCGCAAGCGCTGCTGCAGCGCGTCCCGACTGCCGGGCGAGGGAGAGGGTGTTGCCACCGGCGCAGCCTGGGCGGAGGCTGGGGGTGCAGGCGCAAACAGCGTGGCGCAGAGGAGGGCAAGGCAGGTGGTCCAGCGTGACGTTTTTGTCATCTCTGGTTCGTCCTTGAATGAGAATCAACAACTGTAGAGGAGAAGTTTATCTGAATCTGCGGGCGAATCTGCAAAGGCTCCGAAAGACATCTGTGAGCAACAATCTATCCGAAGATGATGCGCTACACTAAAGATGGAGATTCTATGGCTACAATGACCATGTCTTCATCACCGAGCGACCAGACTCTGGTCGGGGCGGGGAGCGATCTTGATAACCTCCCTACTGAGCGGCAGAACGAAGCGTCCGAAGGACTGGACACAAAATCCGCAATAGAGATAGCCCGGATCATCAACCACGAGGATGGCAAGGTTGCGGCCGCGGTAAAGAGGGCGCTGCCCGAGATTGCGGTGGTGATCGATACGGTTGCGCGCTCGCTGCGGGATGGCGGACGGCTGATCTACGTGGGCGCCGGATCCTCCGGAAGGATCTGCGCGCTGGACGCCTCCGAGTGTCCGCCGGCCTTCTCTACGGCACCCCAGCAGGTGCAGTACATCATGGCTGGAGGACCGAAGGCGTTAGCCAGCGCCTCCGATGTGAATGAGGACCAGCCGGAGTTGGGACAGCGCGATATCGCCCGCCGGCGGCCTACCCGCAAGGACATCGTCATCGGCGTGTCAGCCTCTGGCCGTACCCCTTACGTGGTGGGCGCGACCGAGTATGCCCGATCCTGCGGAGCCAAGACCGCCGCGATTACGTGCAATGCGAACTCCAACCTCTCCAAAGTGGTGGATATGACCATCTGCGCCGAGGTTGGACCGGAGATTGTCTCCGGCTCCACGCGCATGAAGGCCTCTACCGCGCAGAAGATGATCCTGAACATGATTACCACCGGTGCGATGACCCGGCTGGGGTATGTGTACGACAACCTGATGGTGAACGTGCACATGAAGAACGCCAAGCTGGTGGAGCGCGGCATCCGGGTGCTGATGAAGGTCTGCGAGATCGATCGCGAGACGGCGATCCGGACCATCAAGTCCGCGGGTAAGTCGATCCCGATCGCAGTGGTGATGCTGAAGGCCAGTGTGGACAAGATGGAGGCCGTGCGGCGGTTACAGAAGTCGGACGGCAATGTGCGTCTGGCTATCGAGGATTCACGACTGGAACTCTGAGTGGACCGCATGTACTCTTGCAAGTCACATGCGGCGTGCGCACCCCACATCTAAAAAAACGAGATGCGGGGCACGCAACTCTTGAGCTGATCTGTGCGAATCGGTTTGAGCTCAGCACTGGCCTGGATCGCAGGTGAAACAGCGTCTTGATGTTCCCGAGGCAGGCGTCCTTCCACATGGGGATGCATCTAAACTGGAATCATGGACAAGTTTGTCATTCGCGGCGGCAATCCTCTGCTGGGCACTATCAAGATCTCCGGGGCAAAGAACTCCGCGCTGCCCTGCATGGCCGCAGCGATTCTGACCGAAGACGAGGTGGTTCTGGAGAACATCCCGCAGGTGCGGGATATTGAGACCGAGCGCAAATTGCTGGAGTCCATGGGCGCCGAGGTGGAGCTGGGATACGGCCGGGCACAGCATCGGACATCGATCCGCTGCGCCGTACTGAGTGATCCGGTGGCGAAGTATGAGATTGTGAAGACGATGCGCGCCAGCTCGCTGGTGCTGGGTCCGCTGATTGCCCGCACGGGCATGGCTCGGGTGGCGATGCCGGGAGGCTGCGCGATCGGCGGACGGCCGATCGATCTGCACATCAAGGGCCTGGAGGCGATGGGCGCCACCATCGTCCAGGAGCACGGATACCTGGAGGCAAGGGCAGACCGCTTGAAGGGCGCCCATATCGTCTTCGACAAGATTACCGTGACGGGCACCGAAGACCTGCTGATGGCAGCGGCGCTGGCCGATGGCGAGTCGCTGTTTGAGAACTGCGCACGCGAGCCGGAGGTGATGGACCTGGCGGCGCTGCTCAACGAGATGGGCGCGAGCATTGAGGGCGCAGGAACATCCACGATTCGCGTGAAGGGCGTAGCCAGGCTGCACGGCGCGCGGCACAGGATCAACCCGGACCGCATCGAGGCCGGGACCTACCTGATCGCAGGAGCGATTACGGGCGGCGACCTGAATGTTGACGGCTGCAACCCCGAGCATCTGGGAGCGGTGCTTGGAAAGCTGGAGCAGTGTGGCGTAAAGCTGGAGGTGGGCAGGGAGAGTGTGCGAGTCCACTCCGGCAATCCCCTGCTGGCCAGCGACATGACCACCGAGGAGTATCCGGGCTTCCCTACGGACATGCAGGCGCAGTTCATGGCACTGACCACCCAGGCGAATGGGACCTCGGTAATTACGGAAAACATCTTCGAAAATCGGTTCATGCATGTTGGGGAGCTGAACCGGATGGGCGCGAACATCACGGTGCAGGGCCGGACGGCGACAGTGCGGGGAGGAACCAGGCTGCAGTCGGCAGCAGTGATGTGTTCCGATCTGCGCGCCTCAGCAGCGCTGGTGCTGGCCGCACTGGTGGCCGATGGAGAGAGCATCCTGGACCGCGTTTACCACATCGACCGCGGGTACGAGCGCCTGGAAGAGAAACTGCGCGGCGCAGGCGCCCAGATTCGCCGTATGGGCGAGGTCTTTGCAAGAAAGTAAGCCCGCACAAGAGAGAAGCGAAAGACCGCTGTGCAGCGGCGGATGGATGCCGCAGGTGCGACTGCGACCCGCGCGATCGCGACCGCCTATAATCGAAGGGATGCGGTTCATGCCGAAAGCCTTCGCCCTACTCCCTGCTCTTCTGGCGATCGCCGTCTGCAGCGCTGCAGCGGCGGCGCAGAGCCCCGGACCACCACCCGAGGCTCCCAGCGGCAAGGTGGTTCTGGTACTTCCTTTTGACAACCACTCCGGAGACGCCTCGCTGAACTGGATCGGCGACTCGATTCCAGACACGCTGAACCAGCGGCTGAGTTCGGCGGGATTCCTGACGATCTCCCATGATGACCGCGTCTTCGCCTATGAACATCTGGGACTGCCTGCGGACTTTCGACCGACGCGCGCCACCACCATTCGGATTGCGCAGCGACTGGATGCGAACTATGTGATTCTGGGCAGCTATGATGTGCAATCGGACGCCGCGAGCACCGCGGCGGCAGGCGCGGCCAAGGCACCCACGGACAGACGCATCTCGATTGAAGCCAGAGTACTGTCGATCGATCAACTGCGGCTGGGCGCTCCTATGGACGAGTCGGACGCGTTGATGAGTCTGTTCAAGGCGGAGAACTCGATTGCATGGAAGGTTGCAGAGGTTCTGGACCCGCAGCTTTCTGTGTCAGAGCAGACTTTTCTGGCCGCCCCGGGCGCGGTACCACTGCCGGCGTTTGAAGACTATATCCGCGGCATCAACGCCTCCACGGATGCAGAGAAACTGGCGCGGCTGAAGGATGCAGTTGCCCTCCAGCCAGGGTACGCAGCAGCCCTGCTGGAGCTGGGCAAGGAGCAGTATGCGCAGCGCGACTTTGACGCAGCGGCAGCTACGCTGGCCAAGGTTCCCGAGAGCAAACGCATCGCGCTGGAGGCCAACTTCTACCTTGGACTGGCGGAGTTCAACTCTGCAAACTATGCCAGAGCCCAGACGGCGTTCGCGTTTGTCGCCAGCCGGATGCCTCTGCCAGAGGTGGTAAACAACGAGGCCGTGGCGATCAGCCGGCAGGGCAAAGACGGCGTGGCGTTGTTCCAGAAGGCATCCAGCATGGACCCCTCCGATGAGGACTACCACTACAACCTGGCGATTGCGATGTTCCGGCAGGGCGATACGGCGGGGGCAGAGAGCCAGGTGCAGAATGCGCTACGGCTGAAGCCGGACGACCAGGAGGCCCAGGAGTTGGCGTCAGAGCTGAAGAAAGCAGCGCCGGGCACGCGGCTTACCGAGGATGTTGGGAGTTCCGCGGAGTCGCAAGCAGCGCCTGGAGAGGGCGATAGCGGGTTCAGCCCACTGGAGCGCATTGGGAGAGAGTATTCAGAGGCCGGCTTCCGGCAGGCGGAGTTCCAACTGGACCAGATGCGCGCGATCCGAATGGCGATGCTGCCGCCTGACAAACAGGCGGTGGAGTACACCCGGGCCGGACGGGAGTATCTCTCCGAGGGGCTGCTACCGGAGGCGGAGAAACAGTTTCAGAGTGCGCTGTCGGCCAACCCGAACTCCGCCGAAGCCCATGCGGGCATGGCGCAGTTGCGGGAGGCGAGCGGAGACGACGCGAAGGCCCGGGATGAGGCGCGGACGTCGCTTATTCTGAAGCCGAACTCGGCCGCCCTGCTGGTGCTGGCGCGGCTGGATATGGCCCAGAAGCAACTGGCGGCCTGCGCAAAGGACATCGCCCAGGCACTGCAACTGGACCCG
>JAJZDM010000047.1 GCA_021806005.1 Acidobacteriota bacterium | reverse complement strand
CCGGTGCCGACGTCCTTCTTCGTCGTGAAGAAGGGCTCGAAGATCCGGTCGCGATGCTCGGGAGCGATCCCCGGGCCGTTGTCCTGGATGATCACCCGCACCGCATCCTCTTCGCTCCCCCTCTGGCAATCGATCGCTACCCGGATCGCGCCGCCGTTGGAGACTGCGTCGGCGGCATTGGAGACCAGATTGGCGATGGCCTGGTTCAGCTCCCCGGAGAGCGCGTAGATCGGTGAGCACGGCTGGAACTCCCTCTCCACATGGATATGCTTGGTGCGGAACTTGTTGGAGTAGATGCTCAGAACCGACTCCACCAGCGTGGGCAGGTCCACCCTCTCCGGCATCTTCGACTCGCGGTAGAAGCCCAGCGTCTGGCGCGTGATGTGGGAGACCCGAATCAACTCCTCTTCAGCCATGGAGAGATGCGCCACCGCGGACTCGGGAAGATTCTCCGTGGTCTTGGCAATGTAGATCAGGTTGCCGATGGCCTCCAGCGGATTGTTGATCTCGTGGGACACCGTGGCCGCCAGACGGGCGGCCGCAGCCAGCTTCTCCGTCTTGCGCAGCACCTCCTGTGACTTGCGCTCCTGGGTCGCGTCCCGGAACACAATCACCATGCCTACCAGCCGGCCCAGTGCATCCCGGATCGGAGCTGCGCTCTGGTCAATGGCGATGCGGCTGCCGTCGCTGTGTTCCAGCATCGCGTGACTCGCCATGCCAGTCAGGAAGCCCTGTTCCATCACCTTCCGGAAGGGGCTCTCCATCGGCTTCCCCGTCGCCTCATGGAAGATGGGGAAGACCTCCGCGATCGCCCTCCCCAGCACCTGGCTGGAGGCCAGGCCGATCAGGCGTTCCGCCATCGAGTTCACAAAGGTCACCCGTCCGCGATCGTCGGTGGCGATCACCGCATCGCCCATGCTGGTGAGCGTGGTGCGAAACCACTCCTCACGCTCCTGCAACTGGTGCGCGTAAAGGTCGCGCAGCGCCATCGTCTTGAAGATGTAGTGGGCCAGGAAGAACAGACCCAGGATGGCGATCAGCGTGGCCAGATCGATGGAGATGTAAGCCCGCCGAACACTGCGCCGCGCCGACTCCTCCCGCGCCGACTCCAGCGAGGTCTCCTGCAGCAGAATCTGCCCGATCAGGTTGTCAATCTCGATGCTCAGCAGATGGTCGTGCCCCGCCAGCACCACCTGCCGCGCCGCCTCGGGGTACCCGGACTGATAGAGCAGAAGAGTGCTCGCCAGATCGCCCAGCTTGGACTCGACCAGGCTGCGCAGTTGCACCACCTCGGCCGCCTCCACGGGATGGTTCGCCGTCATCTTCCCCAGCAGATCAAGCTGCGGTCCCAGTTGGTCAAAGGCCTGGGTGTATGGCCTCAGGTACTGCGGATTGGTGGTGTAAAGATAGCCCAGCTCGCCGGTCTCCGCATCCTCCACCAGCGACTGCGTCTGATTCACCGCCAGCAGTACCTGCTGGGTGATCTCCACCCGGGTCTGATGCTCGATCATGGCGCTGAGCTGGCGCTGCGTGACGAGCGCGTTGACCACCAACAGGCCCAGCAGCAGAAGGAAGCCGGTGATCACGCCAAAGCGCTTGTAGAAAAGTTGCATGGCAAGCCGTGGGGCCGACACTTCTCCCAGTGCCCGATTATAGTGGACCGCTTCCACTGCCCGCCGCGTTGCGCCGGGATGCACCGGCCTGCGGGTGGCCTGGCACGGGCGGATCAGCCCGTCCTCTTCCACCCTCGCGGCGCGGAACGCGACTTCCGTGCGACGCCCGGCGACGTTCCGCATCGTCCATCCTCGTGCGTCGCTGCGGCTTCGTCGTCGCTCCTCGCGCGTCCGCACAACGCCCTCCGCGGGGCCCTCCAGGAACGTATATCTATGCACCCATCTGCGCATAATCATTAGTGTTGACGGGCCTGTTGTCATCCTGCCATGCTCCAGAGCTGGAGAAGAATATCGCCATGCCAGCAGATGTGTTCGTTGCAACATCCCCCCGAGATCAAAACTTTCCGGCGTCGAATCGGCCCGCGTCAGATCTGTCGGATTCCAGGCAGCCGGCGTCGAACGCGCAGCCGTCGCCACGCCCTGCTCTTCTCATGTGCCCTCCCAAGGTCTACGAGGTTAGCTACGTCATCAATCCCTGGATGGAGGGCAACCTGGGACACTCCTCCCGCCAGCGCGCCATGCATCAGTGGTGGACCCTCTACCGCGCGCTCTCCGCCATGGCGGATGTCTGCCTCGTTGAGCCCAGGGCTGGCCTGCCGGATATGGTCTTTACCGCAAACGCCGGCCTCGCAAAAGATGGCGTGGTGGCGCTCAGCAGCTTCTCTTACCCGCAGCGGCAGGGCGAAGAACAGCTCTTCCGGAACTGGTTCCTCGAGGCCGGTTACAGGGTCATCGACATCCCCCGCCAGACGCCCTTTGAGGGCGAGGGCGACGCGCTCTTCTCCGCCGATGGCGCGCGCCTCTGGGCCGGATATGGCTTCCGCACCGCGCCCTCCAGCCATCGTGCCCTACAAGAGATCTGGAACGTGGAGGTGGTCGGTCTGCACCTCATCGATCCGCGCTTCTATCACCTGGACACCTGCTTCGCGCCGCTGGAGGATGGATCGCTGCTCTACGTTCCCGCAGCCTTCGACCAGGCCTCCTTGCAGAGAATCGAGGCGTACTACCCGGCGGAGTGCCGGATCGCCGTCAGCGAGCCGGATGCCCTGGCCTTCGCCTGCAACGCCGTCAACCTCGGCCGCAGCATCGTGCTCAACCGGATCAGCGCGGAGCTTGAGCAGGAGCTTCAGCGGCGTGGCTTTCAGGTGACGCAGGTCGAGTTGGATGAGTTTCTCAAGGCCGGCGGCGCGGCCAAGTGCCTGGTCATGAAGCTGACCCCATCGCTGCACTGCGAGACCATCAGCGGCAAAGAGCTGTCCCGGCAGCTTCTGGAGGTGTGACGTGAGAGAGACGATGCCCGTGGAAACTGATTTGAAGGCCACCGATCTGATGGCCATGGAAGAGCAGTTTGGAGCCCACAACTACCATCCCCTCGATGTCGTGATCCGCAGCGCCAGCGGTGCGTGGGTCACCGACGAAAACGGTCGCCGCTACCTGGACTTTCTCTCCGCCTACTCGGCGGTCAACCAGGGGCACTGCCATCCGGCGATCTTCCGCGCTCTGGTGGAGCAGGCGCAGCGGGTCACGCTCACCTCGCGCGCCTTCCGCAACGATCAATTGCCCCTGCTGCTGCGTCACCTGCATCAGCTCACCGGCTACGATCGTGCGCTCCCCATGAACTCGGGCGCCGAGGCCGTGGAGACCGCGCTGAAAGCCGCCCGCAAGTGGGGCGAGACGGTGAAGCGAATCGCGCCCGGTCAAACCCAGATCATCGCCTGCGCCAACAACTTCCACGGCCGCACCATCGCCGTGGTCGGCCTCTCCACCGAGCCGCAGTACCGCTCCGGCTTTGGCCCCTTCCCCGACGGTCTTTGCACCGTTCCCTTCGGCGACGCCGCGGCGCTCCGCCAGGCCATCACGCCCCAGACGGCTGCGTTTCTGGTCGAGCCGATCCAGGGCGAGGCGGGGGTGATTGTTCCGCCCGAGGGGTATCTGCGCCAGGTCGCTGCAATCTGCAGGGAGAACAACGTCCTGCTGATCGTCGACGAGATCCAGTCCGGCCTGGGCCGTACCGGCAAGCTCTTCGCCTACATGCATGAGGGGATCCAGCCGGACGTCGTGATCGTGGGCAAGGCCCTCTCCGGAGGCTTCTATCCGGTCTCTGCCGTGCTCAGCTCCACAGAGGTGCTCGGCGTCTTCCAGCCCGGCGACCACGGTAGCACCTTCGGAGGCAATCCGCTGGCCTGTGCGGTGGCGCGCGCCGCGCTGCGGGTCATCGTGGACGAGCGGCTGGCCGAGCGCTCCGCCGAACTGGGAGCCTATGCGCTCTCCCGATTGAAGGCCCTGCGCAGCTCCCGCATCGTGGAGGTGCGCGGCCGCGGTCTGTGGCTGGCCATTGAGCTGAACCAGCCCGCGCGGCCGGTCTGTGAGGCGCTCAGCGCCCGCGGCGTGCTCTGCAAGGAGACCCATGAGAGGGTGATCCGGATCGCTCCACCCCTGGTCATCAGCCGCGAGGATCTGGACTGGGGGCTGGAACAGATTGAGACGGTGCTCAGGGAGGGGGCCGCAGGGAAGGAGGCCGCGCCGGAGGTGACCGGCGTTGCGGTTCTAAGCTGCTGAGGGAGTGAATTTTGGGGTGGTCCGGAGAGCTCCTCCACCCCCACATCTCGATGAGGCCGAGATGGGAGGCAACCGGCCCATCAGGCGAAGTGTTTTTACTTGACATCCCTTTCTATAGAACCCGGCAGTTGGAGCAGCAACGGAGGCTTTCGAGCTTGACCAGCGGGAGAGCGGCTGGTAGAGTTTTGCCCAAAGAATACGTCGATGCCAGGCCGATCCCTAATATCGTGGGTGTGTATGCCGTTGCTCTTTGGCGTCGTCATGCCGGCCGGGGGTACGCAGACGTTTCCCGATTACCCGGTGCCGCAGCCGAGCCATTGCGCCATCCATGAGCAGCAGAAGGACGTCTCTGTTGGACTTGAGCTGATGGAGAGCCCCCAGGATCAGATGACGTACTTCCATACGGCGTTGGGCACGCACGGATTTCTACCTGTGCTGATCGTCATTCACAACCGCTCGAACTCCGATAGCTTGCTGCTGGAGAAAGATGGGATCTCCTACGCCCCGGATCAAGCCGGCAAGACGAAGCTCCACGAGAACTCAGGTGGGCAGAAGACTGCCATCGTCACCACCGCCTTCATTCCCATCATTGGCCCCTTCATCTCAATGGGCGTGGAAAAGCAGACATCCGAGGTGATGCAGAACCTGCTGCTGCGGCAGTTGCAGAGCGAGACAATCTCTCCGGGCAGCACTGTTTCCGGTTTCGTCTATGTTGCGATTCCGAAAAAGGGGCCGCGTCCCAACATGTGGATGCAGGTGCCGGTGGGATGGGCCGGATCGGACAGGACATCGGTACTGAAGCTCGCGTTCTGAGGAGTCTGATGATAACGAAGATTCGCAGATCTCTGCTGCCAGGCGTACTTGCATCGATTGGGGTCTTGCCGGGGTGTGGGCCCATGCTGCGTGCGCAGACGCCGCTGGCAGCGGCTGCCGGCTCCAGTCTTCCACTGAACGCGGTGCTGGTGCTCACGCCGGAGTTCTGCAAGACCGTGTCCAGGCAGGGATCGATGTGGACCACCGGCAGAGAGAGCTTCAAGGTCGGCCAGATGGCGTGCACCGATCTGGAGCCGGCGCTGAAGCCCGCGTTCCGGAGCCTCACGGTGGCCACCGCGCCGCCCACCTCCGGAGGGGCCCAGGTTGTGCTGGTTCCAAAGTTTGCGGGCACACACGCAACCAGAACTGCCTTTGCGTTTGCGAATCGCGAACTGGATGTGATGCTGGAGTGGAGGGCGATGGACTCAACCGGCAAGACGGTCTGGCTGCAGACGGTTCGGGGCTCGTCGAAGCACCATATGGGCAACATGTTTACGCATGGCCACGATGTGAAGCTGGTGGTCAGAGATTCGGTGAAGGCTGTGGCGGAGCAGTCGGCGACGAAGATGGAGGCGGCAGCCGAGTTGCGCAAGCTGGCCTCGGCAGAGACCAGCCCGGGCAATTAGAGCAAGTTTGTGCAGGTGTGCGGCGCGAAGCTGGGGGCGCTGCGGTTGAGAGTTCCTGCGAACCCACATCTCGATGAAACCGGGAGGTGCGGCACATCCCCTTTTATAGAACCCGCCCACACCTCCAACTGGCGAGGATCGGGGCTACAGGCGAGGCGGCAGCTTGCGCGCCAGTGGCGTTGAAAGCACCATGCTGGTCGTCGGGCTGCCGTAAGGCAGCAGCCGCTCGATCAGTTCTTCCATCTCGCTCATCGAGGTCAGCACCACCTTCAGCAGAAAGGCGTCTCCTCCGGTCAGGTGATAGCACTCCTGTACCGCCTCCAGCGTGGGAATGAACTTCAGGAAGGGCTTGTAGTGCGCGCCGTCGCAGGTCAGCCGCACAAAGGCCGTAATCGTGTAACCCAGCTCCTCCAGATTGAGCTCCGCGCGGTAGCCGCGGATGATCTGCCGGCTCTCCAGACTGCGCAGCCGCTCGGCCGTGGCGGAGGGCGAGAGCGCCACCCGCCGGCCCACCTCGGCCACGCTCAGCCGCGCCTCCCGCGCAAGCAGGCTCAGAATCTTGCGGTCGATGGGGTCCAGTCCGCTGTGGTCCAGCATGGCTCCTCGCAGGGCGGTCGGAAACAGGGCAGAGGAAACGTCGGTTATCCATCCATTTGGCAGCTGATTCTGCCTGCTTCTTTCCCGTATTCCACCGAATCTATCATAAAAGTATCTATTGTCCGTTGAAACAGGCTTCACGAGACCACTCTGGCCTGCTTACCATCGCAGCATGATTCTTCTGGATGGAAACTCGCTGACCATCGAAGAGGTGGTGAAGGTCGCCAACAGTGGCGCAAAGGTGAAGCTATCCAGCGACGCTCTGGCTCGCATGCAGGGCTCGCGGCAGCGCGTAGAAGCAGCACTGCGCAGCCCCCGCCCGGTCTATGCGCTCAACACCGGCGTCGGCCTCCTGGCCAACATCCGCCTGGCGGACTCGCAGATCGACACGATGCAGGTCAACCTGATCCGCTCGCACTGCTGTGGCGTCGGCCAACCGCTCCCGGTCCCGGTCGTGCGCGGCATGATGCTTGTCCGGGCCAACGTGCTGGCCAAAGGCCTCTCCGGAATCCGCCCCGTAGTGGCCCAGCGGATCTGCGATCTGTTGAACCACGAAATCACCCCGCTGGTGCCCTCGCGCGGCAGCGTGGGCGCCAGTGGAGACCTGGCGCCGCTGGCGCACATGGCGCTCGTCCTGCTCGGTGAGGGGCGGGCCGACTACCACGGCGAGGTGCTGGATGCCGCTCTCTGCCTGCAGCAAGCCGGTCTTCAGCCCCTCGTGCTGCAGGGCAAGGAGGGGATCTCCCTGCTCAATGGCACCCAGGCCATGCTCTCCCTCGGTTGCCTGTGCCTGGAGGCGATGGAACGCCTGTTTCTCTCCGCCCAGGCCAGCGCCGCACTCACCCTGGAGGCCCTGCGCGGTACGCCGGTGGCCTTTGACGCCCGGCTGCACCAGGCCCGTCCCCACGCCGGTCAGCTCTTCAGCGCGCAACATCTGCGCACATTGCTGCACGGTAGCCCGATCTCCAGATCTTTTCCCGGTCCCAGATCTTCTCCCGGCGCCAGCGCTCTTGCCTCCGCCGGCTCCGTGGCCCAAGCCGCGGACGCTATCAGCAGCCGCGTGCAGGACGCCTACTGCCTGCGCTGCATCCCTCAGGTGCACGGCGCAGCCTGGGACACGCTGCAGTTTGCTCGCGGCGTCTTTGCCACCGAACTCAACAGCGCCACAGACAACCCCCTGGTCTTTGACGATGGAACCCAGGTCGGCGACGGAGCCATCCTCTCCGGCGGCAACTTCCACGGAGCCCCCCTCGCGCTGGCCCTGGACTATCTCGCCATCGCCCTCTATCAGCTTGCAGGCATCTCAGAGAGAAGAACGGAGCGGCTGATGAACCCCACCCTCAACGAGGGGTTGCCGGCCTTTCTGGCCTCGCGTCCGGGCATCGAGTCCGGGATGATGATGGCGCAGGTGACCGCGGCGGCGCTGGTGGCCGAGATGCGGGTGCTGGCCTCACCGGCCTCCACCGGTTCCATCCCCACCAGCGGCAATCAGGAGGACTTTGTCAGCATGGGTATGACCTCGGCGCTGAAGCTGGAGCAGACGGTGGACCTGGCCAGACGGACGATCGCGATCGAGCTGCTCGCAGCCGCTCGCGCCCTGGATCTGCGGGGTGACACCAGCTCACCGCGGCTGGAGCAGGCGCGCAACCGCTTCCGGCGGCGCGTTCCCGCCTGGACCAGCGACTGCGTCCTCTCCGAGCGCATGGAGGCGGCCGCCAGCTTCCTGGCCGAGGAGCGCTGGATCGGGCTTGACGACACGCTGGACCATCCGCTGAACCAGGCACAGCCGTCAGACGAGGACCAGACCTCGCAGAGAGCAGACGCCCAAGTCAGGCAGCCCGGGCTCGCCGCCGTGCGCTGAGTGCCGGCCGCGCGCACCGGCGTCGCCGGAAACTTCGGACAAGCAGAACACAGGCAAGGCAGTGCGAGAAAGCGAGAGAATGCGATGAAGACCGCCAATCCATTCGAGTATGTTCCGGTACGCGCCGCGCGCGGAGCCAACAGGACCGCCAGGGGATGGATCCAGGAGGCGGCGCGGCGCATGCTCATGAACAACCTCGATCCCGAGGTCGCCGAGAAGCCGGAGGAACTCATCGTCTATGGCGGGCGCGGCAAGGCGGCCCGCAACTGGGAGTCCTATCACACCATCGTCCGCACCCTGGACCGGCTGGAGAATGACCAGACCCTGCTCGTGCAGTCCGGCAAGGCGGTCGCCGTGCTCAACACCCATCGCCTGGCGCCACGGGTCATCCTGGCCAACTCCAACCTCGTGCCGCACTGGGCCAATTGGGAGGAGTTTGATCGCCTGGATGCGGCCGGGCTGATGATGTATGGGCAGATGACCGCGGGCTCCTGGATCTACATCGGAACCCAGGGAATTCTGCAGGGAACCTATGAGACCTTTCGCGCCGCCGCCCGCCGCCACTTCAACGACACCCTGGCCGGGACCATCACCGTTACCGCTGGCCTGGGAGGGATGGGCGGAGCCCAGCCGCTAGCCGTCAAGCTGGCCGGCGGGGTCAGCCTCTGCGTGGAGGTGGATGCGAGCCGGATCGAACGCCGCCTGGAGACCCGCTACCTGGACAAGGCAACCCACTCCCTCGATCAGGCGATGGCATGGGCGCAGGCGGCCCGGAGCAGCCGTCAGGCGCTCTCCATCGGGCTGCTGGGCAACGCTGCTCAGGTCCTGCCGCAGATGGTCCAGCGAGGCTTCATCCCCGATCTGGTCACCGACCAGACCAGCGCGCACGACCCCATGTGGGGATATCTGCCCCCGGCTCGCGCGGATGAGGATCTCGGGGAGCTGCGCTCCCTGCAGCCTGCCGAGTACAAGCTGCGCGTGCAGGCGGCCATGGCCGACCACGTGCGCGCGATCCTGGAGATGCAGCGGCGCGGCGCGGTGGCCTTTGACTACGGAAACAACCTGCGCACCCAGGCGAAGCTGGCCGGCGTGGAGGATGCCTTCTCCTATCTTGGCTTCGTGCCCGCCTTCATTCGCGACTCCTTCTGCGAGGGGCGCGGGCCCTTCCGCTGGGTCGCGCTCTCCGGCGATCCGGCAGATATCGCCGCCACCGACCAGGCGCTGCTGGATCTCTTCCCGGAGGATCAGCGGCTCAAGCAGTGGCTGACCTTTGCCGCCAGAGAGATTGCATTTCAGGGCCTGCCGGCGCGCATCTGCTGGCTGGGCTACAGGGAGCGCGACCGCGCCGGGCTCCTCTTTAACCAGATGGTGCGCGACGGTCGCCTGCAGGCCCCAATCGTGATCGGCCGCGACCATCTGGATGCCGGATCGGTCGCCAGCCCCTGGCGCGAGACCGAGGGTATGCTGGATGGCTCCGATGCCGTCTCCGACTGGGCGCTGCTCAACTTTGCCACCGCCGCGTCCAGCGGGGCTGCATGGGTTAGCTTTCACCACGGCGGCGGCGTGGGCATGGGCTACAGCCAGCACGCCGGCATGGTGGCCGTGGCCGACGGCAGCGATGAGGCCGAAGAGCGCCTGCGCATGTGCCTCACCAACGACCCGGCGCTGGGCGTGGTCCGCCACGCCGACGCCGGCTATGCACTCGCCCGGCACACGGCTGCAGCCCGCGGTCTTGACCTTCCCAGCCTACCGGGCCATCCCAACGTCAGCGAGGCACAGGAACAGTAGATGACGCGCGCAATCACCACCGGGCTTGCCACCAGGACCGATCTGCTCCTCACCGGAATCTCTCAGTTGGTAACCGCTGAGGGCGCACCAGCCCGGCGCGGTCAGCGGATGGGTGAGTTGCGCGTAATCCCGGACGCGGCTCTGGCCATCTCCGCGGGCAGAGTGCAGTGGGTCGGTCCGGCCAGAGATTGGCTGCCCGTCGGCGGAGCCCCGGCCCGGGAGTTGGATCTGGGCGGAGCCGCGGTGGTTCCGGGACTCATCGACCCCCACACCCATACGGTGTGGGCGGGGGATCGTCTCGCCGACTTCGAGGCCCGTGCCGCCAAAACCAGCTACGAGGAGATCCTCCGCGCCGGCGGCGGCATTCGCAGCACCATTCGTTCAACCTCCGCGGAGATGCCCCGGGAGTTGGCCCGGCTGGCCGCGCCGCGCATCGGAGCGCTGTTGCGCTCCGGGGCCACCACCATCGAGGTGAAGTCCGGCTACGGCGGTTCCACGGTGGCCGAGCTGACGATGCTGGAGGCGATCAGCCTGCTGTCTGCCGAGCAGCGCGCCCACCATGGAGCCCGTCTCCTGGCGACGCTGCTGATTCACCTGCCTCCCCCAGCCCGCAGTTCAACCCGGCCCTCCGCCCCGCCCCCTGAAAGCCGCTCCCGGCAGCAGTTCCTGGCCCGGGTCTGCGGCGAGCTGATCCCGGCTGCCGCCCGGCGCTCGCTGGCCTCTGCCGTCGATGTCTTTGTGGAGCGGGAGGCATGGACGGTCGCCGAAGCCGAGCGGATCTTTGCCACGGCCCGGAGTTGCGGCCTGGCCGTCAAACTGCACAGCGATCAGTTCCACAGCATCGGCGGCGTCACCCTGGCGGTGCGCGCCGGGGCGCTCAGCGTGGATCATCTGGAGGCAGCGGACGAGGAAGAGATTCGGGCGCTCGCACACAGCCAGACCATCGCAACCCTGCTGCCGGGCGTCTCGCTGCACCTTGGCCTTCCCGCCGCCCCCGGTCGGCGGCTCATCGACGCTGGCGCCGCCGTCGCCGTCGGTACGGATCTCAACCCGGGATCCAGCCCCCTCTTCTCGACCGCGGCCGCGCTGGGCCTGGCCGTCCGGATGAACGGGCTCACGCTTCAGGAGGCTCTGGTCGCCGGCACGGTCAATGCTGCCTGCGCCCTCGGGTTGAGCGATCGCGGCCGCCTGGAGCCCGGCTGCATCGCAGACTTCCTGGTGCTCCATTCAAGCGATTGGAGAGATCTGGTCTACGTGATGGGAGCCAATCCGGTCGCTGCGGTCTGGATTCAGGGCCGGCGGTGGAAGGATGACACCCGGAGAGCGTCCACAAGCGAACACGTGGGAATCTCAAGCGACGAACCACAGGCGGAGACCGTACGGTGACAGAGACGAAGGCTTCAGCCAGCAAGACGCTCTATCGACCCACGCTCCTCTACGCCGGCGGCGACTGGATCCGCGACGGGGAGATTCTGGTCGACGAGGCTGGGCAAATCGAGCGCATCGGTCCGAGGACCAGCCCCGTCCCTGGGCAGGCCTCTGGTGCGGAGGCCGGCAGCATGCTGGTCACCATCGTCGACTGGCCGGGTAAGGCGCTCCTCCCCGGCTTTGTCAATGCCCACTCCCACGCCTTTCAGCGCCTCATCCGTGGCCGCTCGGAGTCGCGCGGGGGCCGGGCCGCCAAAACCTGCGACTTCTGGAGCTGGCGCCCCACCATGTACTACGCGGCCAGCCGACTGGATCCGCAACAGGTCTTCGATGTGGCACGCATGGCCTTTCTGGAGATGGTGCTCTCCGGAACCACCACCGTCGGCGAGTTTCACTACCTGCACAACGCACCGGATGGCCGCCCCTATGACGACCCGAATCGGCTCGCCAGGCAGGTCATCGCCGCCGCGCAGTCGGTCGGGATCCGCATCAATCTGCTCCGGACGGCCTATCTGCGCTCTGGATTTGAGCTTCCTGCCGACCCCGGGCAGAGACGGTTTATCGAGACTTGCCCGGAGTTTCTCCGTAGCATGCAGGCGCTCCTCGAGACACCCGCCTCTGCCCAGGTTCACCTCGGCGTCGCGCCCCATAGCCTCCGCGCCGTGCCCCTCCGGGATCTCCACCACATTGCGGATTGGGCCCGTACCCACCAGCTTCCCCTCCATATGCACGTCTCCGAGCAGGTGGCTGAGAACGCTGCCTGTGTGCGCGAGTACGGGGTCACGCCGGTCACCCTCCTCGCTAGGGAGGGAATCCTCACCGGTCAGGCCTCCCTCTCGCACCAGCCGGGCGGGTTCACGGCCGTCCACGCCGTTCACGTCACCCAGCGGGAGATCCGCCTGCTGGCGGAGGCCGGAGCAACGGTATGTGCCTGTCCCACCACGGAGCGCAACCTGGGCGATGGCGTCGTCCAGGCCAATGCGATGCTCTCCGCCGGGCTCCGCATCGCTCTCGGCTCGGACAGCCAGGCGCAGATCGATCCGCTCGAGGATGCCCGCGAACTGGAGTACCATCTGCGCCTGCTGCAGCAGAGACGGGCGATTCTGGATCCTTCCGGCGACTCTTCCGGGGTCTCCGTCTCCGGTCCGTCCTCCGCCGCCCGTCTCTTCCAGGCCGCCACGGCGAACGGCGCACGCTCTCTGGCGCTGCCCTGCGGAGAGTTGCAGCCCGGCAGGCTGGCTGACTTCTTCACCGTGGATCTGGAGGACAGCTCC
Organism: Acidobacteriota bacterium; assembly: GCA_021806005.1. Classification (GTDB taxonomy): domain Bacteria; phylum Acidobacteriota; class Terriglobia; order Terriglobales; family Acidobacteriaceae; genus Granulicella. The sequence continues at coordinate 14,712 of JAJZDM010000047.1, read as the reverse complement.
ATCGCCGGCGGCTCCGAAGCGGATCTGCTCCCGCTGCTGGTCTTTGCCCTCAACCGGTCGGCCGTGCGGGATGTGGTCGTGCAGGGCCGGACCGTCCTGCGCCAGGGGCGCCACGCAGCGCACGATGAGATTGTCCAACGCTACCGTCAGTTGCACACCGCCGTATGGTCTGGGGCAGCGGGGCCGGAAACCCGCCCTTGACCCCGCTCCCTCTGCCCGGAGGGCATCGGTCAACGCTGCCAACGCCCGGTTGAACCCCGGTCCGGCGGCGATCATCCAATCACCGGGAGTCGATCCTCCGGCTGCATCCGCTCCTGCGGCTCCGCCCCAACCCGATTCCCGCTGGTTCGGTGGTGCTGGCTGGCCGCAATCCCGTCGGCCTGCGATACTGAACTTCGAGTCTTTTGCCGTTTCGTCCTTCCCTTTTCCCCGCTGACCTTGCACCCGCTGATCCATCACCCGCTGATTTATGTCGCTCGCCCGCCAAACCTTCGAACACACCCTGCGCAGCGCACGCTCGTCGGTCTCACTCCGTGAGACCGCCAACCTGGCCTACGACAGTTTTTGCGCCAGCAAGGCCCGCTTCCTGCTCACCATGCTGGGCATGGTCATTGGCTCGGCCTCCATTGTGCTGGTGGCCACCGTGGGTCTTACCGGCAAGCAGTATGCGCTGGACACCATCTCTTCCCTCGGCCCCAACAAGGTCGAGATGCAGTACTCGGGCGGCATCGTCATGGGTCCTGACAACATTTCCACCCCCGACTACATGACCATCCAGGACATGCAGGCCGTGGATCAGCAGGTCCCCGGGATCCGCTACAGCTCTCCCATGCTGGAGTTTCACGACCGCATCTCGGTCGGCAACGGCATCAGCCGTGATGCCATGCTGCTCGGGGTAAGCCCGGAGTACAAGGACATCCGCGGTCTCAAGATCAAGGCCGGGCGGTTCTTCGATGAGGAAGACGCGGTCAACCACGCCAAGGTCGCCGACGTCGTCGGGCCTATGGCCATCGAGATGTACGGGAGTTACAACGACGCCATCGGCCATACCATCTCGATCCATGGCATCCCCTTCACCATCATCGGCGTATTCATCGAGAGCATCGATACCTTCGGCCAGTCCGAGATCAGCAACCACACCTTCCTGGTGCCGTATGAGGTGGCCCGCTACTTTACCGGCAGCAACGACCTGAAGGAGATCTTCTTCAGCATGGAGGATCGCCAGGACGTGGAGCCGGCCGCCCGGCGCATCATCGCCCTCATCGCCAGCCGCCATCGCGCCACCAGCGAGTACACCGCACAGACGCTCACCGACGTCCTCAATACCATGCGGGGCATCGCCAACATGCTGACGGCGGTGCTGATCCTTGCTTCAGCGATTACCCTGGTCGTCTCCGGCGTCGGCATCATGAACTCCATGCTGGCCAACGTTCAGGCGCGTATCAAGGAGATCGGCATTCGCAAGGCGATGGGCGCCACCAGCCGCGAGATTCGCCTGCAGTTTCTTACCGAGGCCATCTTCCTCTCCCTCTCCGGTGGTCTCGTGGGTACCATCATCGGCATCGCGGTTCCCATCAGCGTCGGCCTGTTCACGCCCTTCGCGATTCCGGTCTCCTACTGGGCCGCGGTCATCTCCCTCACCACCTCTGTCATGGTCGGTGTCATCTTCGGCACCCTGCCGGCCAACCGCGCCGCCCTCCTCGACCCGGTGATCACGCTCAAGTACGAGTAGTTCCGCGGACCCCGATACCCGTCGCCGCCCTCCTTGGCTCCGGACGCGGCAGGGACACGGAGCGTGCTCTACACCGCCCGCATCTGCACCGAATCAAACAGGCCGTTGAGCAGAGCCTCGCGCTCATAAGCGCAGAACTCACCTACCGTCTCAATCGAGCCGGTCTCATACAGATCGCGCGCCCGGCAGGCGCCTCCACAGAGGTATCGCAGCGCACACACGGCGCACTTGTCCAGGGTATCGACGCTCACCCTGCGCAGCCGCTCGAAGACTGGAGACCTCGAGTAGATCTCCTCCAGCGGCTGCTCCCGGATGTTGCCCGCGCGGAACGCTTCGCCGTGCAGCAGTTGGCAGGGGAAGACATCGCCGTTCTCGTTGATGCTGATCTCACGCTCGGCCATCGAGCAGCGCCGCACTCCCCGGCCCCGCAGCCCTCGCAGTCGCTGCCCCACGTCTCCCATGGGAGCCACGCCGCGGGCCTCGGTCAGCGTCCGGTAGTACTCCTGGCCGCTCAGGGCAGAGCGATCCAGCGCGCTCCCCCGCCCCGCCCGGAACAGCGGCTGCAGCGAGAGCCTTGACCCATGCCTGGCAACCATCACGTCGATCTCGCTGCGGTTCTCGCGCGTGACGGTCATGGCGACCACCGTCCTTGCTCCGTACTCTTCCAGCAGACCCACCGCGCGCTGGGCGCGGGCAAAATTCCCCCCCCCACGGGTCGCCGCATGGGTCTGCTCGCAGCTTCCATCGAGGCTGATCTTCACCAGGTCGGTGACCGCGGCAATCCGTTCCGCGTTCCTCGCGTCAATCAGGGTTCCGTTGGTCAGCAGATGCACCTTGTTGCCGGCCGCCTTCACCTTTTGCGCAAACTCCAGCGCGTATGGGTGGAAGAGAGGTTCGCCGCCGGAGAGGACGTACTCCACCGGCCTGCCCATGCGGGCAACGCTGGCGGCGATCGCGTCCAGTTCCTGGCGGGTGAGCATGCCCTCGCCAAGGCCGTCTCCCGTCGAGTCCGCGAGGCTCTCGTGTGGACCCGCACCGCTCTCCGCGTAGCAGTAGGCACAGCGCAGATTACAGCGATTGGTCAGCTTGAGGTGCACCACCTGCAGCGGTTGGCTGGGCGCTGCTGCCGCAGGGAACCCCATCGATCCTTCCCGCCCACCAGGCACCGCCGCCAGGTGTTGTGTCTCGCCTGCCGCCAAGCCCTGCATCCGGCCCGCCGCCTGGCATTCAGCCTCGCCTGGTGGCCGGTCTTGCCGCGGATCTGCTGGAGGTCGTGGTACAGCCGCGTCACCGTCCTCCACATCCTCCAGCACTTGGCGCGCCAGGGCCTCGGCAAACAGGGCTCTGGCCGGTTCGCGCAGCAACTCTTCCCCGGGGGCGATCACCTCTTCCAGGGTGGAGGCGGCGCAGCGAGAGAGCAGAATGGCGGCATTTTCATTCACCACCATCCAGTCCGGCGCAGCCGGTTGCAGGAAGAGATGTCTCCCCCCCCGCTCGGCGTAGACGACACCCCGGGCCAACTTCAGACGATGCTGACGCTGCAACACGATCTAGTGCCCTGCGCACTCTCCGCCGCCGCCACAGCATCCCCGTCCGCCGGCATGCTTTCCGTGCCCGCCACAGCAGCCGTGGTCAGCGCTCTGTCGTCCGCCGCTGCAATCCTCACCCGCTCCGCTGTGCCCGTGTCCGGCTCCGGCATGGTCGCCTCCACGGCCGCAACACTGATGGCCGGCGCCGCGCTTGCCCGCTCCGCAACCTCTGTGTCCGCCCGCGCTGCAGTCCTCACCCGCTCCGCTGTGCCCTTGGGCTGCGCCTAGGCAGCCTTCCCCAGCGCCACACTCTCCGCTGGCGCTGGCGCACTTCACTGCGCCGGTGGTTCCGGCAGCCTGGGCCGAGAGCGGCGCCGGTTGCGAGTTGGACTCCTGCCGGCCCAACCATAGCCCCTGTTGCCGGGCCAGCGGCAGTCCGCCCAGCCGGCTCATCGCATCTCCGGCAGACAATAGGATGGTCTGCCCACCGGCCAGGTTTCCGCTGGCATTCGACTCGAAAGCATTCAACATAACGTCTCCTTGGTGGCCATCTTCCGAGGGAGTCCCCGAGGTAGGTTTCGGCCAGCCTATCCACCTGTCCGCATGACAGACGCAACTCCCCTTTTACCCTCTACCCGGCCCTCCGGTAGGTGACGTGGATCACAGTCAGGCTGGCCCGTCGTCCGGCAAAGCTTCTCCGGAAGACATTGTGAGACAGTGCCGTCGGGCGGCCGATGGGTTCACGGCTCAGGCACTCCGGTTCTGCTTGCGTTCGGCAGCAGAAGTTCTGGCCCGTGGTTGCGCACGTTGCCCAGGGCGGAGCTGCAGGGCTGGATCACCAGATCCGCGGGCGCATGGGGCTGCAGGAGGTGGAGGGGCGATGGTTGGGAGGCATCCCGATCCAGCCACTGCTCCCAGTCCTGTTCCCGAAGGATGAGAGGCATGCGGGTATGGATGGCCTCCATGCCTGCGCTGGCCTCGGTGGTCACCAGGGCGAAGCTCTGCAGCCATCGATCCACCTCCTGCGGAGATCGCTTGGGCTCCTTCCACGCATCCCACAACCCGGCGATTGCCATCATGGCTCCATCCTGCAGCGTAACCGCATAAGGTTGCCGCATGGTCTTGGAGGAGCGGCTGTGGGGTGGCGATGGGGTGGAGGGTGCGCTCAGGGTTGCGCCACGAGCGGTCAAGGCGGGCAGTTCCGCCCACTCATAGAATCCGTCGGCCGGAATCAGGCACCGTCGACGCTGGAAAGGCTCTCGCCAAGTTGCCGAACGGGAGAGCGATTCGGCCCGCGCATTGAAGGTCGCGATCGCTTTGAACTCCTTCAGGCTGGAGGCAAAGTGGGGAATCATCCCCCAGCGCAGCAGCACCATCTCACGTTCGCCGGTCTCTTTGCCCAGCCGGATGACTGGCTGAAAGGTGCTGGGAGCAATGTTATAGTCCGCCACCAGCGGATCCTCAAAGACCCTGCCGGCGCCAAACCGCTCCGCGATCTCCTGTTTTTTGGACCCGCGAAAGTAACGTCCACACATGCCATCAGCCTATAGCAGAACTACAGTCGCTGTGCCCGACGCAGGCCCTTTGAGCGGGCTATCCCTGAGGAAGAGCCGCCTCGCGAACCCTTCGCTCCGGACGCAGTTACTCTGGTTCCGCCAGGGTATCGAAGGCGCACTCCGACTGCTGCATCGATCGCTCCGCAGTGACGTCTGGCCGGGGTAAGGTTAATGCGCGTGGGCCTGATGCTGCCCACCCGGCCCGTGATGATGATGCGAGTGCCCATCCACCTCGGCAACCTCCGGTGGGGAACTGCAGCCGTCAACCGTTTGGCAGTCGGAGACCTCCATCTGAATGGTCGTATGATGAATCCCGAAGTGGTCCCGGATCTCGTGGTTGATCCGCTCCAGGACCTGCTCGCACTCGGCCATGTGCATCTGCTCCACCTGCACATGGCAGGCCAAGGCATGGCTCTGGGAGGTCAGGCTCCAGACGTGCAGATCGTGCACATTCACCACGCCCTGAATCTGCTGCACGGCGCTTCGGATCCGGGGCAGATCCAGGCCGCGCGGCGTTCCTTCGAGCAAAATCTGCAGGGTTTCGCGCACGATGCTCCAACTGCTCCACAGGATCATCAGTGCGATCAGCAGGCTGAGGAGCGGATCGACCCATTCGATTCCGGTGAGGGCGATCGCAAAGCCTCCTACGATTACGGCAGCGGTGGAGATGGTATCGCCCAGCATGTGGAGAAAGACACTGCGGATGTTGATGTCCCCGGAGAACTTCCAAAGCAGGGCAGCGATCAGCCCATTCATGAGGACGCCGGCCGCGGCCACCGCCGTCATCAGGTGGGCCTGTACCACGACGGGGTGGAAGAACCGCCGCACCGCCTCGGCGGCGATCCACAGCGCAAGCGCCATCAGCATCAGCGCATTGACGAACCCTGCCAGCACTCCTGCGCGTTGATAGCCGAAGGTCCGCTCATCGGTGGCGGGCCGCAACTGCAGCCACACCGCAACAAAACTCAGCCCTAGCGCCAGGGCGTCGGAGACGTTATGCACAGCCTCTGAGATCAGGGCCAGGGAGTGCGCCCGCAGCCCAAAGAAGAGTGTGGCCGCGACATAGAGAGCGGTCAGCAGCAGCGATCCCTTGAGAATCTGCTGCATCCTCGTCCTGGAGTGGGTCGTCGCCAGCATACCTAACAGTCTAGAACCACGGCTTCAGCTTCTCCAGTGCAGTTCCACCGGCCCTTGGAGCGGATGATCCCCCTCGCCGGTGAGGCGGCGCTGCTTCAGGGCGAAGTACCACTTGGCCGGCAGGTCGGCGTCATCGATCAGCATCAAGCCTGGGTTGGACTGCAGACCTCGAGCCTGCTCCACCATGGTCCGCTGGTCCTGGGCCACAAACTTCGTTCCAAAGTAGCGAGCGATGGGCGTGACCAGAGGCAGGTGATAGGCGATATCCCAGGCGGCAACCACATCGATCCTGCAGGAGGTGGGCGTGACCGGACTCACCGTGGTCAATGAGGCAAACCAGCGCTGGCGCCCCCTGGTGTTGACCGCCCGAATCGTCTCATATCTGCGGTTGGGCAGCACAAAATCGATTGTCGTGACCGGTTTGCCCAGCAATTTGTAGGGAGCGCTGTTGGAAGAGGGCGCATGGGCGCTCATGCGGAAGCCGGCGTTGCGGCCGGCGTGTTCGCTGTCCTCGATCGGCTCAAACCTCTTGGTTTTCTCATGGATGCTGGCTGCACTACGCCACCACCATGCCCGATGCACAAAGGGGCCATGCGCGGGGTCCATGAGTCCGATGATCCCGTGATCGACGTTGCAGGGCAGGTCCGCCTGCAGGTGCGCGGTTCGAAACCGGTCTCCAAACTTCGGAAGTTCTGGGGTCGGCGGCAGTGTGCTCAGGGTGAGTTCCTCTGCGTCCAAGCCTGGCGTTCTACCCGCGCCGGCGGCTGGCACGTACACCCAGGCGTAGCCGTCTCTCTCCACCACCGGAAAGGTGTTCGCGTAGATCTTCTGTGGGACCAGATCATCGAATCGCGTGAGAGAAGGGATCTCCTCGCAGCGGCCGCTGCAGGGCTCAAACCTCCAGCCGTGATACTTGCACTGTACGGTATCGCCATCGAACCAGCCGGCGGAGAGGGGAATGCCGCGATGGGGGCAGAGATCTCGCAGGGCAAACAGGGCGCCGCCCTGCTTTCTGCCCAGCAGGATGGGAATGCCCAGCAGCATGGTCAAGGCGGTGCTGCCGGGACGCAGGCGGCCGGAGCGCAGCGCCGGATACCAGTCTCCGAAGACCATCTCGGCAGGCGGGCCGCCGGCCGCCAGTTGTGCCAAGCTCTCTGGCGGGTGTTTGTGTGCTGCCGTTGAGATGGGCCTCATCTTCGCCATGGATCGTCACCTTCGTGCTCATTCTATTAAAAGGGGGCGGGATCCGGTAATTGCAGGACCCTGGATCTCGTGAACCGACGCGGGTTCCGGCTCTGGCACCGCTCCAGCAGCGCATACACTGGTGCCAATGTCCGCAGAGATCTCATCCCGACCCGTTACCGCAGGCGCAAGGAACACCGTCCCGGCAGGCGAGGCTCTCCAGCCTGCGTTTTGGCAATGGACCATCGTCCTTCTCTGGTTTGTGTTCTACGCCAGCTTTGCCCTCTTCCGCCCCGCCCTGCTGGACGATGCCGACAGCGTCCACGCGGAGGTGGCGCGCGAGATGCTGTTGCGCCACGACTACGTCACGCTCCATGCCAACGGGATTCGTTATCTGGAGAAGGCTCCGTTGCTGTACTGGTCGATGGCCGCGAGCATGCGGCTGTTCCAGGAGTGCGGCGCAGGCTCCGCACGGGCGCTGACGGCGGCCGCGCGGATTCCCCTGGCGCTGGCCGTACTGGCGCTGGCGCTGCTGGCCGAGGCCTTTGCCCGGCGTCTGTTCCACTCCCGCGAGAGGCCGGAGACGGGCCCCCGGGCGGGGTTCTATGCGGCTCTGATCCTGCTCTCCAGCTTCGGGCTGTTTGTCTTCACCCGGATCAACATTCCGGATGCCGGGGTCTGCTTGTTCACGACGCTGGCGCTCTACTTTTTCTGGCGCACGGAGGAACTGGCCGCCCCAGCGGCTACTGCTATCGCTGCGGCTCCAGGCGGGACCACGGCCGGGGCCGGCGCGGCGCGGACACTCGGCCATGTACACCCCGGTATGGGGTGGGTGAAGTACCTGCCGGCCAGTCATCCCGTGGGCCGCCTGCGTCTGTACGCCGGAGGCTTTGCGGCAGCCTGCGCCCTGAATGTGCTGACCAAGGGGCTGATCGGGGTGGTCTTTCCGGTGGCGATTGTGGTTCTTTACCTTCTGATCACTCGCGGAGTTCGACCGGCGCTGCGCCGGCTGGGGGAGTTGCATCCCTGGTCGAGTCTGGAGGTCTTCCTGCTGATCGCGGCACCGTGGCACATCCTGGCCGGGCTGGCGAACCCGACCGAGGGCCATCCGACGCCGTTTCGGTTCCTCTTCGCCTACCGGTTTCCACTTTCGCTGGGCCACTGGATGGTTCCCCTGCCGAGCGATGGCAGCGTGCGCGGATGGTTCTGGTTCTACTTCATGAACGAGCATGTTCTGCGCTATCTGAACCTGCGTGTTCCGCACGACTACGACACCTCGCCGCTGTGGCTGTTCTGGGGGCTGTGCCTGATCTGGCTGATGCCCTGGTCGGCGTTTGTCTTCAAGGCCACCGCGTGGGCCGCGCCGCTGTGGGGGAGATCGACGGAGGCGGTGAGCTACCGCAGGCGACTGCGCAGCCACCAACTCCCTTTGCGACGTCGCGGAGCTCAATTGCTGCTGGTTTGGGCAGCCTTTGTGCTGTTGTTCTTTGCCTTCTCCACGCGCCAGGAGTACTACGTTCTACCCGCTCTACCGGCGCTGGCGATGGTGATTGCAGGCTGGCTGACGCAGCGCAGCGAGGCGAGCCAGCGAGCCGCGCAACGCTCGACGGCGGTGCTGCTGGCGCTGGGCGGGGTGTTTGCCGCCGCGAGCCTGATCTTCCTGGTGCTGACAAAGCCTCCGGCGCCGGGGGCGGATCTGGCCACACTCCTGACCCAACATCCTGCCGACTACGCCCTGAGCATGGGGCACCTTCTGGATCTGGATCTGGCCGCGCTGAGCCTGTTCCGCGCGCCGCTCGCGCTGGCCGTGCTGAGCCTTTTGCTGGGCCCGCTGGTTGCGCTGGTTCTGCGCCGCCGGGCACGGCCCCACGCGGCGACGCTGGCTCTGGCGGGCGGGGCCTTTGGATTTCTGCTGGCCGCGCACCTCGGCCTGCAGACGTTTGCACCAGTGCTCTCCTCAGCGCAACTGGCCGGGGCGATCGCCACGCAGGTTCAGCCTGACGACCTGATTGTGATTCACGGCGAGTACGAGAGCGGGAGCACGCTGGCCTTTTACCTGCAGCGCCCGGGAAGAGATGCAGTGCGCGCAGCAGGGCCTGCGATGGCGATGGCTCCGGCAAGCCAGTTGATCCACATACTGCAGGGGCGGAGTTCGAACCTGTGGTATGGCAGCTTCTTCCGAGACGCTCCGCCGATCTTCGAGACGCCGGATTCGCTCGCGGCGCGGTGGACAGGGCCGCAGCGGATCTTCCTGTGGCAGTCGCTGACCGATCCTCCCAACCAGCTACCCCCGCTGCCCGGCCGGGTGTACGTTGTGGCCAGATCCGGTGGCAAGGAGATTGTGAGCAATCAGGGACCGGGACAGAGAGATTAGGCGGGGCGGCGAGCGAGGTGTCTGCTTACAGGTCTCCGCGTTGAGCCGGAAGCCTCTCCATCTTTCCGTGCCGGAGCCGGAAGCGTTCGCCGCGCCAGACGATGGTGTCCGAGGCGTAGCTCCACACCCAGAAGAAGAGGGCGAAGAGGTCTCGCAGGGGAAGCCAGACGAGATCACGCAGCACCTGGCCATCACGCAGAATGCCGACGCCGACCTTGAGGGCGACGCTGACCCGCACCAGCAGGGCCATGCTGAAGAGGGCGAAGGACCAGAGGGCGAAGCCGCTGGCCAACATGGCCGCCAGCGACCAGGGGAGCACGTAAGTGACGGAGAGACCAAGGTAGCCCCAGCGCCGGGACTCGCGCACGGTGCGCGACCAGCGCAGTTGGTGGTCGCAGAATCCACGCATCGTATAGGCAGGGACTGTGGTCTCCACGACCTCGGGGATCAGTTCGACGCGGTATCCAGCGGCGCAGAGCCGGGCGCCCAGTTCGTAGTCATCGGCGAGCTCGTTGGCCAGGGCCTGAAAGCCGCCGATGGCGGCCAGCGCGGTGCGGGTGGTGGCCAGGGTGGACCCCAGTCCAAAGCGGATGGAGCCCTCCAGACGGCGAGCCACCAGCACGCCGGGCAGGAAGTCGGTGGAGATTCCCAGCGCCTCCAGGCGGGACCAGAGGGTGCGCTCGGCGATGCCGCGATAGGGCACGGTAACCAAGCCGACGCTGGGATCGCGAAAGCCGGCCATGACGCGCTCGAGATAGCGGGGCGAGACGCGGATGTCGCTGTCATTGACCAGGAGATGCTCGAAGCGGGCCTCCGGGAGCATCTGGGCGAGGTTGGAGATCTTGCCATTGGTGCCCAGCCTCTGCGGGCACTCGACGAGGCGGATGGAGACAGACGGGTACTCGATGCGCAGGCGAGCGATCTCGGGCACGGCGGGGTCTGCCAGGGAGCTTACCCCGAAGAGCAGTTCAAACTCGCCGCTGTAGTTCTGCAGGCAGTGGCTGACCAGCCCGGCGTACATGCTGGGATCGACGCCCTTGACCGGCTTGAGGATGGTGACGCCGACGGGGGCGGGCTGGGTGACACGAGTTTCGGGCGCGCTGGTCTCCGCCTGGGCGAGCTCAAAGGCCCGGGCGCTCCAGAGCGCGAGCAGCCCATAGGCCACTCCACAGAGCACCAGCAGCGCCAGTACCCCCTGCACGACCACCACCAGCCAGTCCATCTACCCAGTGTAGAGGGGTGGCCGGCGGGGAGGAAGTTGAAGGCGCAGCAGTTGAAGGCGCAAGGAGCGCCGCGGAGGTTCCTGCATGGCTGCGGTGCTACTCGTAGCGCAGGGCCTCGATGGGATTCAGGTTGGCGGCCTTCCAGGCAGGGTAGATGCCGAAGAGCAGACCAATCGCGCAGGAGCAGAAAAAGGCAGCCAGAACCCAAAGGACGCTCATCTGGCAGGGGATGAAGAACGTGAGGGCCATGGCGACCCCGGCCCCCGCCAGGATGCCGATCACGCCGCCCACCGCGCAGAGCACAATGGCCTCCAGGGTGAACTGCAGGAGGATGGTCTGGCGGCTGGCGCCGATGGCCTTTCGCACGCCAATCTCGCGGGTGCGTTCAGTGACGCTGACCAGCATGATGTTCATCACGCCCACGCCGCCGACCATCAGGCCAACGGTACTCAAGCCGAACATGAGCAGAAAGAGGCTCCCGGTGATCTGCTTCCAGAGCCGAGTGAGCGCCTCGGGAGCAAAGACAGCAAAGTTATCCTGCTGCTCATTGCGCACCTTGCGCCGCTGACGCAGCAGCTCCCGAATCTCATCGGTAACCAGTTCCTGATCTTTCTGGCTGTCGTACTTGGCGCTGATCCAGTAGTCCAGAATCTCCGGGTGCAGTTTTCTGAAGGTCGGGAGGGCGAAGTAGGCTGTACTGTCATCCGGGTTTTTGCCGCCGCCGAAGATGGTCTTCTGCTTCTCGAAGACGCCCACCACGGTAAAGGTACGATCATCGATGACCACCTGCTTGCCGATGGGGTCGATGGCCCCGAACAGGTCATCGGCCAGATCATGGCCCAGCACGGTGACATCGGTGGCGCGCTGTTCGTCGATGGGAGTGAAGAAGCGGCCCTCCGAGAGCGCCTTGTCATAGACGATGGCATTGGAGGGCGTATCGCCCTCCAGGCTGACGTTGTCCACCTCGCGGCGTCCAAACTTGGCGATGACCGATCCGGTGCCGAACTGATAGTTCGTATACTGCAGCGAGGCGGAGGCCGCCACGACGTGGGGCAGTTGGGAGATGGCCGTCATGTCATCGTAGGTGAGCTGCTTGCGCGCCAGCATCTCAGCGGTGGGCTGCACCCCGATGACGGGGAAGCGGTAGATCCAGAGCACGTTGCTGCCGAACTGCGCCACCCAGTTGCCCACCGAAGCGTTCAGGCCATTGATCACCGAAGAGATGGCGATGACGGTGAGCACGCCGATGACGATGCCGAGGATGGTGAGCCCGGAGCGCAGCTTGTTGGAGCGCAGCGTATCCAGCGCTATCTTTACCGTCTCGCGTTGATCTCTGGCTCTCATTTCGTCTGTGGGTGACTCGTGAAGCTTGTCTCTTTCCCTCAAAATTCACTACAAGGCGCCGCTTAAAATTCACTCCGCAGCGCCACAATCGGATCGAGATCCGCGGCCTTGCGTGCCGGGTACACCCCGAAGAATACCCCTACCGAGAGCGCCACGAACAGCCCTGCCAGGACACTCCATACCGCGATGGCGGCGGGAAAACCGGCAATGACGGCGACCGCCTTGGCCACAGCGACCCCACCCATCACTCCAAAGACGCCGCCGATCAGGGAGAGCATCCCGGACTCCATCAGGAACTGAATCAGCACATCGGAGCGCCGCGCTCCCAGCGCCTTGCGCACCCCGATCTCGCGGGTGCGCTCGGTGACGCTGACCAGCATGATGTTCATGATGACGATGCCGCCCACGACCAGGGAGATGGCGGCGATGGCGACGGCGACTCCGCCGATACTGTTGCTGATCTGGGTAAACAGACCGGCGAGGGTATCGCTGGTGGAGAGGGTGAAGCTGTCATCCTGTCCGGGGCGGTCATGGCGCAGTTCGCGCAGAATCACGCGGGCCTGATCGCTGGCCGCCTCCATGGCCGCCGCTCCGCTGCCAGCCTTGGCGTAGATGGTGATGGAGTCCGTACTGCCGTAGGTGTTCTGGTAGGAGCTGATGGGAACGCCGACCCAGTTGTCCTGGCTCTGGCCGAGCGTCTTGCCCTGCTTTTCCGCCAGTCCCACCACGGTGTAGGGCACGCCATCGACGCGGATCTCCTTACCGATGGGATTCTCACCCTTCAGCAGGTTGTCCTCGATATCCGCTCCGATGATGGCCACCTGGGAGGCGTGGACGTCATCGGCCTGGGTGAGGCCGCGGCCTTCGACGATATTCAGGTTCTGCATGTCCGGCATCTCGGGCGAGTAGCCTCGAATCATGGTATCGGTGCTGGACTGGGACTTGTAGATGATCGGTCCGGTCCGGCTCTCGAAGGCGCCGACCTCCAGGCAGCGGGTGCAGCGCTGCTTCACCTGGCGGTACTCGTCCATGGAGATGATCTTGCGCCGCTGGTACTTGAGATAGTCCGCGTAGCTGGTGGTAAACGCCGGCTGCTGGGAGATGGTGAAGACATCGGCTCCCTGATTGTTGATCTTGGTGGAGACGTACACGTCCGCCCCATTGATGAGGGTGACGACGGCGATGACGCTGGCCACGCCGATGACCACCCCAAGCAAGGTCAGGATGCTGCGCAGCTTGTTGGCCCACAGGGACTGCACCGCGATCCGAAACGCTTCCTTGATCTCCATTCGAGGTCCACCGGGCAACTCACCCTCAGTTTAGACAATTTTCCTTTCGCCGGGCGTTGCGAAGCTCCTTACGGCAGCACCCTCCGTGGGGAGTACGCCCGATCAAGCGGAGTCTCAGCCTTGCGCCGGCAGGAAAATGCGCTATCCCTCGTCACGGTCGAGGGATAGCGCCTCAAACGGGTGACTGCTACTGCTGCTACGCAACAGCGTCGGGATTGGTTCCATGGTTCTTCGCCCGCCGGGTTCCGGGGGGCTCGGGTTCTGCAGCACGCCGCCGCCAGAGGGTCCCTGATAGACTTGGAATTGTGCAGGCGGCCGGATGATCGCTGCCCCCGGCGGTACGCCGTCCGGGGGGAGAGGAAAGTCCGAACTCCGCAGGGCAGTGTGCCGGATAACGTCCGGGACGGCGAGGTGAAGCTCGCTGGACGGCCAGTGCAACAGAAAGCAAACCGCCGTTGGCAGGTCCGCACGGATGGCCGACGGTAAGGGTGAAAGGGTGGGGTAAGAGCCCACCGCGCGGCTGGTAACAGCCGTGGCACGGTAAACCCCACACGGAGCAAGACCAAATAGGCAGGGAGTCCGGTTGCAAACACGAGTGCGGCCGGCGCGCGGCGGCCCGCCACGCCCAGGATCGTGGAGCACGTTCCGAAACCTGCGGGTAGGTTGCTTGAGCCACACCGCGAGGTGTGGCCTAGAGGAATGATCGTCTAAAACAGAATTCGGCTTACGGGCCGCCTGCACAGGATTCTGGAGGGAGGGGGCCGGTGCTGTGGCGGCTGTGAGCCTTATGTTGTCTGAGAGACACAGCGGGGCGGGCCAAGGCGAGTGCTGCCGGGCCCTCGCCTTCGGCTTCGGCCTCTGTGAGATCTTCTGGCGTTCCTCTGGTCGCGTTCGGGCAAAGCCATGGTTGACGAACTCGGCGAGTCGGGATAGGTTACGTGGTCAGGCTGGCGGGGTAGTTGGCTGGGGTGAGTCCGGCCAGCGCATGGATGGGGCGCTTGGCCAAGCCGGGCAGCACTTCGGCCAGATACTGGCGAATAGGGACGCCCGACTTGCGGCAGCTCTCGACGATGGAGAAGAGAGTTGCGATCTTATTGATCCGGCACGGAAGGAATGCGTTTATGCGGCATAGGTGACGTCTTTCTGACCCAAGTAGCTTTCCACTCGCTCGGGCTGCTTCTGGATGCTGCGCAGAGCACCTATGGCAGTGCGGGTGAGGGCCAGTTTGTTTCTGGGCGGAGCCGCTTGGGTGACGCGCTGCTTCAGATCTGCGTTGAGCAGCTCGTCCGGATTCAACTCGGGCCAGTAGCTGGGAAGATAGAAGACGGCGATCTTCTCTTCGTTGT
>JAJZDM010000186.1 GCA_021806005.1 Acidobacteriota bacterium | reverse complement strand
GCTGACCTTTACCAAGGGCGTCAACAGCCTGGTCTTTGACGCCATGGGCAACGCCGGATCCACAAAGTTCCAGTCCGCCGCCACGCCGGTGCAGAACAACAGCTCCATGTACGCGGTGATCTACACCTACACCAAGGGCAGCTGGATCATTCAGCCCTACTACCAGTTCAGCAATGTGCCCACCGATGCGCGGGTGGGCGTCACCCAGGGAGCCACCACCAACGGCGGAGCCCTGCTGCTCAGCTACGCCTTCAAACACGGCTTCTCCCTGCCCGCCCGGGTGGAGTACATCGCCACCTCCGGCAGCAACGCCAACGGAGCCGTCAACCTGCTCTTTGGACCGGGCAGCGACGGCGCCAGCGTCACCGTAACCCCCACCTGGCAGAAGGGCGCACTGTTCGTGCGCGGCGATCTCTCCTGGGTGCACGCCGGCAGCTACACCATGGGGGATGCCTTCGGCACCCAGGGAGAGGCTTCCAATCAGATGCGGGCGGTGGCTGAGATCGGCATCATCTTTGGCAGCAATATCACCGGGAAGTAAGTGGGGGCGCGATGATTTTTATCCGGTACCGGGCGAGGAATGATGCTTCGTTGAGCAGTGAGATGACGAATCAGGAGACAGGACAGGGGTTACGGACGGAGAGCAGGGGCAAGTAAAAGCAGGCAATTTGGTCGCTTCGCCTGAGGCTATGCTCCGGCCTGCGGCAGCGAGGAAGGGCCTGCGGCCCAGCCGTTCGGTGGCCGGGCTGAAGCCCGGCCCTTAAGTTTCAGCCCATGGACGCGTTGGGTGCCGTTCCAGACCGACTCTTGCACCGCGGGAACCCTTAAGGTCATGCCCATGGACGCGTGATGGGCGAGACCGGCAGAGGGAGAGCTTACTCGGCTCGGATAAGCATGACCGGGCAGGGCGCGTGGTGGAGCACGCCCCTGGCAACACCACCCAGCAGAGCGTCCGCCACGGAACTGCGGCTGTTGCTACCGATCACCATCAGATCGGCCCGCCAGTTTCGCGCGGCTTCCACGAGTTGAGCGGATGGCTTTCCATCCTCTACAAAGAGCAGCGGCGGCGGTGTGAGGGTCCGGCGCGAGGCATAGGCGTGCAGCAGCGTCTTTGCATCCCGCTTGACGAAGCTCATCCACTCTGACATGGAGATTCCGGACTCTCCGCTGGATGGCGCCGTCGCCGGGTCCACGACCGTAACCAAGGCCACCTCCGCTCCAAGCTGGACAGCAAGATCGAACCCGACGTCGGCAGCATGGGCGGCTACGGCACTGTCATCGACGGCAATGAGGATCTTTTTAAATTGCATCGCTCCCTCCCTGATCGATCAAGCCGATGATACCGAAACGGAGATCGTCGCGGCGGCGATATTCGTTGGCTTGGCCGGAATGTGCCTTGCGCTCCACGCGGAGAGGCGGCTCCAAGGATGTTCCAGATGCCTGGACCATGAGCCGGAAGCTCCCAACTGCTACTCCGGTGCTTCGCGACGGTGCGGGCTGATTGGGGCTTCCAACCTGCGCTTCACAGGCCGCGCGAAAGACGGGCCTAGCGTTTTCAATGTCGGCTGGCGTTCAGAGCCTGGTGTGCCCGACGAGGCTATAGAGGAGGACGGTGAGCACGATGCCGGAGATGACGACATAGAGCCAGTCGCGCTCCCGAGCGAAGGCCAGGACGGAGAAGAGGACACGGGCGACAGGCGTGGCGATGAGCAGAAGAATGCCCAGTTGGATGACGGACAGGCCGTTGCCTTGAACGGCTCCCAGGGCGATCCCGGTGATGGATCGCAGGCTGGCCGGAGTACCGGCGAAGTGATGATAGCTAACCACGCGAGCACCGCTGTGGATGAGGTAGAGGATACCGCCGCAGGCGATGACGGTGGCGGCCAGCATCACGCCGAAGCGCAGAAGCAGTCCGATTCTCTTGTCGATGACCCGGTCGTCCGGGGGAGCGATCTGGAGCGAGTTCAAGATAACCTCCCATGCAGCGCGTTGAAGATCATCTCTACGCCCAGCGCTGCGATGACGGTGGCAAAGATGAGGCGAACGGTGCGAACCTTGGCCGCAGCGAGAAAGCGAGCCCCGAGAACCGAGCCTGCCAGGACGCCCAGGGTGACCGGCATGACCAGAGCGGGCTGGATGTATCCGCGGCTGAGGAAGACGCCGGCGCTGGCCGCGGCGGTTACGCCGATCATGAAGTTGCTGGTGGTGGTGGAGACCTTGAAGGGAATCTGCATCGCCTCATCCATGGCCAGCACCTTGACCGCGCCGGAACCGATGCCGAGCAGGCCGGAGAGCGTGCCGGCGCCGAACATCAACCCGAAGCCGAGGGGGATTCGCCGGGTGCGATAGGGAACCCAATCGCCGTCCACGGGCATGAGGCCGTCGAGTTTGAAGGTCTGGGCGAGGTGGTCCGCAGGGCCGTCCAGAGCCATTGGCTTCTTGCGCCGAAGGGACATACCGGCCGAGTAGAGAAGGACGATGCCGAAGACGACCGCGAGGAGCCGGGTGGGAGAACTGGCGGCGAGCATGGCGCCGACGATGGCTCCGATGGTGGTGGCGATCTCCAGAAACATGCCGATGCGGATGTTCGAGATCCCCTCCCGGACGTAGGCCGCGGCGGCCCCGGAGGAGGTGGCAATGACCGAGATGAGGGAGGCTCCCATGGCGTAGCGCATATCAACGCCGAAGCCGAGGACGAGGAGCGGCACGATCACGACGCCTCCTCCGAGGCCGCTGAGGGCACCCAAAAAGCCGGCCAGGAAGGAGGCGGCGGCGATGATTTCAGACATTTCCAGTTGATTCACTTCGACTCCAACGCAAGGTTCATCTGGTTTTTGCTTTACTTTGGGGTAATCCCCGAGGAGCTGGAGGTGCGATGCGGGAGGGTCGCATCAGAGTCTGCCGCGGAGCATGGCGCGCCAGTAGAACTGGGGCAGCAGATGCTTCTTGAGCAGGTACATGCTGCGCCTCTCGACGGACTGATCGAACGGGAAGGTCTCCTGAGGCTCCAGATCATAGTCAAACTCAGCCAGAACGAGCCTTCCGAATCCGGTGACCAGCGGGCAGGAGGTGTATCCGTTGTAGGAGGCGCGCATGGGCTTGCCCTGGATGAGCGAGAGGATGTTTTTGGCGACGACGGGGGCCTGCTTGCGGGCCGCAGCTCCGGTCTTGGAGGTAGGCAGACTGCTGGCATCGCCCAGGGAGAAGACGTTGGGGAAGGTGACGTGCTGCAGGGTGTGCTTGTCCACGTCCACCCAGCCGCTCGAGTTGGCCAGGGACGAGTTCCGGATGAAGTCCAGAGCGCACTGAGGAGGCGTGACGTGGATCATGTCATAGCGCATCACCACCTCGGTGTCGTCCTCCAGGCGGTGGAAGACGGCCTGTCTGGTTCGGGGTTGCAGTTCGATGAGGTTGTGTTTGAATCTGGCCTCGATTCCCTTTCGCTGGACGACGCGGGTCAAGGTAGCCGCGTAGCGGGGTACGGAGAAGAGGACGGGCTCGGCGGAGCAGAAGACGATCCGGCTCCGGTCGCGCACGCCGCGCTGGCGGAAGGCGCTATCGGCAAGATAGGCGATCTTCTGCGGCGCTCCCCCACATTTGATGGGCGCCCGCGGCTGGGTGAAGATGGCGGTTCCACCCTGGAAGGTCCGTATGGCGTCCCAGGTGGACTGGACGGTCTGATAGGAGTAGTTACTGCAGACGCCATCCCGGCCGATGCTCTCGCGCAGCCCGGGTATTGCATCCCAGTCGACCTTGAGCCCGGGGCAGACGATGAGATAGTCATAGGCCATCTTCCGGCCGCTGCCGAGTTCGAGATGGTTGAGTTGCGGGCAGAAGTGGGTGACCGAGTCCTGCAGCCAGGTGACGCCTTCGGGAATAACCTCGCGCTGCGGTTTGCGGGAGGATTGCCTGGTCCGCACGCCGGCTCCGACCAGTGTCCAGAGGGGCTGGTAGAAGTGATCTTCGGAGGGATCGATGATCAGGACGGACCGATTCAGCCGCTGCTTCCGGAGTTGTTTTACGATGTGCGCCGCAACGGTAACTCCTGCGCTGCCTCCGCCAACGATAACCACATCGTAACCATCGCCGGGGTTTGTCTTGCCTCTGCTACGTACCATTTGATCGCACTCCATCCCATCCGATTTCCGGCTTCGCCGAGGTATATCCGGCCCCGCCGGCGCGGATCAGCCTCTGGTTGGGAGGTTTCTGCCCTCTCCCCAAAAGATGGTCAGAGGAGCAGGCCCGCGGTACTGGGAACATCTGTGCCCATGGTCCCCCTCGAAGATCATGACGTCCAATTGAAAATCCTTATGCCCAATAACTGGGCGAGGGATGCAGATTAAGCTGCTTCAGAGGAATGACCCGAGCAGCGAGGAGGAAGCTGTGTTACGGCCGCAGGATTCCATTGGAATGGCTGGACGCAGCAGGTTCTGCCGGTGATGAACCGAGTTGCCTGATATTCGAACTGGAAAAGTTCGGCAGAGTGCCCCCGCTTGGCGTATAGTAAAGTGGACCAACTTGGTCGGATATGTGATTCGATGAATCTTCTGGCTTTGAGCGATGCGAAGGTTGGCAGTGCAGGGGTAGTGGAACGGATCGAGTTGCCCGAGGAGGTGAGTCATTACCTTGCGCATCTTGGTTTTCTTCCCGGAACC
>JAJZDM010000046.1 GCA_021806005.1 Acidobacteriota bacterium | reverse complement strand
GTACAGCCGGGTCGCAAGGGGTGGATGCTGCAAGGCTTCCTCCGGCCGCCGCTCCGTTGCCCGTTACAACCGGCCGCCTTAACGGGCGGGCGTCTGCTGTTTTGAGGGAAGGATAAGGGGTCTCCCGGGTCTCAGGGAGTGGTTTACTGGAGTTCCGTTCGCAGGTCAGCATCGGGTTTTTTGAAGTCCAGCACGGCGGCTTTCTCCGAGGAGTACGCGGCGCGATTTCTTCCCGCGCGCTTGGCGCGATACATGGCTTCATCCGAGAGCCTGCGCAGGGATGTGGCATCGGTGGCATCATCCGGATAGATGGCCACGCCGACGCTCACGGTCACGCCGAGGGCACCAAAGGCCAGTTCCACGGGAGCTTCAAACACCCTCATCAGGCTGGCCGCAACCTTCTCCGCATCGGAGGGCTTGCTGAGTCCGCTTACGACAGCGGTAAACTCCTCGCCTCCGGTTCGAGCAATGGTATCCACTTTGCGGATCTTGCTCTTCAGCCGCGCTGCAACCTCTTTCAGGCACTCATCGCCCACGAGGTGGCCGTAGGTATCGTTGATCAGCTTGAAGTGGTCCACGTCAATGGTGAGCACGGCCGCCCGGCGTTCTTCCACGCGGCAGGCCTGCAGGCACTGCTCCAGCCGTTCCTCCAGCAGTTGGCGGTTGGGCAGCCCGGTCAGCGCATCGTGCTGGGCGCGGAAGGAGAGTTCGCGGTCGAGTTTCAGGCGTTCGGTGATATTTCGGGCGATGACCAGCCGCGCCCTCTGGCCGAGATAGTCGATTTCGCGTTCCGCCCGGTTGACCCACACCACGCGGCCGTCCTTGTGCCGGTGCCGCTCCCGGATTCCTCCCTCAGCCGCGCCGCCCAGCATGGCTTCCAGGTCTTCGCCTTCGGTGTCGGGGGGAACCTCGAGATCCTGGATGCGCAGCGCCTGGAACTCAGCGACGGCGTAGCCGTATTGTTTCACCGCGGTCTCATTGGCGGTGAGGATGTTCCCGCCCGTCGCATCGCAGATCCACATGGGATGGGGGTGGGTGTCAAACAGCAGTCGAAAGTCCTCGTAGAGGTCACGAAAGGTCTCCGCCGCCTGGGCCTTATCCTCGGCAGCATCCTCCAGGATGTAAAGAATCATGGAGCCGCCGACAAAGTACTTGGGAAAGTTCCAGAAGTCATCCAGCACGTTCTGTAGCCAGACAGGAACCGACGGCACAACCCGCAACAGGTAGAAAGCTGCCCAGGCAAGAAATCCGAACGACGCTGTCCACCGCAGCACGGATCGACCACTCTTCTGCTTGGTACCCGCGAACAGTATGGCTGCCGTGAGCAAAGCCTGGACCAGCACCGCGCTGGCCAGTTCATCCGCGGGCGTCAGCAGCGCATATGCGGCCAGCCCTGATCCGTAGACTGCGCCGATCGTGAGCGTCAAGATCATCTGGCGCTGCGGTCTTTGCTGTTGCAGGCGGTAGGTCACCGCCAGCACCACGCACTCCCCCAAGAGCAATCCAACAGCCAGCCATACTCGCGGAACCGGCAGGAAGTCCTGGATGTCCACCATGACCATCGCCGCCGGAGCCACCGTGAGCCCTGCGACGATGGCCCGGCGCACCCCATAACTCCTGGCGACGGCAGACAGGACAAAGGCGAGGATGCCCAACATCGTAAAGTCAAAACAGAGGGCGTTCTCCAGTCGCGGCAGCGGGGCGTTGGCCTCGCCTACGGCCCATAGGAAATAACCCACAAGGATGAAGATCCAGCCCGCAAGCCAGAACCGGAAGTCGTCCTGCGGACGTCGCCACTGCTGCAATCCGAAGAACAGGACCAGCAACGTCAACAGCACGAGATCGGATACAGAACCTTGCATGGTGCTCTACCTTCAACGCCTGACGCTCAAAGCACGGGTCAGATCTGTGAACTCCAGAACTGCCGGTCGGAAGCCTGTGACTCTTCAGCTCGCCAGTACGAAAATCGCCATCGAAAATGTTGAGTTGGCGTAATTCTTTCTTCGGCTCTTGACCTTAAAAGCTCAAATTGTCTCGTTTTCGGTCATTTGTTCCTCTTCTTCCGTGATGCAAGTCCTCTGTGGAGGTGTTACACCTCAAACGCCTCTTTCGTCCCTGCGGTTGCCGGGGCAGAATAGCGCAGCTCCCAGTTCAGAGGGGGACGCTACGGCAACGGACTCTGCCTCTCTCTCTTTCGACGAGGGACTGGCAGGAATCCAGTGTGCAGGGCCTGCAGGAGCCGGGGCTGCGCGCTCGATTTACCCACAGAGAAGAACTACAAGCGGCGCGACGTAACCTCGGAGGATGCTCGTCGTCCTTCGCTGTCTCGGGCAGGTAAGCGAACGGTCTACGTAATTTGCCGAAGGCCTATTCGACCCATCAGCAAATCAGGATCTACAGGCGGCACTCTCTCCCCGGCGCTGCGGAGGCGTCATCGGTGCATCCAGTTTCGCCTCGACCGGACTGGAACTCATAAAGCGTCTTGCATCTGTGAAGCAAGGGAAAAATAGCTAACAACGCGCAAATCAAGGAACTTCAATGACGGAATCTTACCTCACAGCTCGTGCTTTGGACGTGCGGGGGTTTCCACAAAGCTTCCTACCTTTCGTCACCATCTTCCATAACGACAGGGCACCCCAAAGTAACAGTTGATCGCATCACCATCGCCGCAAAGAGGGAGAAGGGAGGAGAGTCCTGGAGGAGAGCCGGGACGGAGGGGGGAGGCCGGGCGGGAGGATGCACGGTGCGAAGCAGGTCCAAGGCGGCCTGGCGGGTCTTGGGAGGCAACCCTGAAATCGCTGAATCTGCGGTGATTATGCCCCTGCGGGGGCTTTCGCGCAGGCTGCGTGTGCCGCCGTCCAGCCGCTATAATGAAGTTTGATATGCCCGACGAGATCAACGACAATCCCCTTCTCCCCCTTGGCCCCAACGATCCTTCCCGGACAGATGGGATCTCCCGGAACCCCTCGGCGCCTGGCGCTCCCGGCGAGCCCTCGGCTCCGGGGGCCCCGACCGGCCCGGGCGCACTGAACATGCTCTCGATCAATATCGAAGAGGAGATGCGGCGCTCGTATCTGGATTACTCGATGTCGGTCATCATTGGCCGCGCGCTGCCCGACGTCCGTGACGGCCTGAAGCCGGTGCATCGGCGGATCTTGTACGGCATGCAGGAGATGGGCCTGCAGTTCAACAAGAAGTACACGAAGTCGGCCAAGGTGGTGGGCCACGTGATGGGCAACTACCATCCCCATGGCGACTCGGCGATCTACGACACCATGGTTCGGCTGGCGCAGCCCTTCAGTCTGCGCTACACGCTGATCGACGGCCAGGGCAACTTCGGCTCGATTGACGGCGATCCGCCAGCGGCCATGCGCTACACGGAGTCGCGCCTCACCCGCATCGCCGCGGAGATGCTGGCCGATATTGACAGTGACACGGTCGACTTCACCCCCAACTACGATGAGTCCACCTCTGAGCCGACCGTCCTGCCGGCGCGGATTCCCAATCTGATCATCAACGGTGGAACGGGAATCGCCGTGGGCATGGCGACCAACATCCCGCCGCACAACCTGACGGAGACGCTGAACGCCACCATCGCGCTGCTGCAGAAGGAGAAGGGTGAGACCCGCTCCGATCTGGATCTGGTGCTGGAGCACGTGAAGGGTCCGGATTTTCCCACGGGTGGTTTCATCTACGGCCGTGCCGGCATCCGCAAGACCTATGAGACGGGCCGTGGCCGCTTCATGATGCGGGCCAAATGCGGTCTGGAGAACATCACCGGCGGCCGCCAGGCGATTGTGGTGACCGAGATTCCGTATCAGGTGAACAAGTCCAACCTGATCAAGCGCATCGCCGAGCTGGTGAATGAGAAGACCATCGATGAGATCTCCGACGTCCGGGACGAGTCTGACCGCAACGGCATGCGCATCGTCATCGAGCTGAAGCGCGGAGCGCAGAACGAGATTGTCCTGAACCAGCTCTACAAGCACACCCAGATGCAGGAGAGCTTTTCGATGATCTTTCTGGCCGTACACAACGGCCAGCCCAAGGAGTTGCCGCTCCCAGACGCGATCCATGCCTTCATCGAGCACCGCATCGATGTGGTGCGCCGCCGCACGGCCTTCCTGCTGAGCAAGGCGCGCGAGCGCGAGCACGTTCTGCTTGGTTACCAGATCGCCCTCGATCATCTGGACACGGTCATCAAGATCATTCGCCAGTCCAGCTCCCGCGCGAGCGCGCGTGAGAACCTCTTTGCCTACTTCAGCAACCGCCGCATCAATCTGAATGGCACGGAGCTGGCGGGGGTCAGCCTGGATCCGGCCAAGTATGCCATCAATCTTGACGGCGGCAGCGTCAGCGCGCAGTTGGCCAACAACTCCGGCGGTACCCTCATCCTCAGCTATCGCCAGATCGACGCGATCCTGGAGCTGCAGCTCTACCGCTTGACCCAGCTCTCGATCGATGAACTGCTCAACGAGCTGCGCACCATTCGCGAGAACATCGCCGAGTACGAGTCGATCCTGGCCTCGGAGAAGAAGCTGCGCCGGGTGATCGTCAAGGAGCTGGAGGAGATTCGCGACAAGTACGGCGATGCCCGCCGCACCATCATTCTGGATGAGAGCACCGAGCTCACGCTGGAGGATCTGATCGCCGATGAGCAGGTGGCCGTCACGGTCTCCAACACCGGCTACCTGAAGCGCACGCCCATCACCACCTACCGCCAGCAGAAGCGCGGCGGTACGGGCCGCCTGGGGATGAAGACCCGCGAGGAAGACTTCGTGGCGCAACTGATCATCGACAGCACGCATGCCTACCTGCTCTGCTTCACCAATACGGGCCGCATCTATTGGCTCAAGGTCTATGAGATTCCGGACGTCGGGGCCGCCGGCAAGGGCAAGGCGATGGCCTCGCTCATCGATCTGCAGCCGGGCGAGAAGGTGGTGACGATTCTTCCGGTGCGCAACCTGGATGAAGAGGACAAGTACGTGCTCTTTGCCACTCGCAACGGCACGGTGAAGAAGACTGCTCTGCGCGACTTCTCCAACGTGATGGCCCGCGGCATTATCGCGATCGGTATCGACAAGGACGACGAACTGATCACGGCCAAGATCACCGATGGGCAGCAGGTCATCTTCCTGGCCACCCACGAGGGCATGGCCATCCGCTTCAACGAGCAGGATCTGCGTCCCATGGGCAGGCCAGCGTTTGGCAACCGGGGCATCAATCTGAAGAAGGGCGATTATGTCATCGGGGCAGCGGTTACCCCCTCCAACGAGGCCCGCAACCAGCAGCGCATGGCTCGCGCGGCGGAGGCCGGCCTTACCTCTCAGGTGGAGCGCGTACTCGACGAGGCTTCCGACTCCGCAGCCTCCCAGCCCCTGGCCCTGGCCGAGTCCGACGATACGGTGGCGGCGCCTGCCGTCTCCGAGGAGGTGCAGGAGAAGCTTGCCCGGCTGGATGAAAAGCTCGGCCTCACCCCGTGCCTGATCCTCACCGTGAGCGATAACGGCTATGGCAAGCGCACCGGCGTGGACGCATACCGTCTGCAGACCCGCGGCGGCAAGGGCGTGATCAACATGAAGACCACCAGCAAGATCGGCAAGGTGGCCAGCATCAACCTGGTGGATGAGACGACGGAGATGATGGTGATCAGCCAGTTTGGCAAGATCATTCGCATCGACACGAAGAGCGTGCGTTCGGCCGGCCGCAGCACCTCGGGCGTTCGCCTGTTGCATCTGGATCCGGACGACAAGGTGGCCAGCGCGACGGTGATCCCCCCGGAGGACGCGAAGCCGGGCGAGAGCGAGGGAGCGCTGGTGCAGTAGGGCCGTCTTCGAGACGATCGAGTGGGACAGGCAGATGCTTCAGAACGTCAAGGGGCGTCCTCTCGGGAGGACGCCCTTTGACCGGATGGGGGATGTCTGGTCGGTGCGCTCCGGCTGCGAGGCTCAGTAGGTGCTGACCCTGAAGTTGATGATCTTGTCCATATGGCTGTCGAACTTGCTGATGCTGTGGGTGCGGGTTCGATGGCCGCGGAACATCACCCACACTTCATAGTCTGTGTTGCCGTCCAGGCGCTGAAAGATATAGAGGCCGTTGTTCCCGGTGATGTAGGTAACCAGCGTCTCCGAACGGTCATTGCGCAACTGGACGATCGCTCCTCGAATCGGTTCATGGCCGCTGGCGGTGATCTGGCCATGGAGCGTGCGCACGGTGGGTGAAGGCGGTACGGAGGCGACCTGAGCGTGGGCCTCGAGGGCCGCAAAGACCACCCCTGCGATGGTCCGCATGGCCACGCTGGATCGCGGCTTGCAGAGCCGCCGCGATCCGGGCCTCATGCCTGGCATCGAGTCATGGTCGTGCATCTCCTTTTTTCAGCTCCTGAGCAACCGGTTCCAATCTTCAAGAACTCCGGTCGAGCGCTTGCGGGCCCCAGCCCAACTTCCGTCTGCTGCTACTACCTCCATGGGTCGTTCTGCCCTATTGGACGCATGCTAGATCGCAAAGTTTTGCCCGGGGCTTCATTTAGCCTGCGGATGTGGCTGGAGCTTCCGTCTGGTGGTGGTCTGCAACCGACGGTCAGCAGGCGGGGTTCAGAGCTCAATCGGCTCAGGCAAGGTGGTTTCCTGGCAACTCGGAATCGTCGCTATCACCGTTGCGGCGCAGCCAAAGGCCGGTCCAGGTTTCGGAGACGATGATGCTGTTGCCGGGGTTGCGCGGGTCGTAGCGTACCTGCACCGGCTGATCGATGCGGAAGCCGAGCACCCGGTCGGGCAGGGCGGTGACGTCCTGTGCGCAGTTATAGGTGAGCCCTGCCAGGCTATAGCTGTAGACCAGCACCTCCGGGGTTGGAGAGATGCTGTCCTCGTTGCTCAACGTGCGGGCATCCAGGATGACGCCATCCGTGATGCGTCCGGTGAGAGCCAGATGTTCCCGGCGGCGGCGCTCCATCTCCTCGGCTGAGGGCCGCCGTGCGACCACATACCACCAGACCCCGCCCGCTCCCAGAGCCAGGGCGGCTCCGGCCCCGCCCACGATGCGGGGATCCTGATGGCGCACCACCTGAATCAGATGCACGGTGAAGTTGCGCATCAGGGTTGCTATCTGCTGGACGATCGGTTGCTGGAGAATTGATTTCAAAGTCACTTCTGGGTCGTGTCCATCGGTTGTGTTTTTATGCGGGACACTTACAGAGGATAGCCCAGGGGCGAGCCCGGCGTCGCCGCCGCAGCGTGGAGGTTCCCGGCGAGGTTCGCATGGGGGCGGAAGCGCGGGCACCTGGCTCTTTCTTTCCGCAGGGGGGGCAGCGGGCCGGCGGGAACTGCTCTATACTCTGGGTTGCGTATGAGAGAGAAAAGAAGGCAAACGAAGAGGGTTGAGGAGCCCCGCGAACACGTAGCGGGGTTGCGGCCAGGTTCCGCGGGTCACCCTCTGGATCTGGCCGACGGACGGCGGGTGCGCTCGACCACGGTGATCTGCGTTCGCCGCGGCGACGTGATGGTGATGGCCGCCGACGGGCAGGTGACGCTGGGATCCACGGTGATGAAGCACTCGGCGCGCAAGATCCGAAGGTTGTACAACGACCGGATCCTGGCGGGTTTCGCCGGCTCTACGGCAGATGCGTTCTCGCTGTTCACGCGGTTTGAGGCCAAGCTGGAGCAGTATGGGGGCAACCTGGGGCGCAGCGCTGTGGAGCTGGCCAAGGACTGGCGCACGGACAAGCTGCTGCGCCAGTTACAGGCGCTGCTGATCGTCGCGGATGCGCGGCAGCTATTCCTGCTCTCTGGCGATGGCGACGTGATCGAGCCGGACCCGGTAGGGGACGGCCTGATCGCCACTATCGGATCCGGGGGCAGCTACGCTCTGGCGGCGGCCACTGCGCTGCTGGAGAACACGCCGCTGAGCGCGCGTGAGATAGTTGAGCGCAGCATCAGGATCGCCGCCGAGATCTGCATTTACTCCAACCAGAGCATCAGCATCGAAGAGCTTCGGCCGGAGTAGCCGAGGGGGAGGAACATCGTGGCAATCTATCTTCCCGGTACGGCTGAAGATTCGGCGCTCTCGCTGGATGAGATGACGCCGCGCGGCATCGTTGCGGAGCTGGACAAGTACGTGGTGGGCCAGGCGGCGGCCAAGCGCGCCGTGGCCATTGCCCTGCGCAACCGGATGCGGCGGCAGAAGCTGGCTCCGGAACTGGCCGAAGAGATCATGCCCAAGAACATCCTCATGATCGGATCCACGGGAGTGGGCAAGACGGAGATCGCACGGCGGCTGGCCAAGCTCACCAACTCGCCCTTTCTCAAGGTGGAGGCCTCCAAGTTCACCGAGGTGGGCTACGTCGGACGCGACGTCGAGGCCATTGTGCGCGACCTGATGGAGATTGCCATCGACATGGTGCGCGAGGAGAAGCTGGACGAGATCGAAGACCGTGCCGAGATGGCTGCGGAGGAGCGGCTGCTGGACCTGCTGATGGCTCAGGGTGCGGTCGCCGGGACCGAGCACTCTGCCGGGTCCGCTCCTGTCGCCGGCCCCCTGCCCATTACCCGCCAGCCGGTATCGACGGAGGAGCCGCCTGTCGAGCCGTCCCTGGTCTCCACGGAGCCGTCGCTGGCCAGTCGCGAGCCAGCCGTCGAGGCTGGCCGCGAAGCAGCCTCCGGCACGCGCAATCTCTCCATCGTCGCCGCCGGCGATGCGGAGCGGCGGGGAGAGCGCGAACGGCTTCTGCAGCACCTGCATGAGGGGCGGCTGGACGATCGCATGATTGAGATTGAAGCGCGTGATCGCATGCAGCCGCAGATTGAGGTGGTCAGCAACCTGCCCGAGGAGATGGACCCGAGCGGTCTCAAGGAGATGCTCTCCGGCATTCTGGGCCAGCGCACCCGCAAGCGCTCCATGAAGGTTCCTGACGCTTTTGAGTACCTGGTGCAGGAAGAGGAGTCGCGGCTGGTGGATATGGACCAGATCGTGCGGATCGCGGTCGAGCGCGTGGAAGACTCCGGCATCGTCTTCCTGGATGAGATCGACAAGATCGCCGGGCGCGAGGGCGGTCACGGGCCGGACATCAGCCGCGAGGGTGTACAGCGGGACATTCTGCCCATCATCGAGGGCACCACGGTGAACACCAAGTACGGGATGGTGGCTACCGACCATATCCTGTTCATTGCTGCCGGGGCCTTTCACGTCTCAAAGCCCAGTGACCTGATCCCGGAGCTGCAGGGCCGCTTCCCGATCCGGGTGGAGCTTCTGCCCCTCACGGTGGAGGATTTTCTGCGCATCCTCACCGAGCCGCGCGCCTCGCTGGTGAAGCAGGCCGTGGCGCTGCTGGAGACCGAGGGGCTGCGCCTGGAGTTCACCCCCGAGGCTCTGCAGGAGATGGCGCGCTTCGCCTTCCAGGTGAATGAGACCACAGAGAACATCGGCGCCCGGCGTCTGCATACGATCATGGAAAAGGTGCTGGATGAGATCAGCTTCTCGGCTCCGGAGATCGTCAAAGGAGAGGCATCGGCCGATCTGCCCGCCATGGTGGCGCCGGCTGCCGGCCACGCCGCGGCCGGTGATGGAAGCCTGCGAGGGACAGCGGAGGCGCTCAACGCCTCCAGCCAACAGGGCGTGCTCACGGTGGATCGTGCCTACGTGGAGCGGCAGGTAGCCAGCATCGTCAAGAATCAGGATCTGAGCCGGTACATCCTTTAGTCCGGTTCGGAGCCATCGGCTCCAGGGTGCTGGATGTGCGTGAAGCGCAGGGATACGCCGTGGAGTGCCTCTGCGGGAACGATGACACCCTGGGCCGTGTTTGTGCAGGGGAATCCTTTGGCGGCAAGGATGCTTCGGGCCCTCCCGGGCTCGGGAACCTGAACGGAGAGCGTGGTCAGCATGGCCGGCCATTCGGAGGGGTTCGGTGCGGCTGTGGGTAGAACTTCGATGGAACTGCGGGAGAGATCCCAAAGGAGTCCACCCCCGGGAAGGGGCCGAGGCGACGTACCGCTGAACCGGCTCAGGAAGGTCCGATGGCGCTCCGGTTGGAGCGCGGCAAGGGTGACCCCGGATATATCGACAGCAGCGTTCGGGTGCTGCTGGAAAACTCTGTTCCAGAAGTTTTCAGGGTAGTGCTGCTGGCAGACGAAGAACCCCAGCTCCGGCGCGGCGGGGTCGGTGGCGAAGGCCAGCGTGAACCCGACCTGGGTCTCCGAGCCGTCGGGCCGGGTGGCCTTTCTGGAGAAGGAGAAGGGCTCGAAGTCCCCAATGCCGTGGTGCGCGAACAGAGCGGCATCGGAGCACGCGTCGTCGCTGCTGAGCACCAGCATGGCGATACCCTCCTGCTGCCGCAGATAGTTGCGCACGAACTCGCCAAAGCTGAACTGGCGCGGCTGCCGTTGTGGGATCCGGTGGGGATCCTGGCCGACGGTGATCAACTCGATGAAGGACGAGCCAAACTGGATCAGCCGGTTCTCTGTCCCCCAGGGATGCCGATTGCGAGCGCCTACCTGAAAGCCGAGTCTCCGATAGAGGTCCGCCGTCTGCTCCAGATCGCGGACTGCAAGAACAACATGATCGATTCTCCGCATGCATCAACTCCTGTCGTTCTGCTCAGCTCCAGGGTTGAGTCGCCGGCAGACCTCCTCCACCGCGCGCTCCGCGGCGCTGACCGCTCCGGCCATATAGCCGGGCTCGGTGGAGCTGGTCTCACTTCCAGCGAGGGAGAGGCGTTCCCGCCAGGCTCCTGTGACCCATGGAGCGGAAGAACCATCCGGATGCGCGCCCGCAATCTGGTCGTCTACGGTCGCGGTGAGTGGATCTGCCGCCCAGTCTTTGAAGAGCGTTGCCTGAGGCCGCAGCGCCTCTGCTCCAAAGAGGAGAGCGAACTGTTCCAGGCAGGCCTGCCGCAATCCTGGCTCTCCCAGCGCGGAACGCATCTGGGACGAGAGAGCGGGGAAGCCGAATAAAGCGGCCTTGCCGGATGCGGTTGTCGCATCGTGGATCTCAGCGAGCGGGCCAGCCATGCTCTGTGCCGTGCCGGAGAGCCCGGCCTGCCGCCAGAACGCTCGAGGGTAGATGGCAAAGAACTTGGCGTGAGGCGCCATCCACGTAGGCGTGGCGCTCCAACGTTGCAGGGTGGCGGGATCGATCGCAGGGGTAAAGGAGAGGCCTGCAAGCAGCCTGGGTGGAAGGGCGGCGATGACCTGCTCGGCGACAAGAAGCTCTTCGGCTCCGGCCGGTGCAGAGATCCGCAGCATGACGCCGGCTGGAGCAAGTTCCAGGTGGAGCGCGCGCGTTCCCAGCAGAAGATGTTCGCGGGGGATGGCCGCGCCAAGGGCGGCGACCAGGGCCCCTGTTCCGCCGACGATCCGCATGGATTGAGGTTCCTGGTGGGTAGTGCGGTAGCGCTGCGGGGACTCGCGGGACATTCGCTGAAAGACCACATCGCCGTCGTTGCACTGCGGGAAGATGGCAAGACCGAGGTCGTCGACCAGCCTCCGCATGGCCGGCTGCATCTCCGGCCAGAACCAGGAGGGTCCGAGATCGAAGCCGTCCTCAGTGGGTGAACCGGCCTCGTCGGTGGTGAGGATGCGGCCCCCAAGGCGCATGCGCGCCTCGACGAGGCGAAAGTCGATTCCGGCGGCGTGAAGGAGCCGGCCGGCGTACAGACCGGCGAGGCCTCCTCCGAGGATGAGCACCGTGGTTTTCATCGATCCCTTTCTGCCCGGAGCGCGACCCACTCTCTTGATGATTTTGTCAGATGGAAGGATGCAGGCCCTCAGGAGGCGACCGATCCGTGTGCCGCGCCATCTGGCGCTATGAAACTGGTCCGCCCCACGGGGGAGAGGAGGGTATCTGTAATTGCTTCGCGCCCGAGGAGAGGGTTTGGCGAGTCTGGTCCCGGAGGGACGGCTCGGTGGTGGTGCGCTGCTATCCTCGCTGACGGTGTGGAAGTCGGGATATGCTGAGAGAGTCCTCATCTCCAACTCGCCGACGCCGATGACGCCAGCCGCCCAACGAGGAACCCTGTGAGATCTCAAACCATCCGCCGCGCGCTTCTGGTGTATCTGGCGCTGCTGATTCCGGTCGGCTGGCTGGCGATGCGGTACGCTCCCTATGGTTTGGACGGCGACGGCATGGCGTACATGGATATCGCCGATCTGATCCGGGCGCACCGCTGGGCTGGGGTGGTGAACGGTTACTGGAATCCGCTCTATCCGGCCTGCATGGCGCTCTTCCAGCGACTGTTCCACACTACCCGCTGGAATGAGTTGCACGCCTACTACGAGCTGAACTACTGCATCTTTCTGGTCTCCGTGGTTGCCGTGCTGGTGTTTGTCTCGGCGCTAGTGAAGTTGCGCCACCAGATGAACCCCCTGCCGGCTCCGCTGCTGGGCATTGACGCGCTGCGGCTGCTGGGGGTGGCGCTGACGGTGATCGCGGCGCAGCGAGAGCTCTCGATGGCTTATATGCGTCCGGACGCTCTGCTGCAGGCGCTGATGCTGTTGGCCTTTGCGATGCTGCTGGAGAGCCTGGCCACGAGCCGTCTGGTGTATGCTCCGCTGCTGGGGTTTTTTCTTGGCCTGGCGTACCTGGCCAAGAGCTTTGCCTTCGTGGTGGCCGTGCTCAGCATTGCGGTGATGATGCTGTTTCAGCTCTGGGTGCAGCGCCGCCGACCGGGGCGGGTGGTCGCCGCGGGCGGACTGGCGCTGGTGGTTTTTGCCGCGGTGGCCGGGCCGTATATCGCGGCACTCTCCCGGCAGAAGCATCGCCTGGACTTTGGCGACTCCGGTGCGTTGAACTATGCCTGGTATGTGAGCGGTACGGTGAAGATGCACATCGAGCCGTGGATGACCGGCGAGTTCGGCTCGGCCAGCGTGAAGCTGGTGCATCCGGAGGAGCAACTGCTGGCGCATCCGGGGATCTACAGCTACCGGGCGGAGGCCTACGGAACCTATCCCGCCTGGTTTGATCCGACCTACTTTCATGAGCGCATCACGCCGGTGTTCAGCGCGCGGCTGCTGTTGCGGCGGGACCTGCGCAACCTGGTGCTGAGCGTGCGCTATCTCTTGAACCATCCCGAGGCGTGGATTCTGCTGGCGCTGCTGCTGGTCTGCGGTGCGCGGCTGGATCTGCCTGGAGTTCGTGGCGGCTGGGTGAACTGGCGCCGCAGCGCCTTCTCTGTGCCCGCGCTTCTGCTTGGCGTGGCGATGTGGGGGATCTATGCGCTGGTGAACGTCGAAGAGCGCTACGTGACGCTGGCCTGGCTGGCCATCGTTCTTCCGCTGTTTGCCGCCCTTGACGCGGTGCCGGCCAGTCCAGCCGCCAGCGAAGAAGATGGATCCGACGGCGTCTCAGCCGGTGCGACTTCTGCGGCCGGGCTGCTTGTGACTCAGACGTCGTCGGAGCCAGTGCTGCCTGCCTGCTCCTGGCGGCGCCGCTCGGCCGCAGCCATGGTGGCGCTGCTGGCCTTTCTGGCGCTGGGGGAGAGTCTGCGCCTTGCGCTGGAGCAGCGCCGCGACCAGTCCGCTGCGGGTCTCCCTGCAGCCTGGTACTCGCCCAACATCTTCTCTGCCGCCCGCGGTCTCCAGGCGCTGGGCGTCGGTTCCGGCGATGCGATTGCTTGCATGGGCACCATCGCCTGTCTGAATGACCCGTACTGGATGCGTCTGGCGGATGTGCGCGTCCTCGCCGAGGTCTACAACCCGGACCCCACCCATCTTCTGGAGGAGTATCAGGGTCTGCCCAACCGTGAGCAGGTTCTGGCGGTGCTGAAGGCACAGGGAGCCAGGGTTCTGGTGGCCGCCTTCGATCCCGGCGTGATGACTGGGCGCACGCCGGGATCGCAGGGATGGATCCGCCTGGGAGAGTCAGACCTGTACGCCCTACCCCTCAACCTTCCGCCGTCTCTACCGGCTGCGCCTGTTACCCTGCCCTGGGACAGGACGGGAGCGGCGAAGCCATGAACCGACCCAGCCCTGCGGCGCTGCCCGCAAAGGCAACGTCGTACGAAGGAACAACTCCAACCGCAGGAACCGAGCCAACCGCATGAACAGGACTCCTCAAGATCAGACGATGGAAACACGCAGGGCCGGGGGCTCTGCGGAGATGGCCGTGCTGGAGACCGCCGGGCCGGAGCTCACGGTGGTGATGCCGTGCCTCAATGAGGCGGAGACGCTGGCCGTTTGCGTTGATAAGGCCCTGGCCGCGCTGGCCGGGAACGACATCGACGGTGAAGTCCTGGTGGCGGACAACGGTTCCACGGACGGTTCGCAGGAGATCGCCCGTGAGCATGGGGCGCGCGTGGTCGACGTTCCGATCCGCGGCTACGGCGCCGCGCTGAACGCGGGCATCCAGGCGGCGCGGGGCCGCTATGTGCTGATGGCGGACGCGGACGACAGCTACGAGTTCGCCCACATCCCGCGCTTCCTTGCCGAACTGCGCTCCGGGGCCGACCTGGTGATGGGCAATCGCTTCCGGGGCGGCATTCTTCCGGGGGCCATGCCGCCGCTGCATCGGTATCTGGGCAACCCGGTGCTCAGCTTCCTTGGCCGCCGGTTGTTTCACGCCCCCATCGGAGACTTCCACTGCGGCATCCGCGCCTTCTCTCGGGATGCCTACAACCGCCTGGGCGTGCGCACTACCGGCATGGAGTTCGCCAGCGAGATGGTGGTGAAGTCTGCCCTGCTCGGGCAGCGGATTGCTGAGGTTCCGACCACGCTCAAGAAGGACGGCCGCAGCCGTCCGCCGCATCTGCGCACCTGGCGGGACGGCTGGCGTCACCTGCGCTTTTTGCTGATGTACTCTCCACGATGGCTCTTCTTCTACCCAGGCCTGGCGTTGATGATTGCAGGTCTGGCGCTGATGGCCTGGCTGCTGCCCGCCTCGCGTCCTTTAGGGCACGTCAACCTGGGTGTGGATACGCTGGCCTACATCTCGGCGGCGGTGCTGGTCGGCTTTCAGTTGGTGTTCTTCGCCGTAGCGGCCAAGGTCTTTGCGATCTCGGAGGGGCTGCTCCCGGAGGATGAGGCCTTCCAGCGCTGGTTCCACTACATCACGCTGGAGACCGGCCTGCTGGTGGGCGTGCTGCTGGTGCTCTGTGGCGTCGGGATCGCCCTTTCCTCGGTGATCTCCTGGGCACACACCGGATACGGCCATCTGCCGCCGGTGCAGATGATGCGGCGCACACTGCCGGCCATGCTCTGCCTGATGCTGGGGACGGAGGTGTGCTTTGCCAGCTTCTTCCTCAGCCTGCTGGGTCTGCGCCGCCGCTGAGGGTCTGGTTCTGTCAAAGACCGCTTGCAAAAAGGGCCGCCTCTTGCGAGGCGGCCCTTCAGTTGTGGTGCGGGGAGTTTTACCGTACTACCTGCGGCCTGGGCAACTCGCTGAGTCGCTTCTCCAGCATCTTCTCCAGGTCTTCCAAGGCCTTGGAGAAGCTCTCGATGCCCTCGGCGAGCTTTTCATTGGCCATGCGGTTCTCGGAGTGCATCTTGTCGAAGGTTGCCCGGTCCATCGCGATCTTTTCAATGGGCAGGTCGGCGCACCTGGCAGGATCCAGCTTGCGCACCAGTACGCCCTCGGTCTGCTGCAGTTCATCCAGCAGCTTGGGTGCGATGGTCAGCAGGTCACAGCCGGCCAGTTCGATGATCTCGCCGCTGTTGCGGAAGCTGGCGCCCATGACCACGGTCTTGTAGCCGAACTTCTTGTAGTAATGGAAGATCTCGGTGACGGAGTGCACGCCAGGATCGTCGGCGCCGACGTAGTCCTTGCCGGTGTTCTTCTTGTACCAGTCCAGGATGCGGCCGACGAAGGGGGAGATGAGGGTGACCCTGGCTTCGGCGCAGGCGATCGCCTGGTGCAGGCCGAAGAGCAGGGTGAGGTTGCAGTGAATGCCCTCTTTTTCAAGCTGCTCGGCGGCTTTGATGCCCTCCCAGGTGGAGGCGATCTTGATCAGGATGCGTTCCCGCGAGATGCCGGCGCTCTCGTACTGCTGGATGATGTCGCGGGCGAGCTGCATGGTCTTCTCGGTGTCGTAGCTCAGGCGGGCGTCGACCTCGGTGGAGACCCGGCCGGGAACGATCTCCAGGATCTTGCGGCCGAAGGCCACGGCCAGGGTCTTGAACGCGGCGGCGGCTACCTCTTTATCGGATGCTTTGTCCCCGGCCCGTTCGCGTGCCGCCTGCAGCACCTCGTCGACGATGCCCTGATACTCGGGCATGGCTGCCGCGGCCGCGATCAGGGATGGGTTGGTGGTCGAATCGGTGGGCTTGAACTGTTTGATGGAGTTGATGTCGCCGCTGTCGGCGACCACGGTGGTCATTGACTTGAGCTGGTCCAGCAGATTCGCCATAAAGGCTCCTAGGGGAGGGGATGGGAGAACGATTGCCGGACGCAGGATGCGTCCGTTCATCCGGATCGAAGCCTCACCCGTCCGGAGATCAACCCCTCTCCACTTCTACTCATTATATGACGCCGTCGCCGGCGGAGGCTCCGCGCCTGCCAGTCGCCAGTCTCCTATCTCTGTTGGCTTGCCCGCCGCGCATCGATCAACTCCTGGTACAGGCGGATCGTCTGCGCGGCGATGGCCTTCCAGGAGAAGTGTTCTTCGACGCGCCTCCGCCCGGCCTGCCCCATTCGCCGCGCCATTTCCGGGTCTTGCAGCAGGTGGGTGAGGCGCTCGGCCAGGTCGCGGGCGAAGCGGTCGGGATGAACCGGGAACGCGGTGAGCGGATCTGCCTCAAACGGGGTCAGGAGTCCGGTCTGGCCGTCCACTACCACCTCCAGAATCCCTCCGGTGGCGCTGGCCACCACGGGGGCGCCGCAGGCCATCGCCTCCAGGTTGATGATGCCGAAGGGCTCATAGACCGATGGGCAGCAGAAGACCGCGCAGTGGGAGTAGAGCTGGATGGCCTCGTCGCGGGTCACCATCTGCTCGATCCAGACCACGTTATGGCCGGTTCCGGTGGGATCGCCGCTGGCTGTGGAGTGTCCTCCATGGGGGCCGAAGTTCTCCACCACGGCTGCGGGGCTGCCCGAGGCGGAGCCGCTGCTGGTGGCCTGGCGTACCTCTTCCACTTTGGCGCGCATCTCGGCGGCGATCTCAGGGGTATCGGGGGCTCCGGCACAGAGGACAACCTGGGTGCCGGGAGGGAGATAGCGGACGGCATCCACGAGGTGAGTTACACCCTTCTGGCGGGTGATCCGCCCGACAAACAGGACGTAGGGCCGCTCCGGGTCCACCCCATACTTCCGCAGCGCTGTCTTCTCCGGCTGGTATCGATACTGGTCCAGGTCGATTCCGTTATGAATCACGTGAATCCGGCCCGGGTTCACCTCCGGGTAGGCCCGCAGGATGTCAGCGCGGGTGCCGTTGGAGACGGCGACGATGGCATCCGCCTCCAGAACAGCGGTGCGCTCCATCCAGGAGCTCAGGGCATAGCCGGATCCCAGTTGCTCGGCCTTCCAGGCGCGCAGCGGCTCCAGCGAGTGGGTCGTCAGGACAAAGGGGATGTTGTAGAGCTTGCGGGCGAGGAACCCGGCCATCGCCATATACCAGGTGTGGGTATGGATCACGTCCAGTCTGTCCAGGTGAAGGTTCTGCAGCAGATTCAGGGAGAGCGCCTCGAGCGCGGTTTTGAACCTGGCCTCGGTACCGCGGGAGATCAGCGGCCATGGCTGCTCGAAGTGGACCTGCAGATTCGCACTGTGTGGCAGTTCGGGATCGGCCAGGCTATCGGCTGACGGCGTCTCGCCCCAGGCGTGCACGTCCACCTCGATGCTCCGGGCCAACTCCCGTGAAAGGTACTCGACGTGTACTCCCGCGCCGCCATAGACGTACGGCGGATACTCCCGCGTCATCAGCCCAACTCGCATGCACTCCACTCCCAGGTCGGCGGCCAGGCCTGCGGCCGGCTCTGCACTCCGCAGCGACCAGTCTAGAGCAAAAACCAGGCTCGGGATGCGGCGGCTGCGATGGTCCGCCTGCTGCTGCATGAGGAGATCCTCATGCGTTGCGGGGTATACTGCCCTCTACGATTCGCAGGCTTCTGCAAAATTGTGTACAGAATTCCGCGCAAAATCCTGCACAAAAATCCTGCCTTTGGGAGTTGGCATGACGATTCGGTCTCAAGCGTTGAAACACACGAACCTGAACCATGGGGGGGCGAAGGTCGCCCTGGTTGCCGCTGCGTTCCTGCTCCGAGCCGGTGCTTTGCCGGCGCAGAGCTCGCAAAATGGAGATCTGACTGCTACGACGACGACCACGCTTGCCGCGCCTGATACCTCCCCGCAGCACGCGCTCCCCCCCGATTCGATCACGGAGGGCACGGTCACTGTGGCGGGCAAAGCCATCGCGTACAAGGCGGTCGCCGGTTTGCTGCGTGTTGGCGGAACCGATACGCAGGATGCCGCCATTCGGCTGGATGGGACGCTTCTGCCCGCCTCAGAGAGCGGCGCCACGCCTCCCAAGGCTGGCGAGGAGGCGGCGACGGCCACGATGTTCTACACCGCCTACTTCGCCAAGGGCGTGGATGCAGCCACCCGGCCGATCGTCTTCATCTATAACGGGGGCCCGGGCTCGGCCACCATGTACCTGCGCATGTGCAGCTTTGGCCCGGTGCGCGTGGAACTCGACGATCTGGGTCATCCCGCCGGCGGTCCTTACAAGATTGTTCCCAATCAGGACTCGCTGCTGGACACCGCGGATCTGGTCTTCATCGACGCACCCGGCACCGGTTACGGACGGGTGATGGGGAAGGATGCGAACAAGGCGTTCTACGGGATCGATCAGGACGCCGGGGCGTTTCAGCGGTTCATCCGCCGGTTCCTGACCAAGTACAACCGCTGGGACTCCCCGCGCTTTCTCTTCGGGGAGAGCTACGGAACCACGCGGGACGCGGTCCTCTCCGCGGCGCTGCAGCACCATGGGGTGGATCTGAATGGCGTGGTCTTCCTCAGCCAGATTCTGAGCTTTGACGACTCTGCGGACGGTTCGGATGGCAATCCAGGAACGGAGAACGGCTTCTTCCTGGCCCTGCCCAGCTTTGCCGCTACCGCCTGGTTTCATCACAAGGTTCCCAACCAGCCGGCGGAGCTTCAGCCCTGGCTGCATCAGGTGGAGCAGTATGCGCTGGGAGAGTACGCCAGCGCGCTGCTACAGGGTTCTGATCTGGATCCGGCCCGCAAGGCGGCGGTGGCGAGCCGGTTGGAGAGCTACACCGGCATTCCGGCTGCGCTGTGGATCAAGGCGAACCTTCGCCTCACGGGAGGCGAGTTCGCCCACGATCTGCTGGGGGACAGCGGCGACACCACCGGCCGGCTTGACTCCCGCTGGTCCGGCCCGAGTATGAACCCTCTCGACCGTGAGGCCCAGTATGATCCTTTCACGGAGGCGATTGAGTCAGCGATCGAAGCGGCGATGAACACCTACGCGCAGAGCACGCTGAAGTTCGGCCAGGATATGACCTACCAGCCCAGCGCACGCATGGGAACCTGGAACTGGGATATGAAGCACAACAGCCCGCTGGGCGGCGGGTGGTCCGGAACCTTCAGCAACGTGATGGGCGATCTGGCTTACACCATGAAGGTGAACCCCCGGATGCATGTGCTGCTGATGGGCGGATACTTCGACCTTGGTACGGTCTACTTCGGCGCCACCTATGAGATGAAGCAGCTACCCATCCCCGCCAGCCTGGAGAAGAACATCGAGTACAAGTTCTTCCCCACCGGGCACATGGTCTACGTCAACCCGCAGGTCCGTGCGGATCTGCATGAGCGCACCGCGCAGTTCATCCGCGACTACGAGAACGCGGCTCAGTAACGTCCTCTTCCTGCTGGCGGGGAGTGGGTCCGGCGCTCCTCTCCCCGGACTGCCCGCCGGCAGGGGAGGGCCGTTGCCCGGCTCGTGGTCTTTGCTTGTTACCGCTCTATTGTGTGAGGATCCCTGTGAAGATGGTCCAACATCGCTCCCTCTGGCTAGCAACACTCTTTGTCACGCTCGGCCTGGCCGGGCTCGTTCTTCCGCCCCGCGCTAGGGCCGGGCAGCAGGATGCGGGGCAGACTGCGTCGCAGGCCCAGGCGGACACCGCTTCGCAGGCCCAGGCGGACACCGCTTCGGCAGCCAGTTCCCAGCCCCCGGAAGATGCCGGTATGGCGGCGCTGCCTGCGGACAAGTACCTGTGGATGGAAGATCAGCATGGATCTCGCGCCCTGGCCTGGGTTCGGGACGAGGACGCGCGCTCGCTGCGTGTCCTGGAGTCTGACCCGCACTACGCCAGCTTCTACGCGCAGGCGCTGCGGATCACGGAGTCTCCCACCCGCCTGCCCACCCCCGAGCAGCACGGCGCGGAGATCTACAACCTCTGGCGCGATGCCGGCCACGTGAACGGCATCTACCGCAAGGCATCGCTGATCAGCTACCTCTCTGACCATCCCGTATGGCAGACCGTGATCGACTACGACGCCCTTGGCCGACAGGACAAGGTCAACTGGGTGGCTCACGGCCTGAACTGTCTCTATCCGGGCGACCGATACTGCATGGTGGCGCTGTCTTCAGGCGGAGAGGATGCGGACAGCCAGCGGGAGCTTGATCTCCGGTCCGGCCAGTTCGTCCGGGGCGGGTTCGTTCTCTCGCGCAGCAAGCAGGATGTGTCCTGGGAGGACAAGGACACCCTGCTTATCGCCCGCGACTGGGGCCCGGGCAGCATGACCACCTCCGGCTATCCGTTCATCGTCAAGCGCTGGAGGCGCGGAACGCCACTTTCCAGCGCCCAGGAGGCCTTCCGCGGCGAGGCCAGCGACATGAGCGCCAGCGGCGAGACGCTGCACGACGCCCGGAAGCACTCGCTCACAGTCTTTACCCGCCGGATCAGTTTCTTCCAGACCCGGACTTTCATCCAGACCGCCGCGGGTCTTCAGGAGTTGAAGATTCCAGCCCGGTCGCAGATCGATGGCCTGCTCGATGGCCGTCTTCTGGTCGAGATCAATGAGGACTGGACGCCAGAGGGCCAACTGCAGACCTTTTCGCGTGGATCGCTGCTGGAGTTGAAGCTCTCGCAGGTGCTCAAGGATCCATCCAGCCTCAAGCCGGCGATCGTCTTCGCTCCCACCGCGGATGAATTTCTGCAGAGCGTGGATCTCACCCGGTCGCGGGTGCTGATCACCACCCTGAAGCACGTTCAGGGAGAGGCCTACATCTACTCTCCCTCGATCCTCGGCTGGAGCCATCGCGAGCTCCCGGTGCCACAGAACGTGAGTGTCCAGGTGGTCTCCACCAGCGATAGCGATGACAACTTCTTCCTGGAGCTTAACGGCTTCTTGACTCCGCCCTCGCTGCTGTTTGGGGATGCGGGCCAGGGAACGCTGCGCAACGTCCGGTCGGAGCCGGCGCAGTTTGACGCCGCCCAGGACGTCGTTGAGCAGTATCAGGCCACCTCCAGGGACGGCACGCAGATCCCATACTTCATCGTCCATCCGAAGCAGATGGAGCTGAATGGAGCCAACCCCACCCTTCTGACTGCCTACGGCGGGTTCCAGGTGTCGATGACGCCCAGCTACTCCGGTTCCCTGGGCAAGCTTTGGCTGGAGCCTGGCGGGGTCTATGTGCTGGCCAACATCCGTGGCGGCGGCGAGTTCGGCCCAGCCTGGCATGAGGCGGGGCTGAAGACCCACCGCCAGCGCATCTACGATGACTTTGCCGCGGTGGGCGAGGATCTGATCGCCCGACGGATCACCTCGCCGCGCCGCCTGGGCATCATGGGCGGCTCCAACGGCGGGCTGCTGATGGGCGTTGAGATGACGCAGCATCCCGACCTCTGGCACGCGGTCGCCATCATGGTGCCGCTGCTGGATATGTTGCGTTACGAGAAGATCGACGCGGGCGCGAGCTGGGTGGGCGAGTACGGCTCAGTGAGCGTTCCCGACGAGCGCGCCTTTCTGGCCAGGATCTCTCCGTATAACCAGCTCAAGCCGGGTGTGGACTATCCGGAACCGTTCATCTTCACCAGCACCAAGGATGACCGCGTTGGTCCGCAGCATGCGCGCAAGTTCGCTGCCAAGATGGAGGAGTACCACGAGCCCTTCCTGTACGACGAGATTGTGGAGGGCGGCCACGCGGCCGGAGCGAACCTGAAGGAACAGGCCCAGACCTGGGCTTTGACCTACACCTACTTCACAAAGATGCTGGAGGGGAAGTAGCGGCGCTCTACCGGCGGCAGGGTGCGTTGTTGCGGAATCGATGCGTAGCCTGGTGTGGCGCCGATGAGCCTTCAGGCGTGCGCGCCGGGGCTCTGGAGCGCCGGCTGAGCGGCAACGGCGGAGCCGGGCAGATCCAGTTGCTGAAGGACGAAGCCGGTGACGGCTTCGGCGTCCTGCTGCGGCGTACGCCGGGTGAGGCGATCCATGCGGCGCTCGTTGCAGCCGCGGACCATGTCCAGAATCGCCCAGGCCAGCGTGTCCAGGTCGACCCCGGCTGCAATCTCGCCGGTATCCCTGCCCGCCTGCAGGATGGAGCGATAGAAGGCGTGCCCGGCGCGCATCAGTTCATGGGTCTGGCGCTTGTGCTGGGCCTCGCGCCCCACGGTCAGCAGCAGGCGATAGAGGTTGAGTTGCTGGTACCAGAACTCCATTCTCACCGTGATTGCGACTGAGAGCCTCTGGCGCAGACCCTCGACTCCCTCCAGCCTCGCGGCGGCCAGCGCGTGCAGGCGATCCACCGCGGCCCGGACGGCGGCCGCATAGATCTCCTCCTTGGAGTCGAAGTAGAGGTACACGGTGCCCTTGGCCAGCTTGGCCTCACGGGCGACATCGCCCACGCAGGTGGCGGCAAAGCCTTTCTTTCCAAAGACATGGATTGCGGCTGCCAGGATCTCCTGGCGTCGCAGGCCGGTCAGCAGCTCCCTGCGGGTCGGTCTCCGGCTCGGCGTGGCTTGGCTCACCCCAACAAGCTAGCACGTTTTCAGGCGGTTGTCTGAATCCCGGATCACCGCATCGTTCTCTAATGACCAAGGAGTCATTTCCATGACCGATGGGTCAGTGCTCGAGCCGGAAGCCCCGCAGACAGAAGACTCGAAGGCTGAAGCCGCGCAGGGCGCGGATCTGCCGGGCGAGGTTCTGCCGCCGGAAGATCCGTCTGCGGAGCAGATCGCGACGGTGCTCGAGGCGATCGAGCCGGATTCAGGGTCCAGCCGTGTCCGCTCCGCGCTGGCTGGTGGAGCCGCACCGGCACCTGCCGGACTGCTGCCCCGGACTGCTGCCGCACCGGCGTTCAACCCCTGGATCATCACCCTGGTGGTGACGATGGGGACCTTCATGGAGGTGCTGGACACCTCGATCGCCAACGTCGCGCTGCCCCATATCGCGGGCAGTCTATCGGCCTCCCAGGATGAGAGCACGTGGGTGCTTACCAGCTATCTGGTGGCCAACGCCATCATCCTGCCGATCAGCGGCTGGATCTCCTCGGTGATCGGGCGCAAGAACTTCTACCTGATCTCGGTGGGGATGTTCACGGTCTTTTCGGCGCTGTGCGGCGTTGCTCCCACGCTGGGGCTGCTGGTGCTCTTCCGGGTACTGCAGGGCCTGGCGGGCGGCGGACTGCAGCCCTCGGTGCAGGCGATCCTGGCCGATCTTTTTCCCGGCAGCAAGCGCGGGATGGCGATGGCCGTCTACACGGTGGCCATCATGTGCGCTCCTGTACTCGGCCCTACGCTGGGCGGCTGGATCACGGACAACTACTCTTGGCGCTGGATCTTTTACATCAACATCCCGGTCGGCCTGCTCTGTGCCTTCTTCACCCGCATGGTGCTAACAGACCCGGAGCATCTCACCCGCGCCCGGCTGGCGCAGAAGGCTGAGAGGCTGCGGGGCAAGAAGCTCCAGATTGACGGCGTCGGTCTGGCCCTGGTCAGCATCGGCCTGGCCTCGCTGGAGATCGTTCTGGACAAGGGGCAGGAGCTGGACTGGCTCGGTTCGACCTTCATCGCCTGGACGGCGTCGATTGCCGGGCTGGCCCTGGTGGGCGCAGTCTTGTGGGAGTTGCACGTGAAGAACCCGGTGGTGAACCTGCGGCTGCTCAAGGAGCGCAACTTCCTGTTCTGCTGCGTGATCGTGCTGGGGGTTTACACCGCTCTTTACGCCACCACCTTTCTTTTGCCCCAGTTCATGCAACTGCTGATGGGCTACTCGGCTACGGCGG
Organism: Acidobacteriota bacterium; assembly: GCA_021806005.1. GTDB lineage: Bacteria > Acidobacteriota > Terriglobia > Terriglobales > Acidobacteriaceae > Granulicella. The sequence continues at coordinate 3,292 of JAJZDM010000046.1, read as the reverse complement.
CTGGTCTGGCCGTCTCCCCGGCCGGTCTGGCGGCCATTGTGGAGGTGCCGCTGGTAGGCTGGGCGCTGAGTCGCGGCACGGATGCGCGGCGGCTGATCGTCGTCGGCCTGGCCACCATCGCGCTGGGCACCTGGTGGCTCTCGCTGGGGAATCTGCAGATGGGTGAACTGAGCATGATCCTGCCGCGTGTGGTGCAGGTGCTGGGCATCGGCTTGACCACCGTGCCGCTGAGCACCATCATGTTCCGCTTTCTTCCCCCGGAGCAGAGCAGCAACGCCGCCGGCATCTACGCCCTGGTGCGGAACGAGGGTGGCAGTATCGGCATCGCGATCTCCAGCACCTTCCTGCAGCGCGAGGCCCAGACCCACCAGGCTTACCTGGCCGCCAGACTCTCGCCCTCCAATCCCCTCACCGCCCGATCCGCGCACGCGCTGGCCGCCGTCTACGCCAATCAGGCCTCCAGCGGCTCAGCCGCCAACCATGCGTACGCCGGGCTGGCCCTGCTGTACGGCCAGTTGCAGCGCCAGGCCGAGCTGCTGGCCTACATGGACCAGTACCGGCTCTTCGCCTACGTCCTGCTCTGCCTGCTGCCCCTGGTGCTGCTGCTGAAGCGCCCGCCCCACACCAACGCCAAGATTGAGCTGGAGGCGCATTGAGCAGGCATGTTGTGTTAAGAAGTCCACAGATTCATTAATAAAAAAGGCTCATCTTTCCGGATATTGACCGGCCCATCCATTATTAATGACTCATGCACTCCTCTCTGGACCGGATTTGCCTGCGCGGACATCTGCGCCTGATTGAGCTCGCGCTGCCGGCGCGATCCAAGCCGCATGAAGCCTCGGCGCGCTGCCGGCGCAGTGCGACGCTGACGCGGTGTGCGGCCGCGCTGTCCATGAGCCTGCTGCTGAGCGCAACGTTGCTGCTGAGCGGCTGCGGAGGGAGCAGTTCTTCAGCACTACCGACGGGGATCACGCTGAGCGGCCCGGCCACGGACACCGTAGATCCGGGCGATTCGGCCAACTTTACGGCCACGGTACAGGGAGGGCAGGCGGCGGCGGGCGTCAACTGGACGCTGAGCGGTTGCAGCGTGAGCCACTGCGGCGGGATCTTCAGCGCAACCAGCACCACGGTGACCTTTGCGGCTCCCCTCACCGTCAGCACGGGGTTTACGGTGACCCTGACGGCCACCTCAGCGGTAGACAGTGGCATCACCGCGTCGGTGACGCTCTCAGTTCCCGCCAGTCTCAGCATCATGCCTGCTGCCGGGGCTCTCCCCGGGGGTGTCTACCAGAGCGTCTATGCGGAGACGCTGCTGGGATCGGGCGGCATTCCGCCCTACACCTGGACGCTCTCCGGTGGTGCGCTGCCAGCCGGGCTTTCCCTGAGCAGCGGCGGCGTCCTCAGCGGCCTGCCGACGACAGTGGGACAGGCCAGCTTTACGGTCAAGCTGACGGACTCCGGCACTCCGGCGATTACCACCAGCGCCACGTATACGCTATCCACCGTCTACCCGCCGCTGGCGATTACCACCAGCGCGCTGCCCAACGGTGCGGAGGGCAGCGCCTACGACGTCTCTCTGGGCGCCCAGGGAGGGAGCGGAGCGGGGTATGTCTGGACGGTGACCTCCGGCAGCGCGCTGAGCGCCGTGGGCCTTACCCTGCTGCCCTCTGGCCAGATCAGCGGCGCTCCCAGTGCGAGCGAGAGCGCCACCCCGGTGAGCATACAGGTGACGGACTCGGCAGGGAACACGGCCTCGGCTACACTCTCGCTGACCGTCACCCAGGTTGCCTTCCAGGGCCAGGTACTGAGCGGGAGCACACCGGTGGCCAACGCTACCATCCAGCTCTATGCGGTGGGCAGCAGCGGCAACGGTTCGGCGGCCTCGCCCATGCTGACCCAGGCTGTCACCACGGATGATATTGGGATGTTCCAGCTCAACGGGCTGTATACGTGCGGCAAGAGCAGCTCCGGAACCAGTATCAGCGGCAGCGGTCAGGTATATCTGGTGGCGAGCGGAGGGATGGCGACGCCCAACTCCTCCCAGCCACCCTCGGGCAGCAACGCCGGCCTGACTCTGGTCGCCGCGCTGGGGCCCTGCAGCAGCCTGACCTCGACCTCCTTTTTTACGGTCAACGAGGTCACAACCGCTGCGGCGGTCTGGGCGCTGGCGCCCTTTGCCGCCTCTGCCACCGCTATCGGGGCTACATCCACCAACACCCTGGGGATTACCAACGCCTTTCTGGATGCAGCCCTGCTGGCCAACCCGGCTACGGGAGGACCGGCCACGCTGCCCGCCGATCTGCGGGTGGAGAGCGGCAAGCTGAACGCGCTGGCCGATGCCCTGAACAGTTGTACTGGGGGGAACGGCTCCAGTTGTACGCCGCTCTTCACCGCGGCCACGCCCACTGGCGGGACGACGCCGGCAGATACCTTTACCGCGGCGCTCAACATTGTGCATCATCCGGGAGAGAACGTGGACGCGGTCTGGGCTCTGGTGCCCGCCGCCCCGCCGTTCGCGACGACGCCGCTCACCGCGTCTCCGAACGACTGGACGATGTCGCTGAGCGTCACCGGGGGTGGTCTGGCGCTGCCCACGGCTCTGGGCATCGACAGCCAGAACAACGTCTGGGTAGCCAACCAGAACGGACCGCTATCGGCGTTCAATGCGCAGGGGACGGCGCTCTCCTCGACGGGTTACGGCATCGCCAATGGGGTGGCGGTGATCCATGAGGTCTATGGGCTGGCGATCGACCCCCAGAACAACATCTGGGTGACCAATGTAAACGGCGCTGGCGGTGCGGGCAGTGTGACGGAGTTTTCCGGCGTCAGCAACCCGGCGACGCAGGGGACCGACGCCTCCTATTCGGACTACTCGCTGCAGTACCCCTACGCGATCGCCGCCAACAACACGGTGGGCGCGGTCAACTACGGGGATCTTTATATTGCCAACAGCGGCACCTCCTCGGCCACGGTGTACAACAGCAGTGGCGCCACGGTGGCGACCGCGCTGGGAGCGGGCTATAACCTGGCGGATCTGCCCAACGTGATTGCGCTGGATGCCAGCGGGGGCTTCTGGCTCTCTGGTAATGAGAATGTCGCGCACCTCTCCGCGACCGGCACATTGCTACTCAACCTGGCCTGCTGTGGCGAGTCCTATGGCATGGCGACGGATGCTGACGGCGATCTTTGGATCGCCGACTATCTGGGAGGGAGCAACTACCAGGGAGCGGTTGCGGAGGTGGTCACCAACTCCTCCGGCAGTACCAGTGTCCCCATCAAGGGCCTGGCTGCG
>JAJZDM010000185.1 GCA_021806005.1 Acidobacteriota bacterium | reverse complement strand
TGGCGTTGCGCGTAGGCGGTAAAGTTCCGGCTGGTATGCGCAACGCCGTTGACCTCATGAAAGCTGTCGGGGAAGTAGGCGATGCGCGGAGCGCCGGAGGGTGGCATCGTGCTGCATGCTAGCAGATCCCGGTTAAAGGGGAGCAAACGTGTTCCTGCTTCGTCTGATCCGCCCAGAGGCACTCGCCGAGAGGAGCGTGCCTGGAACCTTCGCCCGTTGAGAACCACGCGGAAGAACTGCGCAGCGGCGGCGTCTTTCCACCTTGATTTGGAGGAAGACGCCCATCCGTACCGAACTTCTCCATGACACCAGCAGGAAACACGCACAAGGACCGCGAGGCGCACAAGGTACGCAGTCCTGGTGCAAGCTGAGGGAACAGACATGAACACATCCTTCGTCGCGCAACGCGCTCAGGATAGCTGCGATCAATTGGAGGCCGCCGCCTCACCTTCGTTTTGCGGATCGCCTGGGGCCGTCATGGACGGTGGCGTATCTTCTTTGGCGCTTCCCCAGTTCTTGTTCGGCGACGGGCCCATCGTTAGAACCAGCGTCGCTCCGTCGGCAATATCCGCGTAGCTGAACCACGCCTTGCTCCATGGCTTTCCATTGAGCGTTGCTGACTGGATGTACATGTTCTTCGCCGAGTTATTGCGAGCCAGGATGGCGAAGTCATGCCCGCTACCCAGATGGATCGTTGCCTTATCGAAGATTGGACTTCCGAGGATGTAGTCTGGCGAGGATGGATCCACCGGGTAGAAGCCGAGCGCGCTCATCACGTACCAGGATGAGGTCGAACCCTGATCATCCATGCCCGGAAACGCAAGGCCGTACTGGTCGCTGCCGTACATTAACGCAAGAATCTTCCGGACAAGCTCCTGGGTCTTCCACGGCTGGCCGCCCCAGTCATAGAGGTAGGCTGCCTGCTGGTCTGGCTGGTTCCCCTGCACGTACTGACCGATCACGCCCGTGCAGTCGCGGCAGATCCCTTTTGCTGTATAAGGCGTGGAGAAGAACTCGTCCAGCTTGGCATCAAACTTCGGACGCCCTCCCAGCAGATCGATCAGGCCCTGCACGTCATGCGGTACAAGCCACAGCGTGGACCACCCCGACGCCTCTTTCATCATGAAGTTGTAGTACGGCTCGCGCGGATCAAAAGGCGAGATCCAGTTTCCGTCCGCAGTCCGCCCGCGCATGAAGCCAATACTCGGATCAAAGACATTCCTGTAGTTGTGCGCCCGCTCCAGGAACATCGCATAGTCATCCATCTTGCCCAGACGCTTGGCGTACTGCGCCATGGCATAGTCATCCCAGCTGTACTCGAGCGTGGTGGCGACACCGGCCTTGCCGTCGGCGTACGGCGGGCTGGGGTTTCCATTCGGTATGTAATCGGAGATCCATCCGTGCTCCATGTACTCTGCAAGAAACGCCCGTGGACCGTTCGGATCCATGGCGTTCTTGCGTAGATACTCGTATACCGCGTCGTGGTCAAACTTCAGCCCACGCTCCCAGTCTCCGAGATACATGAAGACCGCGTTGTCTCCATGGAAGGAGGTCTCCATGTAACCGGACTCGCGGGCGGCATCCAGCTCCGAACGCAGAATATCTTCCTTGACTCTGGGCTCCAGCATCGTCAGCAAGACAATCTGGTTGCGCCCCGTGTCCCACAGCGGAACCGGCCCATAGCGGTTGTAGTCTGCCGTCTCCAGCTTCCCGTCCCGGCCATAGAACGACTCCCCTTTGTTGGCCAGAAGCCGAGGGCTATAAAACGAGTGATAGAGACAGGAGTAAAACAGCATCTTCTGCTCTTTCGTCCCACCCTTCACCTCAATGAGATTCAGCTTCTGAGCCCATGCATCTTCCGCCTGGCGATGGATCTGCTCAAAGTTCCAGCCGGGCTGCTCCGTCCTGAGACGGTCCGCCGCGATCTGGAAGCTCGGGCCGGAGCCTATCTTGACCAGCACCTGTTCGCCCTGGGTCGTTTGAAAGTTCAGATAGACACCGGCGAAGTTGCCCGAGATGGTTTGCGCTCCCGGATCAACCTCGTCGCCGCCCAGCAGCGAGTATCCCGGCCGCTGAGGCGGATGCTGCTTGAACGTTCCATAGCCGACAAATGGCCGCGAGAACTCCGCAACAAAATAGGCACGCCCGCTGCGTTCGCGGCCACGGATCGTATGATCATCGACCACCTCAATGTCTCCGCCACCGCGCCCCATATCCATCAGAATGTGCGATTGTTGTGAATTCGGGAACGTAAACCGAAAGAGGCCCGTCCATGTAGTAACCGTCATCTCCGCCAGCGTTCGATAGTCGTTGAGGTATACGCTGTAGTAGCCAGGCGACGATCGCTCGCGTGTCTTGTCATACACCGATGCGCTCCGCTCCGGCGGCACCGTCCAGTTGCCAACCATCGGCATGACGTTGGGCAGGCCATGCGCGCCACCGCTGAAGCCGTAGATCATGCGGTTGGGATAAAAGTAGGGCGCTCGCACCCCTGCCGGATAGTTCAGATCCAGATTCGCATTGATAGGGCCAAGTTCCGTGGAACTGTGGGGCAGAGTCGCAGCCGGCGAGGTGAATCCGGAATATAGCTGCTCTCCGGGGGGCGGCGCGTTTCCAATCAGAAGCTGCTGGTCCAGTGGCGCTGTGCCAACCAGACCATTCGCATCATCCAACGGCCGGTCGCCACTGGCATGCGACTGCTGTGCACCGATTGCCGGCAGTAAAGAGATACCAGCCGTCAGGATCAGGCCAGCACACCAGATGAAACGGCGAGATGCAGTCATACCTTCCCCCTGCTCCTTATTCAGACACGAAGGTTGATGTCCCTCTCTCTGCGCTCCGGATGCAACCAATGGTTTGCAGGAGTGAGAGACGCCTTTCTCACCGCAGCTACCTTCCCGCAGGCACAAGCGTAAGGGCAAAAACCACGACATTCCGGTTTTGCGGAAGCGTAAAGCTCTTCACCTGCCTGTTGGGATCGATGGGGAAGCTATAGCCGTAAAGGTGAAACGGATTCGCATCTACTGAACCATCTCCCTCAAGTCGATAGGGAACCTGTACCGCATCCGTCTCTCCACGAAGATCGCTGGAGCCAGCCCAGTCGCTCAGACCCTGGCTAAAGGATGAGGATGTTCCGTCCGTGTAGTTGATCGTGAACAGTTGCCGACGCTGATCTCCCTCGACGGCCGTGCCAAGCATCCGCAGGCTGCTGAAGCTCCCTGACGGCAGAGCAACCGTGCGACTGGTCACGGCATCTGCAACGCCTGCCGGCCCCAGCCTGAAGCGAACCTGATCGCCAACCTGCTGGTCACCCAGCATCTCCTCAGAGAGGGAGGATCCGTCACGATCCATACTCTCCGAGTCGGTAAACTTTGCACCTTTCTGCTCGATCGCCTTGACGTTGTAGACCGAGGACAGGTCCACGGGCGTCGTATGCTTCAACACAGGCGTCACGTTGAGGCTGATCGTTGTGCTGTGCGTCAGGCCTCCAGCAACGCCGGTAACGGTAATCACGCCGGTGGAGGGCGCCGCGTCGTTTGCCGCGGTGACAGTCAACATGCTTCGCTGATCAGCCGCGGACGGTTCGAAGGTGAGGTGCACACCCGCAGGAACACCCGAGGCGCTCAACTGTACCTTCTGATCGAAGCCTCCCATCGGCATCAGAAGGATGTGCCCAGCGTGGCTCATACCCTGCGAGACAGATAGATTCTCCGGACCGGAGATCGAAAACTCCGGCGCTCCGGCATGCGGCGAGGGCAGCACATCATAGAGCGGCTGAACCGGACGCAGCTCCGGGTTCTGCTCTGCCACAGAGATTGCCAGGATGCGAATGTGCGGATCATCCGGCAGCGTTAGCGTCTTCGCGTTCCGGGGAAGGCTCATCCGATATCCGAAGAGATAGGAGTAGCTGTAGGCTACGTTCTTTCCCGCCGCATCGTGGTGGTGGGTTGAATACCAGGCCAGCTCCGCACGCTTGATGAAACCTGGCTTGATCCCGATCATCTCACCGTAGTTGGCGCCGCTCACCGAGCCCCACTCACGGTCATCCCACTGTCCGATGAAACCGCCCCAGTCCTCCACATCCAGTTCCTTCTTCTGATCTCCGGCTTGGAACACTGCCTTCTGATCACCATCATCCGAAGCAGCGAGGATATAGGCGCTGTTGAAGTTGCCCTGGGGCAGGGCGACCGCCTGTCCTCGGGTCACGATAGCGTTCGGAGCGCCCGTCTTCGCCGGCGCCAGGTGAAAGGTGACGCCGTTGAAGGCAATCTGCGCCGGCAGCATCTCCGCAGGCAGCGCATCGCCCTTGCCGTCGAAGCCGTTCTTGTCGGACGTACCGTCATCGGTGGCAGTGGCAAGGTCATAATGCAACGCGACCGGCACTGACCGCACACCGGAGACGCTCGACTGCGGCGGCGTTAAGCGGATCGCGAACGTCCGGGGTTGATACGCGCCAAAGGTTGCGACAAGCGCACCGCCTTCCAGCTTTGCCGCACCCAGCGCCTGCTCCTGTCCGTTAACTTCACGCGCGCTGGTGATCGGTGAGGCAAAAGAGATGTGCACATCACGCTGCGGCTTGCCATCGAGTTCCACAAGACGCACGATGTACTCATCGCTCGCCTCGGCTCTCTTCAGCGCCATCATCCGGATGCGTGGGTTGCTCAC
>JAJZDM010000045.1 GCA_021806005.1 Acidobacteriota bacterium | reverse complement strand
CAACCGGGGAGTGATGTGGTTGTGTAACTGAATGCGGAGACGGATGGGCCGTTCTGGTTGGATCCGATCGGTGGGCCGGATGGGCATCCTGCGAACCCACATCTCGAAAAGCCGAGATGTGGGACACCCATATCTTCCTGCCGAAGAGATTACGGTGCGCTACTGGTAGAGCAGGTAAAGGCTGCGGGTGGCGAGGTAGGTGTGGAGTGCGGGCTGCCAGGAGTTGGCGATGCTGCGGGGATCTTCGCCGCGTTCGATGGCGGTCAGCGTGCTCTGGCTGCCCAGCAGGCGTAGCGTCTTCTGGATCTGGAACTGCTGCGGATAGAGACGGTGCAGGATGCTCAGGATCTCTACGCCCATCTCCGGGGAGTCAAGGGCGCGGCGGTCGGTGAGAGTGATCCGCACGGCTGGGATCGTCTGGCCGTGGAAGGGATAGTGATTGGCGGAGTCGGCGACGGCGGCGGTGCTGGCCGTGAAGGTGACGCCGGGGATCTGTCGCCGGTTCAATGCCTGGGCGACCACCGCTGCGTTCATCCAGGAGGCTCCGAAGAGCGTAAAAGGCGCGCCTGTGCCGCGCCCGGCCGAGACGCCGGTGAAGTCCAGAAGGCCAAGGCCGGGGTAGAGTGTTGCCGCTGTCACCGAGGGTAGATTGGGGCTGGGGTTGACCCAGGGCAGGCCGGTCTGGTCGAAGTACTCCGCGCGTGACCAGTGCTGCAACGGGACGACGGTGAGGTCGGCATCGAGGTGCTTGACGCCGACGATGTACTCGGCCAGCTCTCCCAGGGTCAGGCCGTTGCGCAGCGGCAGCGGCATGAAGTCGATGTAGTCGCCCGGCCCGGTGGTGAAGGCGGCGTCCGAGACCGGCCCCTGCACCTGCGAGCCGTCGATAAGGGCCGGGCGGTCGAGCACGATGATCTTCAGGTCATGGTGGTATAAGGTCATCTCCTGCGCGGCGGCTTCGAGGAAGTATCCGGTGACCGTCTCGTAGGTGTAGAAGCGCACGCCGACGTCCTGAAGGTCGATCACGACGGCATCGAGGTTCTTCAACTGCTCGTGGGAGGGGCGTTTGTCCGCTTCGGTGGGGCCGTAGAGGCTGGTGACGGACAGGCCGGTGATGGGTTCGACCTCGGCGCGGAGGTGAGTGGTGTCCTGCCGGCCGAAGATGCCGTGCTCGGGAGAGAAGATGGTGGCCAGCTTCGCTCCGGGAACTGCCTTGGGCAGGTCATTGGCAAGGATGGTGATGGTCGAGCGGCGGTTGCTGTCAATGCCGGTCTGATTGGTGAGCACGCCAAGCACCGGGGGATGGCCGAGATCTTTGGCCAGGTTGAGGAAGGGAGTGAAGTGCTCTTGTTCGACGAGGTCGATTCCGGTGAGGGTGCGGCCGGTGGCTGCGGCCTGAGGGCCTGCGCCTGCGGCGGGCGCGCAGAAGAGGTTGGGGTCGCCGCACTCGGCCGGTGCGGTGGAGTCAGGCGGATGGTAGAGCCCCAGGGCCTCTGCGGCGGCGGTGGCCACCTGGCCGCGCAGGTTGGAGATGGGAGGGTTGCCGCGGGGATGAATCGCGTTGGCCAGCAGAACGATGTAGGTGTCTGAGCCGGGATCGATCCACAGTGTGGTGCCGGTGTAGCCGGTATGGCCGAAGCTGCCGACGGGGAAGACCACGCCGCGCGGCTTGGAGAAGCCGCTGTCGATATCCCAGCCATAGCCGCGCAGGTCCTGATGTTTGACGGAGGGATAGTGCGGCGCAAGGCCGGGCGCGGCGGGGGCTTCGCCAGCGGCGATGGCCGCGCGCTGGGCCTGGTTGGCCTCCGCGAGCTGATCCGGCGTGTGGCCGGGCTGCTGGGGCGCGACCATCTGCTCCAGCGTGGAGCGCTTGAGGGGAAAGCGGCTGGGCCGGCCGGCGAGGCGATCCAGCAGCGCCTGGGCAAAGAGGGCGACATCCTGAGCGGTGGAGAAGACGCCGGCGTGGCCGGCGACGCCGCCCATGCGACGGGTGGAGGGATCATCGACCGAGCCCCACAGAAGCCGGTTGTAGTCCGGGTTGGTCTGCGCGTTGCCCTCGTCATCGTGAGCGGTGGGCGCGATCTGGCGCAGCAGAGAGACGTTCCAGTCTCCGGGCTTGCAGGTGCGGGAGGGGCTGGTGCCGGGAGCGAGTCCGATGGCCGCTCCGTAGACCTGGTACGCTCCGCAGGCCCGGGCCAAGGGGAGATAGCGGGTGTGGGCCATGCCGAGCGGCGTGAAGATGTGCTGCTGGGCGTAGACCTCCAGCGGCTCTCCGCTGAGGCGTTGCACCATGTAGCCGAGCAGGATGAAGTTGACGTCCGAGTACCGAAAGACGGCTCCGGGTGCGGAGATCAGCGGCGTGGTGAAGGCCCGGTGGAGGCCTGCGGCGAAGTCGGGCGCGGCCAGCCCCCAGGGGGATCTCATGGTGACGTCGCCGGGCTCGCCGGAGGTGTGGGTGAGGAGCATGCGGATGGTGACCTGGGCGCGAACGGGATCGTGCCGGGGGTTGAACTCGGGAAGGTACTTCTCTACCGGATCGTCAAAGCGCAGCTTGCCCTGCTCGTAGAGCTGCATGATGGCGGTTGCGGTGCTGAGGCACTTGCTGAGCGAGGCCATGTCAAAGATGGTGTCCATGGTCATGGGCAGGGCGTGGGAGGGCTGACCGTCCAGCCCGGGCTCGCCGGCCAGCTTGCGGTCTCCGTAGGCGTGTTGGAAGACCACGTGCCCGTTGTGCCCGATGAGCAGCGCGACTCCCGGCGGCTGGTGGGTGGCGACGGCGCGGTTGAGCAGCGTGGAGACGAGGCTGAAGTCTGGGGCGTGGGGAGGCGTGGCGGCGTTGGCCGGCGGCGTCTGGGCGTGGCAGGGGCGCGCACTGAGCAGGGGCAGGGAGAGCAGCGCGGCTGTGAGGGCGACCGAGCCGGTTATGGAGCTGGAGACGGAGTGGGTCGTCTTCCGGCGGAAGGGTGAACTGCCCGAGAGAAGGCTGACCAGCGCCCCGACGAGGAAGGTTGCGGCTGCGCCGACGAGCACATACCAGGTCCAGGCGATGGGCGGTATGGTGATGGGACCGAGGTGCATGGGGAAGACTCCTTGCCAAAGCCAGAGGTTGAGAAGAAAGCCGAAGATCATGCCTGTGATTGCGCCGGTCTGGGTGGCGAACCGGGTGAGCGTTCCGAGCAGAAAGACGCCCAGCAGAGAGCCGTAGGCCACGGAGGCGATGGAGAGGCCGATGACGACGACGTGTCCTTTGCCGCCGACCAGAGCGGCGTAGGCTGCGATAGCGTAGAGCACCAGTGCCCAGAAGACGGTGGAGGATTTGCTGACGAGGGCGCGCTCGCGGTGGTCTGCGTTGGGCCGCAGGGGAACGTAGAAGTCCACGACGGTGGTGGAGGAGAGGCCGTTCAAGGCAGCAGAGAGGTTGGACATCGCCGCGGCCAGGATGGCCGCGACCAGCAGACCGGCGATGCCGGGGGGCATCTCCCGGACGATGAAGGTGGGGAAGATGCGGTCGGCGCTGGAGAAGACCGCCGGATGTTGCGCGTAGAAGACGTAGAGGCCGGCGCCGATGAGCAGGAAGAGAGCGAACTGCACGAAGATCACCACGCCGGAGCTGAGCAGCGCGAGCTGGGACTCGCGCAGATTGCGCGCGGCCAGCATGCGCTGCACCATCAACTGATCGGTGCCGTGCGAGGCCATGGTGAGGAAGGCTCCGCCGAGGAGACCAGCCCAGAAGGTGTAGGCGGTGGTGAGGTTGAAGGTGAAGTTGAGCATGTGGAAGCGGCCGGCGGCAGAGGCCACGGCGTGGATGGTGGCCCAGCCGCCGTGGACGTGGGAGCCGAGTGTGAGCAGCGCGACCAGGGTGCCGCCGAAGTAGATGGCCATCTGCACGACGTCGGTCCAGATGACGGCGGCCATGCCGCCCTCGAAGGTGTAGAGCAGGGTGAGGGCGGAGATGATGCCGATGGAGAGCAGGTCGCGGGTTCCGATGGCGATGGCGACGACGATGGAGACGGCGAAGACGCGCACGCCCTCAGCAGCCGCACGCATGACGAGAAACAGGCCGGCGGTGACCTTGTAGAGGGATGATCCAAAGCGCTGATCGATGAGCTGGTAGGCGGTGAGCATCCGGCCGGCGAAGTAGCGGGGCAGAAAGAGAATGGCGACCACGATGCGGCCGATCATGTAGCCGATGACGACCTGGAGGAAGCCGAAGTTGCCGGCAAAGGCGACGCCGGGGATGGAGATGATGGTGAGCGTGGAGGTCTCCGCGGAGACGATGGAGAGCGAGATGGCCCACCAGGGGATGGTGTTGTTGGCCAGGAAGTAGCTGCGCAGGGAGCGGTCCGCAGGGGCGCCGGTTGCGGAGAGCTTGCGGAAGCGCAGGCCGAAGAGGGTGATTCCCACCAGGTAGACGGCGACGAGCGCGAGGTCAAAGGCTCCCAGACGATGCTGGCCGGAGGGCTGCAGAAGGGCTGTGGCCAGGAGGGCAAAGTGGATTCCGGACAAGGCGATCTCCTGCTAGGGGGTTGGCGCGGCGGCAGGCGGGGCTGGAGTTGAGGTTGGGGCTGGAGTTGGGGCTGGAGCTGGTGCGGGAGACTGCGTTGGAGCTGGCTGGGTCAGAGGGGGTGGTGGAATGCCAAGGTCGGCGGCAGGAGGCAGCGTCCGGGCATGGCTCCACTGGCGCTGAGCGCTGCGCACCTTGTCGACGCGGGCGTACCACTGTCCGATGGTGTAGTCGTAGTGCTCGAGGACGGGTCGAAGTCCATCCGGCTGGTAGGTCTTGTTCCATTGCGTGGCGTACATGTCACGCAGCCGGGAGTAGATGTCGATGAGGTCCTGGAGGCGTCCGTTGACGCCGTTGATATCGGAGAGCAGAGCGGGGACGGAGGGTCTGGGCCGGGGAGCGCTGGGGTTGGTCTGCAAGGTTTGCAGCGTGGCCTGCGCCTGGGCGTACGCGGAGGCCATCTCGTCGGCGAGCTGGAACTTGAGGCCGAGAAAGTCGATGCGCCGGGCGCCGAAGTCCATGGCAGAGATGGCGTCCGGCTGGCGGAGGTTGGGCTCCTGCGCGCGGGCCTGGGCGATGAGGGTGAGGGCCTGCTCGGCGTAGAGGCGCAGAGCGGAGTTGATGGGCCGCATGCGGGCGGCGACCGCCTGGCCGTCGCTGGACCAGGGATCGAGCCAGAAGAGGCCATCGGAGCCCTCGGTGGCGGCGATCACCTTGTTGTCATGCAGGAGGGCCATGGCGCTGGTGAGGTCGTCCTGCGCCTGGTTGAGCAGACCCTGGGAGTCTCCGAAGAAGACCTGGGCGAAGCTCTGCTGAAAGGCGGCGATGGAGGATTCGCCGTGCTGCCAGGCGGCGGCTGCGCCGAAGAGGATTCCGTACCAGTTCATGTTGGCCAGCGATTCGCCGTCGTCGTTCCACAGGGTATTGAGCTGTCCGGTGGCTCCGTAGCGCTGGCCGTCGCGGGTGAACTGCTGGATGTCTTCGAGCGCCTGCTGCTGGTTGGGCCAGACCTGGCGGTAGTTGTTGATGGCGGGCGCGACCCAGACCGGAATCCCGGCTTCGGTGTAGGGGCGGAGAGTGCGGAGGAATCCGTGGGGGCTGGGAGAGTATCCCCAGGCGACGGCGATGAGCTGGCTCTTGATCTGCGCAGGGAGAGCCTTCAACAGCTCCGGCTGGCTTTGGGCGATGTCTCCCCAGAAGAGGATCTTGCGATGCAGCGGCTGGAGGCTGGTGACGATCTGCTGGAGGTAATCGATGTAGACGGCGCCCATGCCCTGCGCGTCGACCTGGGCGCGGGTGCGTCCGATGCCCAGATCGTAGGTCTCATCGCCCCCGATGTGCAGGAAGGGGCCGGGGTAGAGCTGGGCGAGCTCCTGGAAGATCTGATCGATGAGCGGAATGGAGCCCGGCTGGCCGGGTGCGAGCACGGCTCCGTGAGGGGTCTCGGCGACGTCGGCGTAGGTCTCCCAGAGGAGCATGTTGTTGAGGTGGCCGATGGCCTCCTGCTCAGGGATGACGGTGATGTGGTACTGCTGCGCGTAGGCGACCAGTTGGCGGGCATCGGCGGCGGAGATGCTGCCCTGCGGGGGTGCGGGGAGAGGGTTGGAGGCGTACTGCTGGGTGTCTTCAAAGTACGGCGAGTAGACGTTGATCTTGTAGGCTGCCAGGGTGCGGATCAACTTCATCTGAAAGGCGAGCGTATCGACGGGGCCGCGGGAGAGGTCATCGTGCAGGCCACGGTAGCGCATGGCCGGCCAGTCGTGGATGTCTGCGGCGTGCAGCACCAGGCCGGAGGGTAAGTGCTCGATCATCTGCTTGGCCGTCTGGGCTGCGTAGAAGAGGCCGGCGCTGGTTGCCCCGGTGAGGGTGAGGGTGCGATTCGCGTAGCGGATGGTATAGCCTTCGGCGCGCATCTCTGCCGTGAAGCTGGAATCGGGGTAGTGAGAGAGCCGATGGAGCACGATGCGCAGACCGCGACCGGTGGGGATGCCGCGGTCTTTGAGCGTCTGGGTAAGGTCGTTGGCGGCGAAGGCATCCTGCGAGGAGCAGCCGGGGCAGAGGACGGTGACCGAGTTTACGGGCACTGTCTGGATGGCGGAGATCTGCCGCGGGATCGGGATGAGGTGCGGGGCGGTCTGGGCGCAGGCGATGGGAGCCAGTAGAGACGCGGTGCAGAGGGCAACCGCGGCCGGGGAGGGGAATCGCATAGAGTTACGGTACATCACCCCTGTGGACACTGTGGCAGGGAACAACGGTGGAGACCCGGCGCGCCTGGATGGCCGGAGGAGGTTGGGGAGGGTTCGAAGAGGGTCTTTGGTTCTGCGATAGACTCCTTCCAGAGCGCGTGCGGGAGTGCGTTCGCGGAGATGTTGCCCGATCGCCGGCGGGTAAGAAGATGGAGGACCATGCTGCTTTGAGGATCGATGCTCATCATCATCTGTGGCGTTATCGTGAGGCGGAGTTTGGCTGGATTGATGCTTCGATGGCCCGACTGCGGCATGATTTTCTTCCCGCCGATCTGGCGCAGGAGTTGGAGTACGCCGGGGTGCACGGAACGGTGGCCGTACAGGCGCGCGAGACGGTGGAGGAGACGAACTGGTTGCTGGAGTGTGCGCGGTCTTCGCCGGCGATTCGGGGCGTGGTGGGTTGGGCGCCGCTGGCGGCTGACGATTTGGCTGCGGTGCTGGACTGCTGGAGTGAGGAGCGGCGGCTGGTGGGGTTTCGGGAGATCGCCCAGGGCAAGCCGGCCGGGTTTCTGGACGAGGAGAGGTTTAACCGCGGGGTGCAGCAGCTTACGCAGCGGAGCCTGACCTATGACCTGCTGATCTATGAGAACCAACTGGAGGAGGCGATCCGGTTTGTGGATGCGCATCCCCGGCAGAGGTTTGTGCTGGACCATGCGGCCAAGCCGCGGATCGCCGCCGGTGAACTGGAACCGTGGCAAACCAATCTGCGGGAGCTGGCCAGGCGGGAGAACGTGATGTGCAAGGTCTCCGGGATGGTGACGGAGGCTGATTGGGAGCACTGGACGCCGGAGGCTCTGCGCCCCTATCTGGACGCTTGTGTGGAGGCCTTTGGGACTGGACGCCTGATGGCGGGATCGGACTGGCCGGTGTGCCTAGTGGCGGCGGGCTACTCCCGCTGGTGGGAGGTGCTGGGGCAGTACTTCGCGGGATTCGGTTCCGAGGAGGTTCAGAGGGTGCTTGGCGGCAATGCCGTGGAGTTCTACTCGCTGATATGAATCAGATTTGGTTCAGTTATCCACCGAATTCATGAAATCCACATGTAAAAGCCTTGATTGAGGGATGGTAGCGACGGATACTCGCCGTAGGGCATGCCACAACCCGTGGTAGCTATTGACGCCGAGTACTTGAGATGAGCGCCGTGAGCCAATACTGCCGTAAAGATGTATTGCGTATTCTCAGAGTTCCTGCCCGCAAGCTTGCCTCCTGGGAGAGGGCAGGGCTGATTGCCTCTACGGAAAACTACTCCTTTGATGAGCTGGTGCAGCTGAGGAAGCTGCGTGATCTGGCGGCGACACGGATCTCGGTGCGCAGCATACGGCAGTCTGTGGACGCCATGCAGAGGGTCTCCGGGATGAGAAATCCGCTGCTGGAGTCGGTGGCGGTGCAGCACGGCTCCCGGGTGGCGTTTCGCCAATGGGGCGCGCTGGTTGATCCCATGACCCGCCAGATGGCGTTTGACTTTGAGCTGGCGCCGGGCAGCGGTATGGCCGTGGTGCGCAGAAATGCGGCGGAGCAGGGCCCATTCTACTCGGATCTGCAGGAGATGTTCCTGCGCGCGGTGCGCCTGGAGGAGATTCCGGGGCGGTTGGATGAGGCCAAGAACCTCTACGAGACGATCCTGGAGTTCCAGCCGGATCATGCGGCCTCTGCGATCAACCTGGGGACGATTCTCTATAACGAGAGGGAGTTTTCCGAGGCGGAGCGAAGGTATCGCCAGGCGGTTCAAGCGGATCCGGAGTACGCTCTGGCGCACTTTGACCTGGGCAATGTGCTGGATGAACAGCAGCGCATGGACGAGGCGATCGAGGCCTATCTGCGAGCGCTGGCCCTGGTTCCGCAGTATGCGGACGCGCACTATAACCTGGCGCTGGCCTACGAGCGCGTTCAGGAGCCGCGCAAGGCGCTGAAGCACTGGACGTCCTACTCCAGGCTGGATCCGGCCGGGCCGTGGTCCAGCCATGCTCGCAGCCAGGTGCGGAAGATCCTTGGCGAGGAGCGACTGGCAATTGTGGCGCGGCATGGAAGGACGATGCGGATCGCCGGATAAGGAAAGGCGCCGGGTGTGCCCGAACTGCGAGCCGCACTGTGAAAACCATAGCTTGGGCGAGGCAGGCTGGTGGTGGTCCAGCGGGCCCGGAGGGCGTGGGCCTTGTGCAGCATCTCTCGATTTATTTCTCCGCTCCGGCTGCTCCCGTCCAGGTGATTCGAAGAAGAGCGAGGCTCTCCCGCGGCAGTGTCACCTGGGTCTGGAGTACTCCCTGATGTGGCGACATCCATTGTGGAGAGCCGAACAAGGCAAGCTGGCCAGTGGCCTGCAATGAAGCGTACTGCTGCGGCGTTGGCCTTTGCGGCGACCCCATCCGCAGCCACGCCGTGTAGGCGTTGCTATGCTCGTCGTCGATCCGGAATTGCTCCAGCAGAACGCGCTGCGCCGTCTGCGGAAGTCCCCGGATGGTGACGCGCAGGTTGGCTGAGGGTCCGGCGGAGGCCTGGTCCTGATAGTTCCATAGCATCACCGCCGCTGCGCCGGGAGCGGCGGTGGCCAGCACATCCACATCTGGCTGCCGGCCGACTCCGGAGGACAGGATCTGATTCGCATCGACCGCGCCGCTGCTCTCAGCCTCCACCCGCTTGTCTCCCAGCATCCCGTCCATGCGAAAGAGGTTCAACTCCGGCTTATCCACGCCATGGGTGGCCAGTGTGCGAAATCCTGCAAAGTAGGGTTGCCCCTCAAACTCGAAGGCCCAGGTGAGCATGCCGATCAGATTCAGCTGCTTCTGCCGGGAGAGATCCAGCAGAGACTTCATCGCTGCCGCCGTATAGGCCGGATACATCGAGCCGTTGCGGTATCCGTTTTGCGGATACTTCGTGGAAACGCAGGCGGCGCAGCCCTCAGGATCGGCTTCGCTCAAGATAATGGGAAGCCGTTGAAGTTCCGGAAAGGCGCGCACGACGGCAAAGCCGTTTTCAGCATCTTCCATCTCCCTCTGCAACGCCATCCGCACATGGCCGTCCTCCACGCTGGTAGTTCCCTTTACATGGAAGGAGATGAAGTCCAGAGGGATTGCGCCACTGGTGGCCGCACTCTTGTCCTTCACGCAGTGGGACAGGAACTCCGTCAAAAACGCAGAGGCCTTGCCGTTGTCCGGGCCGGTGGTGGCAGGGCCGCCGATGCGCGCCTGGGGTATGGCCTGCCGCACACCAGCCGCAGCGTAGTCGTAGAGCCGCTCATACTCCCGCTCCGTACCATGCCAGTAACTGATATTGGGTTCGTTCCACACCTCCCAGTACCAGGTGGAGACCGCCCGCATGCCATACCGCTGGGCCATGTGCTGGGCGACCCGGAATGTCAGTTCCCGCCAGCGACTGTAGTCCCGGGGAGGGAACGACCATCCTTCGGCTACACCCGGCTTTGGAGGCCACGGAAGATGATAGGGCTCCGGATGACTGGAGAGCGCCTGAGGCATGAAGCCAAGCTCTACCATGGGGCGCACGTGCGCTGCCGCGTAGGCGTCGAAGATGCCGTCCAGGATCTTCCAGTTATATTGCGGCTGTCCCTGGGCATCTTCGGTGTAGACGTTGGAGGAACTCCACTTCAGCTCCGGCACCCCGTTGCCGCTGGTGAGCAGAAAATGCGCACGGATATAAACGGGAGTCGGGCTGAGGTGGTGCAACTCCGCCAGCAGCGCCCGGCCATGGGGCGTGGTCGTGTAGTTCGATTCGTCGTATCCGAACCAGCCATAGATGGGGGTGAAGGGGCCCAGGCTCCGATTGAGATCGACGTTGACGGCCACCTGGGAGGTATCCATCTCAGGGAGAGGGTTTCGAGACTGAGGGCTCCCGGACTGTCCCCATCCATACATTCCGGCAAAGATCAGGCAGCAAGCAAGAAGGCTTCTTCGCATCATTTCCATCCGGAGGAGTTCGGCCAAAGGCTGAATGCTAGTAGCCAGGCTCTGGCGTGTCAACCGGAGGAAACGCACGGAGCATATGCTCGGAGGCCGCTGAGCCGCCGAGGTCGGGCGCGATGGCAGCTTCTTCACCGTGAGGCTGCCATCGCCGGTTCCCTGAGCGATATTCGGGAGGCCGACGATGCGGCTCTGCCGGCAGCGGCGGAGCCGGCTCCGGCAGATGGTGGTCCCGCTCGCTGACTTGCTGACCGTCGGGTAGACTGACGCAGTGCCGTCTTTCCTTCCCGAAGTTTCCTGAGGCGCAGCCGATCGCCGCGGGTGGGATGGCCGCCATGGAATGAAGCACCTTCAACCATCTGTGAACCGACTGCAGGAGACCCGCTTGATGCCCGAAACGACGACCTTTCGCCCCTTTGTTCCAGCCAGTGAAGAGAGAAGGGAACTGTCACTTCGGGCGTTGCTGCTGGGCTCGATCTTTGGCGTGGTGTTTGGGGCCGTGACCGTGTATGTGGGGCTGCGGGCCGGTTTGACAGTGGCGGCGAGCATCCCCATCTCGGTGTTGTCGATCTCTATCCTGCGGGCCTTTGGCCGGGCCTCGATTCTGGAGAACAACATCGTGCAGACGACGGGCAACGCGGGCCAGTCGATCGCCTCCGGGGTGATCTTTACGCTGCCGGCACTGATCTTTCTGGGGTTCGATCTGGAGAGCACGCGGATCTTTGCGCTGGCTCTGTTTGGCGGCTGGCTGGGCGTGCTGTTCATGATTCCGCTGCGGCGGCAGTTGATTGTGGAGGAGCACGGTGTTCTGACCTATCCGGAGGGGACGGCCTGCGCGGATGTGCTGCAGGCGGGAGAGCGGGGAGGGTCCTTTGCCAGCCGGGTGTTTCTGGGGCTGGGGTTGGGAGGGCTGTATACGCTCTTCCAGAACGAGAGCCTGCTGAGGCTGTTTCCGGCGACGCCGAACTGGTCTCCGGACTTTGATCCGAAGGGGGCGCAGATTCTGAAGGGTGCGGCGATCCGGGCGGATGTGACGCCGGAGTACCTGGGAGTGGGGTACATCATCGGAGTGCGGGTTGCGGCGGTGATGCTGGCCGGGGGAGTGTTCAGTTGGCTGGTGCTGATGCCCGCCATCATGTTCTTTGGCAAGCACCTGGCCGGGCCGCTGTACCCCGGCGTGACGCCGATTGCGCAGATGAGCCCCAGCGACCTGTGGGCGACGTATGTGCGGCCGATGGGCGCGGGAGCCGTGGCGGCCAGCGGGCTGATTACCCTGCTGCGGACGATGCCGACGATTGTGAACGCGCTTGCCTCCGGGTTCGCGAAGATGGGGTTTGGCAAGGGCGGGGGGAGAAGCGGGCTGCTGCGGACGGAGAACGATATTCCGATGACGGTGGTGGTGGCCGGCAGCCTATTGCTGATTCTGCTGATGTTTCTGTTTCTGGAGCTGAAGCCGATTCCTGGCGCGGAGGTGGGTTGGCTGGCCAATCTTGCGGCCGCGCTGCTGGTGGTGGTCTTCGGGTTTCTGTTTGTCACCGTCTCGTCGCGGATTGTGGGCATCATGGGATCGAGCGCAAATCCGGTGAGCGGGATGACGATTGCGACGCTGATGGCGGTGGCGGCGATCTTCCTGGTGAAGGGATGGACGGCGCCGGCCTTTGGCGCGCTGGCGATTACCGTAGGCGGGGCGGTCTGCATCGCCTCCGCAAACGCCGGAGATACGAGTCAGGATCTAAAGACCGGATTTCTGATTGGGGCGACGCCGTGGAAGCAGCAGGTAGCGGTGATGGTGGGGGTGATTGTTTCGGTATTCTCCATCGGGATGACGCTGAATGCGATGAACAAAGGGCTGGAGAGCTTCAAGGAGCTGCCGACGGCGCGGGCGATCTCGCTGGCTGCGCTGCCGGAGGGGGTGTCCAACCAGGGGTACTTCAAGCGCAGCCGGGTGACGGTGCTGTGGCCGGCGCAGGCGGGCGGCTCCGGGGCGAGGCGGGAGGAGTTGACCGACGCCCAGCGCTACCTGGTGCTGAATGCGATTGGATCTTCCACGCTGGAGGATGGGAAGTACCTGTATGACCCCGCGACAGGGAAGATTGAAGTTCAATGGATTCAGGGGATTGGCAGTGAGAAGGCGGCAGCGCCGCAGGGCCGGCTGATGGCCACGGTGATCAACGGGATCCTGAGCCGGCGGCTGCCCTGGAGCCTGGTGCTGCTGGGGGTGGCGCTGGTGATCGGCATTGAGCTGCTGGGGGTGCGCTCGCTGACCTTTGCGGTGGGAGCGTACCTGTCGATTGGGACGACGCTGGCGATCTTCTGCGGCGGGGTGGTTCGCTGGATGGTGGACAGGGCCGCGGCCAGAGGAGGTGAAGGCTCCGGCGCGGAGAGCGAGATCTCCTCGGGGAGTCTGTACGCCTCCGGGTTGATTGCCGCCGGTGGAATCATGGGTCTGGTAGGGGTGTGCCTGAATCTGTATGAGGCGGCCACGGGCAGGATGGCACCGCAGTTCCCGGCGACCAATCCGTTCTACAAGGACTGGGTGAGTGTGATCTGCTTCGCGGCGCTGGCGTTCAGTTTGTATTATTTTGCGAGAAGGCCTCTGGATTCAGAGAAGATATTGGGAGAGGTTGAGAGAGAGGAATAGATTGATGAAGCGATGGATTGCAATGCTGACTGGGACGCTGATGATGGCGCTGGCTGTGGCGCCGATGGAGGCGCGTGCCGATGATGCGTCCAAGCAGGCCAAGGTGAAGGAGCTGTTTGCGGTGATGCATATGGACCGCAATCTGGATGAGATGATGCAGTCGATGCGCATGCACATCCAGATGACGGCGCAGAACGGCGAAGGAACGCAGGCGATGACGCCGGCGAGGAAGGCGATCGAGCAGAAGTTTGTCAACAACTCCCTGCAGGTGCTGAACCAGGCGTTTGGCTGGCCGACGCTGGAGCCGGCCTACGTGAAGCTGTATATGGGCACGTATACCGAGGCGGAGCTGAATGGGATCCTCGCGTTCTACAAGTCACCGGCCGGGCAGGCGATGCTGAAGAATGATCCGGTGGTGAAGAACGGCGTGATGCAGATTGTGCACAGCCATATGGGTGAGTTTGCCTCCAGGATGCAGACGCTTCAGCAGCAGTACCAGCAGCAGATGGCGCATTGATCGCCCACGCAGGGTGCGGAGAGCAAGTGGAGACGGCGGCCGTGAGGCCGCCGTTGCATTTGATCTGCGAGCCAGCGGAGAGCGGCTGGCGAAGAGTAGATGATTTGCAGCGGATCAGGATGATGCATCAAATGGGGGCAGCAGCTTTGTCAGCCAACGGGCTGAGTGCGCACTACAGCTCCAGGATGATGGGCATGATAAGCGGGCGGCGGTTGGCGTTCTTTTGCAGGAATCGCTTGAGGTCGCCGCGGATCTTGTCCTTCATGACGCCGTAGTCGCGGCGCTCCTCTTCGCTGGAGACCTCGAGGGTGCGGGCAACCACGTCCCGGGCGTTTCTCAGCAGTTCGGGATCGTCGGCGGCGAAGCCGCGGGTGGTGATCTCCGGCGCGCCCTCGACCTGCCCGGTGCGTTTGTTGATGGCGATGATGGGCAGGAAGACGCCGTCTTCCCCCAGATGCTTGCGATCGCGGATGATGGTGTCTTCGACCACGTCGGCCGTCGAGTTGTTGTCGATGCAGACTCGCCCGGTGGTGATCTTGCCGGTCTTTTCAGCGTGCTCGCCGTCCAGGCTGAGGACGTCGCCATCTTCGAGCAGGATCACCCGCTCCGGGATGCCGGTCTGGGCGGCCAGTTCAGCGTGACGCTTGAGGTGCCGGTAGTCGCCGTGGATGGGGACGAAGAAGCGGGGACGGACCAGGTTGATCATCAGCCGGAGCTCCTCCTGGGAGCCGTGGCCGGAGACGTGGATGAGGCCGTTGGAGCCGTCGTCGTAGATGACGCGGGCGTCGCGGCGCTCCAGGTGATCGATGACCCGGTAGATGCCCTTCTCGTTGCCGGGGATGATGCGGGAGCTGAGCAGAACGGTGTCGCCGGGCTCGATCTTGGCGAAGCGGTGGTTATCGACCGCGGCCCGCGAGAGGGCGCTCATCGGTTCCCCTTGAGTGCCGGAGATCAGAACGCAGAGCTTGCCGGCAGGGGTGTCCTTGATCTGGTTGGGATGGATGATCAGCCCAGGAGGAGGGTCGATGTAGCCAAGATCCTGGGCGATCTCGGTGGAGTTGTCGATGGAGCGGCCGATCAGGGCGACCTTGCGCCCATGCTTGTGGGCCAGATCCATGGCAATGCGGATGCGATGGATGGAAGAAGAGAAGCAGGAGAAGAAGAGCCGCTTCTTGGCGGCTCCGAAGATGTCATCCAGACGCGGAATAACGGCCTTCTCTCCGGGCGTGAAGCCGGAGCGATCCACGTTGGTGGAGTCCTGCAGCAGGCAGAGAACGTTCTGCTTGCCCAGGTCGGCGAAGGCCTGAAGGTCGAAGGGGTGGCCGTCCGGGGAGGAGAGGTCGACCTTGAAGTCGCCGGTGTGCAGCACGATGCCGACCGGGGTGTGGATGGCCAGGGAGACGCAGTCCACCAGGGAGTGGGTGACGCGAATGGGCTGGACGTTGAAGACGCCGAGGTTGAAGCGCCGGCCGGGAAGGATCTCGATGAGTTCGGCGTCGTCCAGCAGACGGTGCTCTTCCAGCTTGTCTTCGACGTAGGCCAGGGTGAACTCCGTGCCGTAGACGGGGACGTTGAGCTCGGAGAGGATCCAGGGAAGGCCGCCGATGTGGTCCTCATGGCCGTGGGTGAGAACGATGCCCCGGACCTTGCTGCGGTTCTCGATGAGGTAGCTGATGTCCGGGACGACGATGTCCACCCCGAGTAACTCCTCTTCCGGGAACATCAGGCCGGCATCGATGACCAGGATGTCTTCGCCGAAGTGGAGGGCAAGGCAGTTCATGCCGAACTCGCCGAGGCCGCCGAGCGGGACTATTTGCAGTTTTTCATTCACCATGGACCTTCAGTTTATCGCACTGCGCCGAAAGGCATGCGGCGAGGCCGGGCCGGATGGCTGGGAGGGGGGTCTGCCGGAGGGTCCGTTGCAGGGTTTGTTACAGGGCTCGCTACAGGGCCCTCAAGACGCGAGCCGGAAGGGAGAAGAGAGCCGCGATCAGTTCGAAGACGCCGCCCACCACGAGGCCGATCAGGCGGAAGGGAAGCAGCAGCAGCCAGATCAGCGGATACAGGATGAGGGCCAGCAGGGCAGCCGGCCAGCAGAGGACCAGCAGGATGAGGAAGAGGAGGAGCTTCATGAGGTTGGCCGCCTTTCTGACGGAAGGTACGCAGCAGCAGGAACGGTTGTTCCCCAGGCCGGGTAAGGGAGGAGTCTGAGACAGGCTGGGCGCGGTTGTCGAGGGGTTTCTCACCGGGAGTGGGCTGCAGGAGCTTCGGAAGCCCTGGCCTTCCCCAGGCAGAGTGCAGAGGCGGACTGGTGTGCGGGAGGACGCGTCCCCGTGGCTGAGCAGAGCTGCTCTATCATCAGCCTGAAGGATCATTCTGGGGCAGGGAGTCCGGTCAGAGGGGCGAGAGCGCAGAGGACCTGTCGCGCGGAGGTTCGGTCTTCCGAGTGTGGGCCGGCAAGAGGGTGAGGAGGCGGTAGGCATGAGATCGGCGGGAGGGAGAAGGACGGCGCGGGCGCCGCTGGATGAGGCCGGGTTGCTGGAGGCGGCGGTGCGGTCACTGAGCGCGAAGATGAAGAGCGAGCGGGATCTGCGGCGAAGGTTGACGGAGCGCGCCGAGCCGGGGGAGGGGGGAGCGGCTGCCGTCGAGGCGGTGGTGCGACGGCTGAAGGAACTGGGCTATCTGAGCGATGAGCGGTTTGCCGCCGATTACTCCCGACTGCGCAAGGAGAATGAGAGATTCGGGCGGCGGAGAGTGGCGCAGGGGCTGATGCAACAGGGGATTCCGCAGGAGTTGGCCAGCGCGGCGCTGGAGACGGCCTACGGCGAGGTGGATGAGGTGGCGCTGGCGAAGGAGTACGTCGCCCGGAAGCGGATGAAGAGGCCGGAGGATGAGAAGGAGACGGCGCGAGCTGTCCGGCGGCTGTTGGGAGCAGGGTTCTCTACGCAGACGGTGTGGAAGGTGCTGCGGGAGTGGGGAGCGGAGGTGGACGAGGTGGATGTGGAGGATCCGGGTTAGGGCGTCCAGGTCCAGCCCTCGATGAGATGCAGCGGATCCCGGGGCTGGGGCAGGCGGGGAAAGTCGTGGTGGCGTTCGGCCATGACGAGGGTGCTCACCAGAGCGTCAAAGGCATCCTCGCTGGCCAGGGCTGCACGGATCACGCCGCGGGACAGGTTGGCGTAGGCGGCGCTGGAGTTGCGCCGGGCGCGCAGATACTCCGCCCGGGAGTGGGAGTTGGATTTGCGTACTGGGCCGGTGTTCAGGCGGGTGTACATCTCCACGACCAGAGGATGGGGTGGGGAGGTGGAGAGCGCCGGGCGGTCGAACGGCCAGATCCGAAAGCCTGCGTCGCGCAGATGGAGGAGCACCGGAAAGCCGCGCAGCGAGGCCGTCCCCACGCTACCCGCGCCGCCCACCTGAAAGACGCTCTTGGGGGCGATGCCGCGCACCCGGGCTTGACGGTCGGCCTCGGGGATCAGGGCCGCCAGTTTGCAGTCGATATCGGTGGCCCGCAACATGCGATGGAGGTTCTCGCCGGAGAACTCCGGCGGCCGCTTGCCTCCGCCCGAGGTGCGCGCTCTTCCCCAGAAGCGGGGATCGGAGGCGTCTTGGGCCAGCCAGCGCTCGATCCAGCCCTGAGAGACGACATGCCTCCAGAAGTCGGGAGCGGTTGCGGCATGATGCTCGTCGTGCACGAACCAGGCGGGAAAGCTGAAACAGAAGTCGAGTCCGACAACCATCGCCGGCGTTTGCCGAGCCAGCTCGACGAGCCAGTCTGCAACCTCGTCCCGGGTTCTACCCGCCTGGAGATGGACGGTTGCGCGGCCGCGGGCGTCCTGGGTCCAGACCCCAGCCCAGATGTGCCGGCGCTGTCCGGCTTCGTCCACCCGCCCGGACCAGTCGATACCGACGATGCGCTGGACGGGGTGATTCTTTGGGTCTCTTGTGGCCACGGCAAGCTCCCGGCCGCCGGCGCGATGGAGAAGCGCTGGCGGCGCGCCGGGCTGCTCTACACTTTACGCCAAACTGGTCTGGACGTTACGCGAAGGCTTCCAGGGTCTGCAGGGTGAGGGGTGGAAGCAGGCCGATGCCGGCGGCCAGGGAGCGGAAGAGTTCGATGGCGCGAAGGCACTCCGGGTCAAGGGTGTAGTGGATGTTGTGGCGGAGGTAGGTGCGGATGGTCTGCGGGGAGATGGGCAGGCGGGGGGTCCATTCCTGGACCAGTTGCTCGGTGTGAGCCATGCCGGCGTCGCGGCTGGCGGTGAGATCGGCGATGAGCTGCTGGGGCGAGAGGCCGGCGGGGTCCAAGGACTCCGGGCGCAGGGCCCAGACGGCGGCGACCCAGGGGAGGCCGGTGAGCTGATGCCAGAGATGGGCCAGGTCGAGCCAGAGCAGCGGGGCACCGACGGCGGCGTCTATGGCGGCGCGATGCTCGCGGGCCAGCAGGGCGGGGTCGCCGATGAGTAAGGCGGCGTCTGCGGCGGCGAGCATGGCGGTGGGGTCGGCGGGAAGGTTCAGGAACTCCGGGTGGGTGTGGTGAAAGTGCTGGAAGAGGATCTGCGTATAGGCCACGGAACTGCGGCTGGCGGTGTCGGCGGCGACGGTTCGGACCCGTTGCAGGGCCTCTGGCGTGGTGAGGCCGGAGGGGTTCTTGACCAGCAGGAGGATGCTGCGGACCTCATCGCGGGAGGCTATGGTGCAGCCGGGAACGACGACGAGCGAGGAGGTGAGAGCGGCGATGGGGATCAGACCCAGGTCGGAGGTGCCGGAGTGAAGCTCGGAGGCGCAGATGGCCGGCAAGGTGTAGTGGACATCGTAGTGCTCCCGGAGGCGGGTGGCCGCGGGTTCGTGTTCAAAGTTGTAGAGCAGAGGAGCCGGATTCAGAAAGGCGATGGTAGAGACGCGTAATGGCACAGATTTATTTTAGATGGCCGAGGATGGCCGCAGGAGTCAGGCTGGAAGCCGGAGCCACTGCGATCTTCGCACAGATGGTATAGCATGCCATCACGACGCAGCGGAGAGGTATGCGGGATGGCGGAAGGTTGGGAGAGGGAGAAGCGCGGGGTGGAGAGCACGGATGGGGTGGGCAGCAACGAAGAGGCGCGGTTGGCGTGGCTGGCGCTGACCCTGGCGCCAGGCATGGGGCCGACCCGGACCGCGCGGGCGCTACGAAGGCTGGGAGCGGCTGAGCGCCTGTTTGCAGCGTCGCTGACCGAACTGGAGAGCCTGGGGATGCCAGCGGAGGCGGCCCAGTTCTGCTTTGATGGGAGGGCTCGGGCGGCGGCGCTGAAGGAGGCGGAGCGGGTTGCCGAGCAGCAGGCAAGGTGGTTGACGCTGGACGATGAGGAGTATCCGGCGGGGTTGATGGAGATCTACGATCCGCCGACGGTGCTGTGGGTGCGGGGCGACGTGAAGTTGTTGAATCAGCCGGGGATTGCGGTGGTGGGGACGCGCCAGCCGTCGCCTTACGGCGCGGGGATGGCGGAGATGCTGAGCCGTGACCTGGCCCAGCGGGGCGTTGTGGTGATGAGCGGCATGGCGCGGGGTGTGGATACCTGTGCGCACAGAGGTGCGCTGGAGGCGGGGGGAGCGACGGTGGCCGTGTGGGGGACGGGGATTGATGTGATCTATCCCAAAGAAAACAAGAGGTTGGCGGAGGAGATTGTGGCCAAGGGAGGAGCGATTGTCAGCGAGTTTCCCCTGGGAACCTTCCCTGCGCCGCAGAACTTCCCGATTCGCAACCGGACGCTGAGTGGGATGAGCGCAGGCGTGCTGGTGGTGGAGGCGGGTGAGTACTCCGGTACCAGGATCACGGCGCGCTGCGCGCTGGATCAGGGGCGCGACGTCTATGCTGTTCCGGGCAATGTGACCAACAAGAATGCGTGGGGGCCCAATACGTTGATCAAACAGGGTGCGAAGCTGACCGCGACCTGGGAGGACGTGTGGGAGGATCTATCGACCCAGGTGAGGCTACAACTGGAGGATCGGCTGCAGGCGAAGACGGCCGGAGGTGAATCCCGACAGGGGTCAGGTGCATCCCTTTTCAGCGAGGGGCCGGGAGTTGGCGGAGCGGCAGGTAACGCGGCGATGAGTGAGCACGAACGCGCGGTCTTTGAGCTGCTGCGCCAGGATGAGGCGGTGCAACTGGATGAACTGATGGAGCGGCTGGAGACGAAACTTGTCTCCGGTGAGGTGTTTACCGCTCTGTTTGAGCTGGAGCTGAGTGGCCGGGTGAAGCAGTTGCCAGGGAAGAACTATGTGCGCTGTTTTTAGGGCCCATATCCTGCCAGCCCAGATCCTGGTGTAAGGTTGGTGGATCGAATCGATATATATTAAGTTGGCCGGTCGATCCGAGGCCCTATCGGAAGATCGGAGAGTCAAAGAGTGCAAGGCAGTGGTCCAAAGGGGATGCTGGCGCGTCCAATGAGACGAGCCAGGTTGATCGTGAGCCGATGGATTTCTGTGAGTCGTTTGACTTGAACTCGGCAGAACGTGATAGGTTGCATAGGAGTTGGAAGCGGAGATAGGGCCATGGCCCGGATCTCTGAATAGGTGTGTCGTATGGCAAAGAATCTGGTGATCGTAGAGTCGCCGGCGAAGGCGAAGACGATCGGGAAGTATCTGGGCAGTGATTACGTGGTGGAGGCCTCGGTGGGCCACATCATGGACCTGCCCAAGAACGAGATCGGGGTGGAGCTGAAGCATCGGACCTTTGCGCCGACGCTGATCGTGTCTCCTGGAAAAGAGAAGGTGGTGGACCGGCTGAAAAAGCTGGCGTCGAAGAGTGATTCTGTCTTTCTGGCGGCCGACCCGGATCGGGAGGGCGAGGCGATTGCCGCACACTTGAAGATGCAACTGCTGCCGGCGGTGAGGGACAAGAAGAAGCTGCGCCGGGTGACCTTCAACGAGATTACGAAGAAGGCAGTGAAGGCGGCCTTTGAGCACACGCGGGATGTGGATGAGAACCTGGTGGACGCGCAGCAGACGCGGCGGGTGCTGGACCGGTTGGTGGGGTATCAGATCTCTCCGCTGTTGTGGGACAAGGTGAAGCGCGGTTTGAGCGCGGGCCGGGTACAGACGGTTGCGCTGCGGCTGATTGTGGAGCGCGAGCATGAGATCAACGCGTTTCAGACGGTGGAGTACTGGAACATCGACGCGGTGCTGAGGCCGGAGAAGGGTGGGCAGGAGTTTACCGCGCGCATGGTGGGCGTGCAGGGGCTGCCGATTCGCGTGCCGAACGGAACGGATGCGGACGGCAAAGAAGTTTTTCTGTCCAACGCCCTGCCGGACAAGGGCGCCGTGGATGAAGTGATGGGGCAACTGGAGCGCGCCACCTGGAAGGTGCGGTCGATCGAGACGAAGGAGCGGCGGCAGAATCCGCGGGCTCCGTTTACCACCAGCCAGTTGCAGCAGCAGGCGGCGGGGCGGCTGGGCTTCAATGTGCGGCGCACGATGGGTGTGGCGCAGCGGCTGTACGAGGGCGTGGAGCTGGGCAGCGAAGGTACGGTGGGGCTGATTACCTACATGCGAACCGACTCAACGAATATGAGCGCGGATGCAGTGAAGGAGATTCGGGAGTGGGTTGGGAAGAAGTTCGGCGAGAGATATGTGCCGGAGAAGCCCAATACTTACAAGAGCAAGAAGGATGCGCAGGAGGCGCATGAGGCGATCCGGCCGACCAATGTGGAATTTGTGCCGGATCAGGTGCGGCGATACCTTTCCGATGAGCAGTATCGACTGTACAGGCTGATCTGGGAGCGCGCGGTGACCAGCCAGATGACCGCCGCGATCTTCGACCAGACGACGGTGGAGATCGAAGCCAAGGCAAAGTCCGTGTTCGACTTCAGAACCACCGGAAGCGTGCTGAAGTTTGATGGCTGGCTGCGCTTTGACGAGGAGGCCAAACGGGCCAAGGCGGCGCGTGCTGCTGCCGAGGCGGAGGCTGCCACGGATGCGGAGGCGGCCGAGAGTGCCAAGGATGCGACCTCTGAGGAGAGCTCCGTGGACCGGCGGCTGCCGGCATTGAAGGGTGGACAGGGCTTGGAGAGGGTGCGGTTGGATCCGCAACAGAAGTTTACCCAGCCGCCGCCGAGGTTCAATGAGGCGAGCCTGGTGAAGACACTGGAGGAGAAGGGGATTGGGCGTCCTTCGACCTATGCCTCGATCATCAACACCATCCAAGAGCGGGATTACGTAAAGAAGATTGCGCAGCGGCTGGTGCCGACCGAGATCGGGATCGTGGTGACCGAGCTGCTGGTGAAGAACTTCCCCTATATCTTCGAGACCGGATACACGGCGCAGTTGGAGAGTGAATTGGACGCCGTGGAAGAGGGTACGGAGCGGTGGACGGATCTGCTGAAGGGGTTTTATGCGCACTTTGAAGAGGAGTTGAAGGTCGCCGAGACCGAGATGGAGGACATCAAGGCCTGGGAGAAGCCCACGGAGGAGCGCTGCGAGAAGTGCGGGGCGCCGTTGATTCTGAAGTGGGGCAAATTTGGGAGCTTCTACTCCTGCTCGAACTTCACCAAGGCCAAGCCGATTACGGTGGCCCAGGGACCGCTGAAGAAGGATCCCAAGGCGGCGGTGAAGAAGGTGATCGAGACGTTTACGTTTCCGATGGTGGTGAAGGTGATGAACGAGGACGTGGCGGCGTCCAGCATCACGGTGGAGAACCGGGCGAGGCTGATTGAGGTGTTGCAGGCGGCCGCCGGCAAGGGCAACAAGCTGGTGGTGGAGCCGGTGAGCTGCGACTTTACGAAGGAGAACTATGCGGCCAAGCCGGATCTGAGCTCTGCTGGAGCGCAGGATGGGTCGCAGGAGGCGGAGCAGGAAGAGGAGTTTTGCGACAACTGCGGGCGGACGATGGTGCTGCGCAACGGACCGTGGGGACCGTTCATGGCATGTCCGGGGTACAACGAGGATCCGCCCTGCAAGACGATTCGGAAGTTGACCCAGAAGGTGCAGACCAAACCGCCGGTGGTGCTGGAGGAGGCCTGCCCCAAGTGTGGCAAGCCGCTGCTGCAGCGCGATGGGCAGTATGGCGAGTTTATCGCCTGCTCCGGCTACCCGAAGTGCAAGTATGTGAAGCAGGATCTGCTGGATGTGCCCTGCCCAAAGTGCGGGGGTGAAGTCGCGGTGCGCAAGAACCGGCGCGGCGACACGTTCTATGGATGCACGCGGTACCCGAAGTGTGACTTTACCAGCAATCAGCGGCTGGTGAACGAGCCCTGTCCGAAGTGCGGGGCACCCTATCTGGTGGAGTATGCCAACAGTGAAGGCACCTACCTGATCTGCCCGAATAACCAGGAGGCCCTGCCCAAGCGCCGTCTGCGCAAGGGAGAGCAGGAAGCAGTCTCTGAGGGTAAGAACTGCAGCTATGAGAAAAAGATAGGTCCGCCCAAGCCGAAGTCCACCAAGGCCCCGGAAGAGGCAGGTGAGCGTCGCCGACCTGATCCCGAGAAGACCCGGGCCGTGGTGGAGGCGGTGGCGTAAGGGAACGCAGGTGGTGACATGGAAGGATCCTTGTGCGAGGACGGCAGGTGAGGCGGAGGTCGCGCAGGGGTGGGAGCCGGGAGAAGGCTATAGAATTCTATGAAGTTTGGGAGGAATCGATTCCAGGACTTCCCGTTTCCAGTAAGTTTATGGTATAAATGAAGAGGCGCACGGCTCCCACTGCGGCCGAGACGATCTTCTGGGTTCTTCACTGCCAGGACGGCTGGTCGCTCCAACTGATTGAAATAATTGGGAAGGGCATATATGGCAAAAGCAGTTTGGAATGGACAGACGCTGGCTGAAAGCGACAAGGTTGAGACCATTGAAGGCAATATTTACTTTCCCGAAGAGACGGTAAACAGGGCATTCCTTCGTCCCAGTTCCACCAGTTCCAGTTGCCCGTGGAAGGGAATGGCACGGTACTACACGGTGCTGGTGGATGGTCAGGAAAACCCGGATGCAGCCTGGTACTACCCGAATCCGAAGTCTGCGGCCAAGACGGTGAAGCACCATGTGGCCTTCTGGCGTGGCGTGGAGATTATCAACAGTTAGAGCAGTTTTGTTCGTTGAGTGTGCTCCGGACTGGATGCAAAAGATCGCCCCTTGATAGGGGCGATCTTTTTATTTGAGGGTGGAATGCCGCTCCGGGGCCCGGAGGTAGAGCGGGATCGTGGCCAACGGCCTGGGAGGGGGAATCGGACCGCGGTGGCAAGCGGGTGGATTTATGGAACGTCGGTGTTGATGGGTTCTATAGAAGAGGATGTCAAGTATCCCGAAGCGGGCTTGCAGTGATGTTTTCATTGGGGAAAACGCCCATCGAAGTCGAGTCGCCCTCTACACCTGCACCGAAACTGCCTTAGCCGGGATGGGCCGGGATCATCGCCAGGATCTCATCCATGGTCCAGTCCGGTGTAGCGCCGGCCCGGCTCGCGACGATGGCGCCAAGCGCATTGGCGAAGCGGGCGGTGTGGGTGATCGGCCAGCCCGAGGAGTAGCCATGGAGGAATGCGGACGCGAAGGCGTCACCGGATCCGACGGTGTCACAGACGGTAACCTTGTAACCTGGAAACAGGGAGACGTTTTCCTGGGCATAGATAAGGCAACCCTCGCCTCCGAGGGTGATGCAGATGACCTCGATATCATAGGTGGAGGCCCAGACTCTGCAGAAGGCGTCCAAGGAAAACGGGGCGTAGCCGGTTTGCGTTCGGTCATGCAGTATCCGAGCCTCCGACTCATTGAGCTTGACGATGGTGGCTAACCGCGACAAGCGCTGGACCAGCGGCAGATTCCAATGGCCGGGGCGCAGGTTCATGTCATAGAACGTTCCAGCAGGACGTAGTTTGCCGGCCAGTTCGGCGGTAAAACTCTCGATGCGAGGGTTGGTCTGAAGGAGGGTTCCGAAGTAGAGCCAACTGGGGTCAGCGGCGAGGAGATACGCCACAGTCGATGAGTCTGGGGAGATTGCGTCGAAGGCCGCCGGGCGTGAGATGGAGAAGGCGGGTTCGCCGTCAGGGCCGGTGCTGATGGTGGCGGTCCCTGTGGGCAGATCCGCAACCTGCTGGATCGTCCTGGTATCGAGACCCAGCAGGCGCATCCGATCCATCGCCAGACGACCCAGCCTGTCGTTGCCGACAGCACTGACCAGGGTTGCCGTGTCGCCCAGTCTTTGGAGGTTCGCACAGAAGTTGAGAGCCGCTCCTCCAAATGTCTCTTTGTCGGGAAAGATATCCCATAGAACTTCACCCACACCGCAGATCAACATGTGCCGTCTCTCCGTCGCCAAACACAGATACTCATCTATATAGACGAATTATTGTAACCTGTCTATGATCTTGAATCATTAACTTGTTGACAAGGTGCTCTATCTGATCCGAGAATCGAGCCTGCGCACCCTCCTCCCAGGCATGGGAGAGTGTCCGCAAAGATGGCCGCACTTCCACTGCCGCTGCAATGACGGGGATGTACGCCCCAAGGCTGGTTTTGTCAGGGAATACGCAGTCTGAACGCAAGTTGCGCAGGAGTTGGAGCACGATGGGAATGAGCAAGCCAACGGACGAAGCTGAAACGGCTGGAGATGAGGGTGCCCTCGTCCATGTTCAGCCAAAGTACCTTCAGATTGTTGAGGGTTTGAAGCAGAGCATTCAATCCGGCAGATACCGCAATGGAGCGCGGTTACCCAGCGAAAGCGAACTGATGCGTCGGTATGGCGTGAGCCGTATGACGGTGGTCAAGGCTCTGCAGCAACTGCAGCAGGCGGGAATGCTGACGCGCCGGGCAGGATCAGGAACCTACGCTTCAGTAGCGCCGACTGACCAGAAGCCCGTGTTCGGCCTGATCATTCCCGATCTTGGTCAGACCGAGATCTTTGAGCCGATCTGCCAGGGGATGGCGGCATCCCCGAACTCGGCGGGACACTCGCTCTCGTGGGGCCATTCGGCGGGGCCGGGGACTGAGAGCGGAGAGAAGGCGGAGCAACTCTGCCGACAGTACATTGAGCAGCGTGTCTCCGGCGTCTTCTTCGCTCCGATGGAGTTTGGGCCGGGACATGACCAGATCAATCAAAGGGTGCTGAAGGCGCTGAAGGCCGCCAACATCGCTGTTGTGCTTCTGGACCGCTGCGTGATGGGGTTTCCGGCACGGAGTGAGTATGACCTGGTGTGCCTGGACAACCGGCGGGCCGGATATATCATGGCCGACCATCTGCTTCGCCAGGGAGCGCAGCATGTGGCCTTTCTTGCCCTGGAGGGATCCGCCGAAACGGTGGACGATCGTCTTGCGGGGTATCGCGCGGCGCTCTATGCAAACGGGATAGCCGTGGAGCGGGAGATGATTGTGCGCGGAGACCCATCCGATGCGGGGATGATCTCCGACCTGCTCGGCAGGCGAAGGATCGATGCGATCATGTGCGCCAACGACCTGACGGCCGCCCAGTTGATGAAGACGGTCCTGGGGCTGGGACTGCGGGTTCCGGACCAGATCCGAATCACCGGAATCGATGATGTCCGGTACGCCGAGCTTCTGCCGATACCGTTGACGACCTTCCATCAGCCCTGCCTGGGGATAGGAGCAGCGGCCGTTGCGACCATGCTGGACAGGATTGCCAATCCGCATCTGATGGCGCGCACCGTGATGCTGAATGGGTACCTTGTGGTGCGGGAGTCCTGTGGGGCGAAGAAGGGGAGTGTGTAGCCCGCCCCGGCGCAGATCCCAAGTGCTGCAGATTCTTGAGTGACAAAGGTGAGGCTGAGCGCAAGAGCGCGACGAGCCTCACCTTTGATGTTTAACCCGGAGACAATTTTGTAATAGTATAGTTAGCTTTTTATATCTTAGCTATTCAAATGTATTGACATGAGTCTAGTCAAAAGTCTACAAGTTGTAAGTTCCAACTAAGGAGTTAGATCATGTCAAATCGTGAATCAGGCAAGAGACCTGGAGTCATAGCCATCGTGCTGTTTGTTGCAGCAATCTTCACAGGAGGAGGGCTGAGAGCCCTGGCGCAGAACAGTTACGGAACGATCGTCGGCACGGTGTCGGATACGACGGGGGCGGATGTGCCGGGAGCCCAAGTGACGTTGAAGAGCAGCGCGACCAACGGAACGCAGACGACGACCTCCGGGAGTGGCGGAACGTACAACTTCCTGAACCTGAATCCAGGCATCTACAGCGTCAGCGTCACCGCCAATGGATTTGAGAGTCTGGTGAAGAAGGATATCGACGTAACCATCGGCGGCAGCACCCGCGTAGACGTAGCGCTCGCGGTGGGAAGCGTGACCCAGACGGTAACCGTCAGCGCGGAGTCCGCGCGGATGCAGACGGATACGTCATCCCTTGGCGGCGTGGTGGAGGGCCAGCAGGTGGAGCAAGCTCCATTGAATGGGCGCGATGTGGACAATCTGCTGGACTTTGTCCCCGGCGTGGTCCCTGGCGGAGGGACGGCCGGAAGCACGATGGCCAATGGCGGATCCGGCAGCTTCCAAGCTGGAGCGCAGACTCAGGCGATTGCGTATGGAAACTACCAGATCGGCGGCGGATTCAGCGGCCAGAGCCTGTTCTTTATTGACGGCGTGGAGTCGAACATCCCGGAGAACAATGTGAACTCGCTGGTGCCGACGCAGGATTCCGTTCAGGAGTTTCGTGTCTCCACCAATAACGTGACGGCTGAGTTTGGCGGGTTCGCCGGCGGCGTGGTGCAGATCTCCACCAAGCAGGGTACGAACGACCTGCATGGCACGGTCTATGAGTACTTCCGCAATACGATCTTCGACGCCAACGATTACTTCAGCAACCACAACGGT